>JAYTUA010000023.1:0-11697 GCA_043745015.1 Opitutaceae bacterium | reverse complement strand
GGTTGCCGGCGCGCAGCGACTGCACCAGCGCCGCGATGGCCTGGGGCTGGTCGCCGGTGGGCTGGTATTCCGCGTGCAGCTTGAACAAAGGCATGGGTTTGGAAATCCGGTTTAGAAGCCGATTAGCAGGCGCATTGAACCCCGGCCCGTCGCGAAGCCAATTGCTAAAACCCCGGCGACTGCCAAGCTGCCCGCAACAAAAACCCGGGCTCCGGCCCCCACCCCATGGCACTTACCAACACCATCTACCAGTCGCCTGTCTTCCAGCAGGCCTGCAACCAGTTCGACCTCGCCGCCGACATCCTCGGCATGGACGCTGGCGTCCGCGAGCGCACCAAGCGCCCGCGCCGCTGCGTCGTCGTCTCCATGCCCGTCCGCATGGACGACGGCCGCATCGAGATCTTCGAAGGCTACCGCGTGCAGCACAATCTCTCCACCGGCCCCGCCAAGGGCGGCATCCGCTTCCACCAGGACGTCACACTCGGCGAGGTCGCCGCGCTCGCCATGTGGATGAGCTGGAAATGTTCGCTCGCCGGCCTCCCTTACGGCGGCGGCAAGGGCGGCGTCATCGTCGATCCCCGCAAGCTCTCCGTCAACGAACTCGAGCGTCTCTCCCGCCGCTACATGCAGGAAATCCTGCCCTTCATCGGCCCCAACGTGGACATCCCCGCGCCCGACGTCGGCACCAATGAGCAGGTCATGGCGTGGATGGTTGACACCTATTCCAACCACAAGGGGCATTTCGACCCCGGCGTCATCACCGGGAAACCTGTCGCCCTCGGCGGCTCGCTCGGCCGGCGCGAGGCCACCGGCGAAGGCATCGCCTGGTTCGTCAAGGCCTACCTGCAAGACCTCGGCATCGAGGCCGAGAAGACCACTGTGGCCATCCAGGGCTTTGGCAACGTCGGCACGGAGGCCGGGCACGCGCTCTACCATTGGGGGGCCGAAATCATCGCCATCTCCGACGTTTCCGGTGGCATCCACAACCCCAAGGGCCTCGATCTCAAGGCCGCCCAGGCCTACGTCACGGCGAACAAAACCCTCCAGGGTTTCCCCGGCGGCACACCCATCACCAACGAGCAATTGCTCGAGCTCCCCTGCACCGTCCTGATCCCCGCCGCCCTCGAGCAGGTCATCACCGAAAAGAACGCCGGCAAACTCAAATGCCGCATCCTCGCCGAGGGCGCCAATGGCCCGGTCACCAACGAAGCCGACCAGATCATTGAAAAGCGCGGCGACATCGAGGTGATCCCCGACGTGCTCTGCAACTCCGGCGGCGTCATCGTCTCCTACTTCGAGTGGCTGCAGAACCTGCAGAACTACTATTGGAACAAGAGCGAGGTCTTCGACAAGCTGCACCGCATGCTCGCCAAGGCGAAGGCCTCGGTGGAGGAGACGAAGAAGAAATACAACTGCAGCCGCCGCACCGCCGCCCTCGTCCTCGGCATTGGCCGCGTCGCCGAGGCCAAGGCCAAGCGCGGGTTGTTTCCGTGAGTCATCGCGCCGTCAGCGTAGAAACACCCACGCCACGAGCGAGATGACCGGCAGCAGGAACGGCAGGCTGTATTTAAAGATATAGCCGAAGAAGCTCGGCACCTTCACGCCCGCCTTCTCCGCGATGCTCTTCACCATGAAGTTTGGCCCGTTGCCGATGTAGGTCAGCGCCCCGAAGAAGACGGCCCCGAGACTGATGGCCACGACGAAGTCCGGCGCGGTATCGAGCAGCAGGCGCACCGCACGCTTGTCGTAGTCGCCCCCGCCGGCCGCAATTTCCTCCGGGGTTTCCTGCACGAAAGTCACTTCGGCGAGTTTCAGGAAATTCACATAGGTCGGCGCGTTGTCCAGCACTGCGGACAGACCGCCGGCGGCAAAGTAATAGTGCGCCGGGCGGGTCAGGCCCGCCTCCTTCCCGTGAATCTCGAGATAGCCCAGCGCCGGCATCATGGTGAGGAAAATGCCCAGAAAGAGCCACGCCACCTCCTTGATCGGGGCGAAGGTGAAATGATTCTCCTGGTGGACCTGCCGGGGCGTCAGCCGGTAGGAGGCGACCGCCGCGCCGAGCATCACCCATTCACGGATGAAGTATTTCTCGGGCAGGAACACCCCCACGATGATGGCGATCAGGAAAAGGACGTTCACCGCCCCATCGAAGCGCCACGTCTCGTGGTCCTGCTTGGCGTGCTGCCGGACCGGCACCGCCACCTGGGAGAAACTGTGACGGTCGAAGGCATAGAACAGGCCGAGCAGCAGGCCGTTGACCAGCACCCACGGCAGCAGCGCGTGCTCAATGAGCCAGAAAAACGGCACGCCCCGCAGGTAGCCGAGGAACAGCGGCGGATCGCCGATGGGCGTGAGCGCCCCGCCGCAGTTCGAGACGATGAAGATGAAAAATACGACGTGGAACGCGCTGATGCGGTATTTGTTCACGCGGATCCACGGCCGGATGAGCAGCATGGAGGCGCCGGTCGTGCCGATGAAGTTCGCGAGCACGGCGCCGACCGCGAGGAACACCACATTGGCCAGCGGTGTGCCCTCCCCCGTGACCTTGAGGTGGATGCCGCCGGCCACGACGAACAGCGAACCGATCAGGCAGATGAACGAGAAATACTCGTGCAGGGTGTGCCCAATGATGTGCGGGCCGCCGGGAATCCGGAGCCAATAGAATGCCGCGACGAGTACGCCGAGAGTCAGGGCGACATGCGGATAGTAGTGTTCCCAGAGGTGCTTCACCTTCGCCGGCGAAAGCGGCAAGGTCGCGATCAGGAGGAGCAGCAGCCCGAAAGGGATGAGCAGGAGCGGCGGAATGTCCACTCCCGGGGCCAAGGCCAGCAGGTTCGGGGCTGTCATGCGCCCCGAGGGAAGGTCAGGGGAACGACCGCGTCAACACCGCCGGCAGTTCCGCCAGGCTGTGGATGAACACCTGCGCCCCGGCCTTCACCTTGGCGCGTTCCACATAGCGACCAAAGCCGACAAACAAATCTACTTCGCTGCGGGTCTCAAGGTCGCTGACCCCGTCGCCGACGGCGACGGACCGCACGGGACACAGCTCGGCCTTGAGGGCCCGAACGATCTCGGGCTTGCCGCCCTGGCGCGTGGCGGGATGCGCCGCGTCGAAGCCGGCGTAATTGCCGGCTGCATCAAAATCCAGCCGCACAGCCTCAATGCGGGTAATGCCGAGCAATTTCGCCAGCGGCTCGATGGCCTGCGTGTAGCCGGCGCTGACAATGACGGGCGTCCAGCCCGCGGCCTTCAAGGCCGCCACGGTCGCGACAGCAGTGGGCTCGATGTCCTTGATGTAGAGCTGGCCGACAGCCTCGGTCTCGGCGCGGCCGGGACGGATGATCTCCAGCCGGCGGGCAAAGACCTGCTCGAGCGGAATCTTGCCGTCCATGGCGTCGTTGGTCATCGCCGCGACCTGGGCCAGCACGGCGGGCCCGCGCAGCCGGGCGAGTTCGTCCACGCCCTCGATGGCGCTGAGCGTCGAGTCGCAGTCGAAGATGACAAGTCTGGGGGAAGCCACGGCAGACACGGAACACACAGAAGCGCTCGGTGGGAAGGATTTTTAGCCACGGATTACACGGATAATCACGGATTGATTCTCCCAGCTTGTCATCCTGAGCGGAGCGAAGGATCCAGTATCACAACGATGGCAGGAATTATTCTGGATTCCTCGCTCCGCTCAGAATGACCGGAATCAGGTCTTTCTTCCATTCGCGTCATTCGCGGGAAACTGCCGGCCACAAAAAAAGCCCTCCGCGACGGGAGGGCTTCGGGGGCAGGTTCGGCGTGAGCCTTACTTGACCTTGGTGGCGGTGGCGCGCTTGAACTTCGTCGTGAACTTCTCCACGCGGCCGGCGGTATCGACGAGACGCTTCTCGCCGGTGTAGGCGGGATGCGAGTCCATCGTGACGTCGCGCACGATGACGAAGTAGTCCTGGCCGTCGATCTTCTCGGTGCGGGCGGACTTCATCGTGGACTTGGTCAGGAATTTCTTGCCTGTTCCGATGTCGAGGAAGCAGACGTTGTTGAGAGCGGGATGGCCTTCGGTCTTCACGGTAAGGGAATGGTTGAATCAGCCTTGGCGCGCCTTGTAACGCGGCTCGACTTTGTTGATGACGTAGATCTTGCCCTTGCGGCGGACGACCTGGCAGGCTGGGTGGCGCAGTTTGGCGGATTTAATGGAGGAAACGACTTTCATAAAGGCCCAAAGAAGCGTGCCGCGCGGGGTGGTGTCAAAGGAAAAGATTTATACCCAAGGGCGGCGGTCTCCGGCCCAGGGTCCAACCCGCCTAAGCCTCTGACTGGCCTAGTTTACGGTCGGATCCTCCGGCGCATCGGCGAGCACCTGCAGCTCGGGATCGAGATGACCGAGCAGATTGCGCCAAAGCGTGATGCCGTCGTGCTTGATGAGCCAGTCGCCCTCCACCGGGGTCGCAATCCAGGTGTCGTGTTTCATTTCGTTTTCCAGCTGTCCCTTGCTCCAGCCCGAATAGCCGAGGAAGGCCCGCATGGTCAGGCCGGGGGTGCCGACCTGCTCGGCCGCCTGTTCCACCTCGACGCCAAAGTGCAGCTGGAAGGCGTGGTCGGCGGCAATCCACTGCCATGTCACGATGATCAACTGCTCCGGTTCGACCGGGCCGCCGTAGTAGAGCGGCACGCCCGCCAGCGGCCCGAGGGCGAAACTGGCGTTCAATTCCCCCAGCTGCTTGTCGAGCGGGCGGTTGAGCACGACGCCCATCGCGCCGTCGGCGTCATGCCCGGACAGCAGGATCACCGTGCGGCGGAAATTCGGGTCGCGCAGCACCGGATGCGCCAGCAGCAACTGCCCGGCGAGGGTCTTGGGTTTCCGCGCGGTGCGGCGTTCTTTCATGGCCACACACCCCGGCGCTTCGCACCACCCCTCTTCATAGAGGGGATTCCAGAACAGCGAACTTGTTTTGGTCCCCTCTGGAGAGGGGTGCCCGACAGGGCGGGGTGTGTCAGTGGCTTCATCGCTCCAGTTGGAATCGTAACAATAAAAGCCTCAGAGTTTGCTGATCCTCACCCCGGCGTCCCGCAGGATGGGGCGCACCAGGCGGTCGTTGTGGTAGTCGGCGTGGTATTTGATCTCGGCAATGCCCGAGGCCGCGAGGATCTTGGCGCAATTGATGCACGGGTAGTGCGTCACGTAGGCGGTGCAACCATCCACGCTGGAGCCGCGGCGGGCGGCGTCGGCGATGGCGTTCTGCTCGGCGTGCACCGTGGCCTGCTCGTGCCCGTCGCGCATGCGCGAGGCGTGCGGCGTGCCCGGCAGCCAGCCGTTGTAGCCGGCGGCGATGAGGCGGTTCTTGCGCTGGCCCGAGGAGACGATCACGCAGCCGACATTGAGCCGCTCGCAGTTGGAGCGCGACGCGATGAGCTTGGCCGTGGCCATGAAATACTCATCCCAGCTCGGGCGGTGGGCGAATGCCTCCGTGGCCTGGGCGATGAGGTCGATGGGGTCTTTCCGGCGAACGGGCATGCCTGAAACGGTGGTAACCGTCCGGCGCGTGGCAACCGATAAACGCCCCCTTCATCCTTCGCCAAGGCTTCCGCCGTCGCCGAGGCTATGGCGGACAAGTCGGATGACACGTGCACGCCTGATGCAAAGCGGGCTCACCCCCGGCTTGCACGCGATGGGGCCACCCCCCAACCTCCCGGCCATGGCTTCGCTCCAACAGCTGGTCGAATATTGCGACAAACGCACCCGGCGGTCCTCCTTCAAGGACTACCCTGGCGCGGTCAACGGCCTGCAGGTTGCCAACGACGGCCGCGTGACGCGCATCGGCGCCGCGGTGGATGCGGGCCTCGTGCCCTTTGAGCAGGCGGTCGAGCGGGGCGTGGATTTCCTCATCGTGCACCATGGCCTCTTCTGGGGCGGCCTGCCGGCGCTGACCGGGCCGGTCTACGGACGGTTCGCCGCCCTCGTCCGGGGCAACTGCGCGGTCTATTCCAGCCACCTGCCCCTCGACGCCCACGAGGAGATCGGCAACAATGTGCTCATCGCCCGCCAGCTCGGGCTCAAACCCCGCCGCCAGTTCCTGCCCCATGAGAACGAGCTCATCGGCTGGATCGCGGCCAACAAGTTCAAGCGGAGCCAGCTCTGCGCCCGGCTCGAGGAACTCTACCCGCGCGTCGTGTCCATCGAGTATGGCTCGGCCACGCCCAAGCTGGTGGCCATTTGCAGCGGCTCGGGCAACGGCGCCCTGCCCCACCTCGCCGCCGCCGGGGTGGACACCCTCATCACCGGCGAGCTCCGCGAGGAGTGGTTCAACTTCGCCCAGGAAAACCGCCTCAACCTCATCTGCTGCGGCCACTACGCCACCGAGGTCCACGGCGTGAAGGCCCTCGCCGCCGAGCTGGCCCGGAAATTCCGCCTGCCCTGGGAATTCATCGAAACCGACAACCCGCTGTAGCCACCACGAAATACACCAAACACACGAAAAGAGACTTCCCCCTTTCGTCTATTTCGTGTGTTTCGTGGTGATACTCCGATGAAAAAAATCGCCATCCTCAATGGTCCCAATCTCAACCGGCTCGGCCGGCGCGAGCCGGAGATCTATGGCACCGCCACGCTCAAGGACCTGGAACGGCTCGTCCGCGCCGAGGCGAAGAAACTCGGCGTGACCGTCAAATTCTTCCAATCGAACCACGAGGGGGCGCTCGTGGACCAGGTGCACGCATTCGCTGATGCAGGCATCGAGGGCTTCATCGTCAATTTTGCCGCCTACTCCCACACCAGCATCGCCCTGCACGACGCCCTCAAAAGCACCGGCCTGCCCGCGATCGAGGTGCACATCTCCGACATCCGGAAGCGCGAGCCATTCCGCCGCCATTCGATGACCGCCGCCGCCTGCGTAGGAATGATCAGCGGGCGGGGCTTCCCGGGCTACGTCGAGGCGCTGCGCCGGCTGGCGAAACTGTAGGTCGGGCTTTACGCCCGACATCTTTTCTGTCGGGGATAAACCCCGACCTACATGGGACAATATCTTCCAGACTTTACCGAACCGCGCTGGTTCGTCTGCCACACCAAGCCGCGCTGCGAGAAGAAATTCGATGCGCTGGTGCAGCGGGAGGGCTTCGCCCATTACCTGCCCCTCATCCAGAGCGTGCGCCGCTACGGCACCCAGAAGAAAACCTTCACCAAGCCGCTGTTCGCCGGCTATGTGTTCGCCCGCATCGAGCCGGAGCGCAAAAGCCGGGTCTACCAGCAGGATCTCCTCGTCCGCGCCCTGCCGGTCGAGAACGAGGCGGTCTTTCTCCGGCAGCTCGAGGACGTGAAGGTCATATGCTCGTCCGGGCTCGAGGCGGCCGTGCATCCCCTGATGACCAAGGGCCGGCACGTCCGGGTCGTCGGCGGGCCGCTGCACGGGCTCGAGGGATATGTGGACGATCCCGTGAACCCGCAGGGCATTGTCGTGTCTGTGGACGTTCTCCAGCAGGGTCTGCTGGTGCGACTCCCGCTCGACCGCCTCCAACTGCTGCCCTGATTTCATGCGCCGATTCCTGACCGCAATTCTCCTCCCTCTCGTCCTGCCCGTCGCCCGGGCCCAGTCCACCCCGGCCGATAACATCGCCACCACGCAGGAAGCGCGGCCCTTTTTCTCGCGCGTGCGCGGACTGTTCGACTTCGACCTGCCCAGCATTGATCCGCCGGGCACCGTCAAGCTGATCCTCCACCCGCACCTCGGCGACTTTGTCCGCCGTGACTACATGCGGCTGGACGGCGGGTTCCGCTGGGCCCTCAACGATCATTTCGAGATCAGCCCCGAGGCTTCCCTCTACTTCACCCATGGCCTGGGCGGCAGCAGCCAGGACGGCTACGGCATCGGCGAGGTGCGGCTCGGCACCAAGTACATCCTCCGGCATTGGCCCGATGCCGACTTTGAAACCAGCGTCTTCCTGAACGTCGAGATCCCGACCGGACAGCCCCCCGTCGACCTGACCGATGGTTTCAACCACTACGCCCCGGGCTTCCTCGTGCAGCACCATTCCACCCTCCATCCCAAGCTCACGACCTTTGCCGGCGCCGGCCTCGACCTAGTCTCGGACAGTGCCATTGCCGGCACGCCGGTCCGCAACCAGCCGCTGGATGACTCGATGAATTTCACCGCCGGCGCCATCTACGACCTCGGCCAGGTCAAGTGGACGCTGGCCGCCACCTTCGCCACCACGGCCGGACTGGGCGACCGGACCGAACACTTCTACTACCTCCGGCCCAGCCTGCTCTGGTATGTGCCAAAAAAATACACCTTCAATTTCAAGACCCAGTGGATCGTGGGCCTCGCCCTCCGCGCCTCGTGGGGACCCGACGGCAGCGAACTGAGTTTCTCCAACCGCGTGCGCGCCGAAATCACGTTCCGGCAGGTGATGGAGACGATGCATCTCCGCCGGCCCATCGGGTCGGACGACAGCCAACCCTAGCGCAAGCTCCACAGCCACCCGGCCAGGTGGAGACTGCCGCACGCCACCAAGGCCGCGGCAAAATCGTCGGCCACGATGCCCCACCCGCCCGGCCAGCGCTGCAGGCGCGCGATGCCAAACGGTTTCAGGATGTCGTAGAGCCGGAAAAGGCCGAAGCCCAGGCCCAGCACCACCCACGGCGGCCAGGCCGCCAGCCCGCCGGCGCGCCAGCCGAGGAACACGAGCGGCATCACGATGAACTCATCGAGGTTGATCTCGCCCGGATCGGTCTTGCCCAGGCGCTTCGCCGCCTCGCCACAAAAGGCCACCGCGAAATAACCCAGGACCACCGCCCAGGCGAAAATCACCTCCCACCGGGAGTGGCGGAAAAACACCGCGAAATAGAGCAACCCCGCCAGCGAGCCCCAGGTGCCCGGCGCCGGCAGCCGCGCGCCCAGCGGACCCAGCGTGGCGACCGCACAGACGAATCGGGTGGAGAAAATCCCCGGCCAGCGTGGATCACGGAGCGGCATGGCTCAGTCCAGCACCACATGGCCGTGCCGCCGGAAATAGGTGATCGCCGACGTGATGGTCAGCACCGCCGAGAGCACAAACAATCCCAGGCCGATCCAATGCACCCCGCGGATGACCTCCGGCGGCAGCAGATCGCCAAAATCCCGGCCAAACATCCGCGCGCCCATCAGCCAGCCGATGGCGTTGAGCTGGACAAAGGTCTTCACTTTGCCGCCGGCATCGGCTTCGACCACGATCCCCTTGGTCGCCGCCGCCATGCGCATGCCGGAGACGACAAATTCCCGGCCGAGGATGCAGAGCAGGAGGTTCATCGCCAGCACCTCGTGCCCCATGAAATAGTTCCCGACCACCAGCGCGATCATCAGGCCGAGGACCATCACCTTGTCGATCACGGCGTCCATGAACCGGCCGAAGGACGACACCTCCCCGCGCGCCCGGGCAACCATGCCGTCGAACCAGTCGGTCAGCGCCGCCGCGATGAACAGCCAGAAGGCGATCGTCGCCGCCCACGCAAACTCCCGGTTCATCAGCCAGACGATGATGAACATGGCCGGCACGCGGGAGACGGTCAGCCAGTTGGCCACGGTGAAACGCATGGGGCGAGTCGAGCGCGCCGTCCCGGGGTTGGCAATCCCGGGATTGCAGCCCTTAGCGTGAATCATTGTAGGTCGGGCTTTATACCCGACACGAAGCCGCAACACGTCGGCCATAAAGCCCGACCTACAACAAACTGGCGGCTTCTCGATTTGACACAAAACTTCCTCGCCATTCCCGGCCGCCCGGCAATCCTGTTTCCGCTCGCATGAAGCACTGCATCTACCCCGGTACCTTCGACCCCGTCACCAACGGCCACCTCGATGTCCTTGAGCGCGCCTCAGGCCTCTTCGACCGCGTGACGGTGGCCGTGGCGCTGAGCACGACCAAGACCGCGCTGTTCTCGGCCGCGCAGCGCGTCGGCTTCATCCAGGCCAACGTGAAGCAGCTGGCCAACGTCGAGGTGGTCAGCTTCGACGGCCTGCTGGTGGAATTCGCCCGGAAGCAGAAGGCCAACGCCATCATCCGCGGCCTGCGCGCCCTCTCCGACTTCGAGTTCGAGTTCAACATGGCGCTGATGAACCGCCACCTGGAGCCCAAGGTGGAGACCATCTTCGTCATGCCCAACGAGGCCTACAGCTACACCAGCTCCACCCTCGTGAAGCAGATCGCCAAGCTCGGCGGCGACGTGAAACACTTCGTCCCGGCCAACGTCGCGGCGGCGCTGAAGTCGGTCAAGTAGTGCCGTTCTTGTGGGCGGGGTGCCCTCACCCCGCTGGTTGCAGGCATCGAATAACATGCCTCGCGGGGTGAGGGCACCCCGCCTACATCGATTCAGGAGGGTAGCCCCACCTGCCGGAGCGCCTCGTAGGTCGCGATGCCGGCGGCGGTCGAGAGGTTCAGCGAACGCAGCTCGCCGTTCGCGTGGGGAATCTTCACCCGCTGCGCCTCCGCCAACTCGGCGTGCAGCCAGTCCGGCGCCCCCGCCTCCTCGTTGCCAAAAACCAATCCATCGCCGTCAGCGTAACGCACATCCCAGAAGCCCTGCGTGGCGTGGGTCGTGAACAACCACAGGCGCTTCGGCGCCGTCGCACTGGCCTTGAAGGCCGGCCAGTCCTGATGGTGATGCACATCGAGCGAATGCCAGTAGTCCATCCCGGCCCGCTTGAGGTTTTTGTCGGTCACTTCGAAGCCCAGCGGGTGGATCAGGTGCAGCCGGGAACGCGTCACGGCGCACATCCGGCCGATATTGCCGGTATTTTGCGGGATCTGGGGCTGGAAGAGCACCACGTGCAGCATGGGCCGTTGGATGAGTTAATCGGCTTTACGGCAAGCCGTATTCCCCTAGAAAGAGCGCGCTGCCCGGGCCCGGCACCGCATTCGCATGTCTATTTCCCCTACCAAGAACGGAGACAAGATCGTCCTCCTGGTTGATGACGAGTTCTCCTACATCGACGTGCTCCAGCAGCTGCTCAGCGACCACCTCGCCTGCCCGGTCCACGGTTTCACCAAACCCGCCGACGCCCTCCGCGCGATGCCCACGCTCAATGTCGGCATGATCATCACCGACTACCAGATGCCCGACATCAACGGCCTGCAGTTCGTCGCCGAGGTGCAGAAGATCAATCCGAATATCCCGGCCATCATGATCACGGCCTACAACATGTCCTTCACCCCGCGCGAACTCGCCGCGGTACCGTCACTCAAGGCCATCGTCCGCAAACCCTTCAAGTGGACGGTGCTCGCCGACGAGGTCGTCAAATACTGGCCGGACGCAAATCCGCCCAAGGTCATCGTCTCAAAAAATCCGTTTTAGCACCCGCAGGCCGTGGTTGTCGGCGTGCAGGAGGAGGATGTTGGCGGACAGCTTGTGCGCGGCAAAGGCCGCCGCCATCGCCCGGCCCACCTTCGCCGCCAGCTTCGGCCGCGCGACACAGAGCACGCTTGAGCCGCTGCCGCTCAACCAGCCGGTCAGCGCGCCCGCCGCGACGCCGGCCTCGATCGCGGGCTTGGCTCCCGGGATGAGCGGCAGGCGGTAGGGCTCGTGCAAAAAGTCCTTCACGGCGTGACGCAGGCGGTCATATTCGCCCGAGAGAAACGCGGCGACGACGTAGGTCGCGCTGTTCACGCTCTTCACCGCATCGAAATAGGGCAGCTCCTTCGGCAGAATGCCGCGCGCCTTCTTGGTCTCCAGTTCCTGGTCGGGCG
>JAYTUA010000022.1:0-3001 GCA_043745015.1 Opitutaceae bacterium | reverse complement strand
GTATGGAGCGGCTATGCCTTCGGCATGGGCCTCGAGCGCCTCGCGATGCTGGTCTACGGCATCGATGACATCCGCTATTTCTACCAGAACGACGTGCGTTTCTTAAAACAATTTACCTGAAAACATCCGCGGATTACGCGAATGAACGCTGATACCCGAACCATTCATCCGCGTCTCTCCGCGATATCCGCGGGAAAATTCCTCCAGTGAAAATCTCCCTGAATTGGCTGAAACAGTATGTGAACCTCGACGGTGTCGCCACCGACGAGCTCCAGCGCGCCATTACCTTCCTCGGCTTCGAGGTCGAGGGCGTGGTCAGCACGGCCCTGCCGCCGCTGGTAAATGTCGTGGTCGGGGAGATCAAGACCCGCGACAAGCACCCCAACGCCGACAAGCTTTCCGTCTGCACCGTTGAGGTCGGCGCGGCGAACGGCGGCATCCGCACCATCGTCTGCGGCGCGCCCAACTGCGACGCCGGCCACCGCGTGCCCGTGGCCCTGCCCGGCGCCGTGCTGCCCGGCGACTTCAAGATCAAGCAGTCCAAGATCCGCGGCCAGCAGTCCGACGGCATGCTCTGCGCGCCCGACGAGCTTGGCCTCGGCGGCGAACACGCCGGCCTCCTCATCCTCGACGGTTCCCTCGCCATCGGCTTGCCGATCAACGCGGCTCTCCCCGGTGGCGACATCGTGTTCGACCTCGAGATCACGCCCAACCGCCCCGACGCGCTCAGCCATATCGGCATCGCCCGCGAACTGGCCGCCTGGTTCCGCAAGGACGTCACTTACCCTGAGATCAAGTTCACCGGGAATGTGGGAGGGGCTTTACGCCCCGACATTCTGGCCGACATCCGCGTCGAAGCTCCCGAGGACTGCCCGCTCTACGTTGGTATCGCCATTGCCGGGGTGAAGGTCGGCCCGAGCCCGGCCTGGATGCAGGAGCGCCTGAAGGCCGTCGGCCTGCGTCCGATCAACAATCTCGTGGACACGGGCAACTACGTGATGCTCGAAACCGGCCAGCCGCTGCACGTCTTCGACGCGAAGAAGATCAGCGGCCGCAAGCTCGTCATCCGCCGCGCCGCCGCCGGAGAGAAGATCACCACGCTCGACAACAAAGAGCGCGCGCTCAGCAGCCGCATGCTCGTCATCGCCGACGCCGCGCAGCCGCTGGTCATCGCCGGCCTCATGGGCGGGGCCAATGCCGAGGTTGATGCCACCACGACCGACATCGTGCTCGAAGCCGCCTATTTCCGCCCGCAGTCCGTGCGATCAACTTCCAAGCGGCTCGGCCTGGCCTCCGATTCTTCCTACCGCTTCGAGCGCGGGGTGGACCCGCACAGCACGCTCGAAGCCGC
Source organism: Opitutaceae bacterium (assembly GCA_043745015.1). Taxonomy (GTDB): domain Bacteria; phylum Verrucomicrobiota; class Verrucomicrobiia; order Opitutales; family Opitutaceae; genus Lacunisphaera. The sequence goes on along the minus strand of JAYTUA010000022.1, from coordinate 1,650 downwards.
GCGGCGCGCCGTGGACCTGCTGTTGGCAACCGCCGGCGGCACCGTCGTCGGTCCGTCGTTCCAGGTGGGCGGCGACCGGCCCTGGTCGCGCGAGATCACGGTCACGCCCGCCTACATCAACGAAAAACTCGGTTTCGAGATCCCCGCCGACGAGCAGCGTGCCGCCCTCGAGGCCCTCGGCTTGGAGGTGGTGCGCGAGGAACCGACGGATCATCGCGGCCCGGCCTGGACCGTGTCGATCCCCAGCTATCGCACTGATCTCGACCGCCCCATCGATTTGGTGGAGGAAGTGCTGCGCGTTTACGGCACGGAGAAAGTTCCGGCCGCGCCGGCCGTCGGCCCGGCGCTCGTCGACCGCGAGGACGCGCCAGCCGTCGTTTTCAATCGCGCGGTCACCGCCTACCTGGTCGGCCAGCATTTCCACGAGTGCGTGAACTACACGCTGCGTTCGGCGAAGGAGCTCAAGACCTGGGTGTCCGACACCGCGGTGCAGGAGCTGGGCCTGCTCAATCCCTTTGTCGAGGAGCAGTCACACCTCCGGCCCACGCTGGTGCTCGGCCTGCTCGAGTCGCTCAAGCTCAACCAGTCGCGGGGCAACCACGTCGCCCACCTGTGCGAGACCGGCCGGGTGTTCATGGAGGTCAACGGCACGGTGCACGAGTGCGCCGGCGTGGGTTTCATCATCGCGGAGAATCCCAAGGCGCGTGCCTGGCTGCCCCGGCCTCAGCCGGATTTCTATACGGTCAAGCGCCACCTCGGGATTGTCGCGGCGCAGGCCGGGATTGACCTGTCCGCCCAGCCGCTGGTGCCGGTCACCGGCGCCTATTGGGGCTGGCAGGAGGGCCAGGCGGCCGCGGCGGGCGAGATGAAGTCCGGCTGGACCGCCCGTTTCGGCCTGCTGAATCTCACCATGGTCCGGGCGGCCGGGATCGAGGGCAAGGTCTGGGCCGGCAGCTTCGCCATTCTGCCGGAGAAAATCCCCGGCGGGTCAGACCGCCGTCGTTTCCAGAATTTCAGCCTCTTTCCTTCCGCCCTGCGCGACCTCGCGCTGGTGGTCGAGGCGGCGCGTCACGCCGAGGAAGTGCGCGCGCAGCTCCTCCAGGTGGCCCGGGCCGCCGCGACAGGCAGTGCCTTTGCGGTGGAAGCCGTCGAGGTGTTCGATGTCTACCGGGGCACGGGTCTGCCTGAGGGGAAAAAGAGCGTGGCTTTTGCGCTCTCGTTCCGCTCCGCCGAGCGCACGCTCACGGACGATGAGGTCAACGCGGCCTTTGCGAAGATCCAGCAGGGGATGATCGCCGACGGCAGCGTCAGCGTGCGCGCCTGAGCCCGGTAGCGGCGGTCTGCGACCGCCGGGCTGCAACCGCTCAGTCCGCGAACAGCTCCAGGAACTTTCTCAGTTCACTCGGGACGCCCTTGCCCAGGTTCTGGATGATGAACTGGAAGAGCTGCCGGACCTCGGCCTGGTGGTCGGCGCTGATCGGGAGCGGGATGGCTGGCCGCGAAACGCGTTTGCCGACCGCGGCCCCGTCCCGGTAGGTGATTTTCAAGCCGGGCATCTCGGTGTTGCCGCGGATGCAGAAGTCGTGGACGATCAACTCGAACAGCTTCGGGTTTTTCCCCCCGCTGTCGCGCCAGACACTGAGCACGGTT
>JAYTUA010000021.1:0-11789 GCA_043745015.1 Opitutaceae bacterium | reverse complement strand
CCTGCATGGCGCGGCACCACTATGTCATCGGCCTCGACTTTGACGAACCCGTGCTCGCCGGCCTGCGGGCCGGCCGGGCGCCCCTGCAGGAGCCGGGGCTCGACGCCTTGCTCGCCGCCGGCCTCGCCAGCGGCCACCTGCGCTTCACCGCTGATGCCGCCGCGGCCAAAGCCGGGGTAGTCTGGGTCTGCTACGACACCCCGGTGGATGCCGACGACCATTCCGATCTGGACTGGGTGCAGGCCCGCCTCGCCCGGGTGCTGCCGGGATTGCCGCCCGGCACAGTCGTGCTCATCTCCTCCCAACTGCCCGTCGGCACCTGCGCGCAACTGGCCCGCCAATATCCGGCGCTGCACTTCGCCTGCTCGCCCGAGAACCTCCGGCTCGGCAAAGCCCTCGAGGCTTTTGAGAAACCCGCGCGCATCATCGTGGGCACTTCCTCCGCCCCGGCCCGGGCGGTGCTGGAGAAAATGCTCGCGCCCCTCGGCGCGCCACTGGTGTGGATGCGGCCCGAGTCCGCCGAAATGGTGAAGCACGCGCTCAATTCCTTCCTCGCCCTCTCCGTCGCCTACATCAACGAGATCGCCGCCCTCTCCGAAACCGTCGGGGCCGACGCCCAGGAGGTCGCCGCCGGGCTCAAGAGCGACCCGCGCATCGGCGCCCGCGCCTACCTCGGGCCCGGCGGTCCTTTCGCCGGCGGCACCCTCGCCCGCGATGTCGTCACGCTGACCAAGCTCGGCGCCACCCAAAACCTGCCGCTCGCCCTGATCCCCGCCATCAAGGAAAGCAACGACCGTCACCGCGGCTGGGCTTTCCGGAAAATCCAAGCTGCGCTCGCCGGTATCAAACAACCGGCCGTCGCCGTACTCGGCCTCGCCTACACGCCCAACACCAGCACGCTCCGCCGGAGTGCCGCGGTTGAACTCTGCCGCCAGCTCGCCGCCGCCGGGGTCACGGTGCGCGCCTTCGACCCGCTCATCCGTACCGCTGACGCCGAGCACCGCGACCTCCCCCTCGCCGCCTCGGCCGCCGAAGCGGTGCGCGGTGCGCACGCCGTCGTCATTTGCACCGAGTGGCCCGAATTTCGCGACTATCCCTGGCCGGCCTTGCTCGGCCGCATGGCCCGGCCCGTGGTCGTCGACGCCAACCGGCTCATAGAAAAAGCGGTCGCCGCCGGGCCTGGCCTCGTCTATCTCACGGTCGGACGCCCATGAAACTTTCCGGACGCAACACCCTCATCACCGGCGGCAGCCAGGGCTTCGGCCGCGCCATTGTCGAAGCCTTCCTCGCCGAGGGGGCCAACGTGATCTTCTGTGCCCGCACCGCCGCCGACGTCACCCGGGCGCAGGCGGAGCTCGCGACCAAACTCAAGCCCGGCCAGCAACTCGCCGGCCTGACCTGCGACATCTCCGATCCCGCCAGCGTCGCCGCCCTCTTTGCCCGCGCCGCCCAACTCGGACCGCTGCACGCCGTCGTTAACAATGCCGGCATCTACGGTCCCATCGGGCCGACCGGGGAAGTCACGCTGGCCGAGTGGACCCAGGCCTGGTCGGTCAACGTCACCGGCACCCTGCTGGTCTGCCAGCAGGCGGTGCGCGCCATGAAGCCCCGCGGTGCCGGCAAGATCATCAACATCTCCGGCGGTGGCGCGACCAATCCCATGCCCCGCTTCGCCGCCTACGCCGCGACCAAGGCGGCCGTCGTGCGCCTGACCGAGACGCTCGCCGAGGAATACCGCGCCGACCACATCGACGTGAACGCCGTCGCCCCGGGCGCGCTGCGCACCCGGCTCACCGCACAGGTGCTTGCCGCCGGTCCGGAAAAAGCCGGGGCTGAATTCTTTGCCAAGAACAAGCAATGGTCCGACGAGGGTGCCGTGGACCCGAAGCTCGGCGGCGCCCTCTGCGTCTTCCTGGCCTCGGCCGAGAGTGACGGTATCACCGGCAAACTCATCAGCGCGCAGTGGGACCCGTGGAAGGACCCGGCGAAGTTCCGCGCCCTCGCCACGGGCGACGTCTACACCTTGCGCCGGATCGTGCCCGAGGACCGTCCGGAAAAATCCGCACCCTAACGCATGCCTTGCGCACATGAAGTTTTGAGAATGCTGCACCTGCCCGACACACCCCGCCCTGACGGGCACCCCTCTCCAGAGGGGATTTTTGTGAGCGTAGGCTTGGGTCCCCTCTATCAAGAGGGGTGGCACGCAGCGCCGGGGTGTGTCGGTGGGCGACATAGCGTTCTATGACCGCGCCCCCGCTTCAATTCGCCATCGTCGGCTGCGGGCTCATCGGCCGGAAGCGCGCCGCCAGCCTTCAACCCGGTCAGCTGCGTTATGCGTGCGACCTCGACGCCGCGCGCGCCGCCGACCTGGCCAAGAGCTATCCCGGCGCCACCGCCATCACGGATTATGCGCCGGCGCTGGCCGATCCCTCCGTCGGCGCGGTCATTGTCGCCACGCTCAACGCCGCGCTGGCTCCGATCGCCCTCGCCGCGGTGCGGGCCGGCAAGCACGTGCTCGTGGAAAAACCCGGCGCGCTCAACGCCGCCCAGTTGCGCACGGTGCAGACCGCCGCGGAAAAATCCGGCGTGCGCGTGCGGATTGGCTACAACCACCGTTTTCACCCGGCACTGCAGAAGGCCCGCGAGCTGGCCGACTCCGGCGTGCTGGGCCCGCTGATGTTCCTGCGCGGGCGCTACGGGCACGGCGGCCGCAAGGGCTACGACCGCGAATGGCGCGCCGATCCGAAACTCTCCGGCGGGGGTGAACTCATCGACCAAGGCGTGCACCTGATCGATCTCGCCGGCTGGTTCCTCGGCGACTTCCCCACGGTCGCCGGCCACGCGGCGACCTTTTATTGGGACATGCCGGTCGACGACAACGCTTTCCTTTCCCTGCGCACGGTTGGCGGCCAGACCGCGTGGCTGCACGTGAGCTGCACGGAGTGGAAGAACCTGTTCTCCCTCGAGCTTTACGGCCGGGACGGCAAGGTCGCGATCGACGGACTCGGCGGCAGCTACGGCCAGGAGCGCTGCACCTACTACAAGATGCTGCCGCCAATGGGCCCGCCCGAGACCACCGTCTGGGATTTCCCCGCCGGCGACCAGTCCTGGGCGCTCGAGCTGGCCGCGTTCGAGGAGGACATCCGCACCGGCCGCGCCCCCAGTCCCGGCTTGCACGAAGGCATCCGCACGCTCGAAATCGTGGAGTCCATTTATCGCAGCAGCGGCTTTCCGATCAGCACCGCCAGCCTCTGACCTGTTTTCCTCTTTCAATTTTTCTAAGTTTCAAAGTTCTCCCCCATGATCATCACCCGTTCCCCCTTGCGCATCTCCCTCGGTGGCGGCGGCACCGACCTGCCCTCCTACTACCGCGAGCACGGCGGTTTTCTCGTGGCGGGGGCGCTCGACAAATACGTCTACCTCACCCTGCACCGCACCTTTGTGCCCGACCTGATCGTGAAATATTCCAAGCTCGAGCGGGTCCCGACCGCCGCGCAGCTGGAGCATCCCCTCATCCGCGAGGCCTTCGCGCTGCTCGGCATGGACGGCCGCTCGCTCGAGCTCAGCTCGATGGCGGACATCCCGAGCGGCACCGGGCTGGGCTCCTCGGGCAGTTTCACCACCGCCCTGCTCAAGGTGCTGCATGCCGCCAACAAAAGCCTGATCTCGCCCGCGCAGCTGGCCGAACAGGCCTGCCACATCGAGATCGACCGCCTCGGCGAACCGGTCGGCAAGCAGGACCAGTATATCGCGGCGGTGGGCGGCATCACGGCCTTTACTTTCCACCCGGACGGCCGTGTCGAATACCGGCCCTGCAAGATTGCGGAGGAGACCCTGGTCAATCTCGAGGACAACCTGCTGCTGTTCTTCACGGGCTACTCCCGCTCCGCTTCCGCGATCCTCAAGGACCAGAACGACCGTTCGAAGCAGAATGATTCCGCGATGCTCGACAGTCTGCACTTCACCAAGGAACTCGGCTACCAGTCGCTCGCGGCGCTCGAGTCCGCCAATCTCCCGGAATTCGCCCGGCTCATGGATGTCCACTGGCAGCGCAAGAAGTCGCGCAGCACCGGCATGAGCAACGACCGCATCAATGAGTGGTACGATCACGCCCGGGCGCACGGCGCCCTCGGCGGCAAGCTCATCGGCGCGGGCGGCGGCGGTTTCCTGATGTTCTACGCCCACGACAAGACCAAGCTCCGCCACGCCCTGCGCGAGAAGGGCCTGCAGGAGGTCCGCTTCCGCTTCGACTTCGAGGGCACGAAGGTTGTCGTGCAAAACTGATGGGAAAATCCTGAAACTTTGAAACCGTGAAAAGTGAAAAGCCCATCCGGGTGGGAGCTGAACTCGAGGAACGGACACTGGCGTTCGCCGTCGCCGTGCTTCGTTTTGCCGAAACCTTGCCAAATACGGCGGCCGCTCGGGTTGTGATCGCGCAGTTGCTGCGCTCCGCCACTGGCGTCGGCGCAAATTATCGCGAAGCCAATCGTGCTGAATCAAAGGCCGACTTCATCCACAAGGTGGCGCTCGCGCTTAAGGAAGCAGCCGAGACCGAATACTGGCTCCAACTCTGTGTAGCTACGCCACTGGGCTCCGCCAGTTCTGCGCAAATACTCCGCGAGGAAACCAGCGAGTTGATTGCCATCTTGGCCACGATCCGTCACAAGGCCGCCAAGTAATCTCGCCGGCGTTTCATCGTTTCCTCTTTCATGATTTCAGCTGTTTCTAATTTGCCTGTTGCAATTCTGGCGGGAGGCATGGCCACCCGCCTGCGGCCGCTTACGCAAAAAATCCCCAAGCTGCTCGTCGAGGTCGCGGGCGAGCCGTTCTTTTCCCACCAGCTTCGCCTGCTGAAGAAGAACGGCCTGACCAAAATCGTGCTCTGCGTCGGTCACCTCGGCGAAATGATCGTCGAGCACTACGGCGACGGTTCCAAGTGGGGCGTGGAGATCCAGTATTCCTTCGACGGTGAGAAGCTCCTCGGCACCGGTGGCGCCCTCATCCGCGCCCTGCCCAAACTCGGCGACGCCTTCTATGTGCTCTACGGCGACAGCTACCTGCCCGTCGACTACCAGGCCGTGGGCCGCGCCTTTCTCGATTCCGGCCAGCCGGGCCTCATGACCGTGTTTGCCAACCACGAGGCTTACGACGCCAGCAACGTCTGGTTCGAATCCGGCCGCATCAAGCTCTACTCCAAGAATGAGAAGCCCCCACAAATGCGGCATATCGACTACGGCCTCGGCCTTTTCCGCGCTGCGGCTTTCGCCGGCTGCCCGCGTGATGCCGTCGTCGATCTCGCCGCAGTCCAGACCGAGCTCTGCCGCCGCGGTCAACTCGCCGGCTACGAGCTGAAGGAGCGCTTCTACGAGATCGGTTCCCCCGCCGGATTGAAGGAACTCGACCAACTCCTCCGGCCGGCTTAGCTAAGCCTAAACACCGCCATGTCCTATTCCATCCAACACCTGAAGGAGACGGCCGAGATCGTCGCGAAAATAAATCCCGCCGACTGCGAAAAGTGCGTGGGTGAACTCGTCGGCGTGCGCACCCGCGGCGGCCGGCTCTTCATTCTCGGCGTCGGCGGCAGCGCGGCCAACGCCTCGCACGCGGTGAACGATTTTCGCAAGATCGCCGGCCTCGAATGCTACGCCCCCACCGACAACGTCTCCGAGCTCACCGCGCGCACCAACGACGACGGCTGGGCCAGCGTGTTTGTCGAGTGGCTGCGCGGCTCGCGGCTCAACGCCAAGGATGGCGTCATGGTTCTCTCGGTCGGCGGCGGCAACCTGGAGAAGAACGTCTCGCCCAATCTGGTGACGGCCCTGCAGTTCGCCCGGCAGGTCGGAGCGCGCGTCATCGGCATCGTGGGCAAGGACGGAGGCTACACCGCCAAGGTCGCCGACGCCTGCGTCATCGTGCCCACGGTGAATCCGGGCAACGTCACGCCGCACACCGAGGCCTTCCAGGCCGTCGTCTGGCATCTCCTCGTCTCGCACCCCGACCTCAAGGTCAACCAGACCAAATGGGAGTCCATCGTCCCGCCTAAGGCGTGACGATGGAGGCGCGAGGCATCAGGCTCGAGGCACGAGAAATGAATTGTCATCCTGAGCGGCGCGAAGGATCCATGCCCTCTTGTGGGCGGGGTGCCCCCACCCCGCGAAGCAGGTGCTGCAAGAGCGGAAATCAGCGGGGTGAGGGCACCCCGCCCACAGCACACCTCCCTGAGTAATACCAGTCTGCCCGTGCCCTCATTCCTTCCGCCTCCCGCCTCCCGCCTCCCGGTCCAGAAACACGGCCGGCCGGCCGTGTTTCTGGACCGGGACGGCACGTTGAACGCCCCGCTCGTCCGCAACGGCCAGCCGTATCCACCCGCCACAGTCGCGGAATTTCAATTGCTGCCCGGCACCGCCGAGGGTTGCCGCCAATTGCACGCCGCCGGTTATGTGCTGGTCGTCGCCACCAACCAGCCGGACGTCGGCCGGGGCACGCAGACGCAGGCTGCCGTCGAGGCCATGCATGCCCACCTCCAGAAACTTATCCCGGAAATCTCCCGCATCGAGGTGTGCTATGATTCGGGCGACACCCAGCCGCCCTCGGAGTTTCGCAAACCGGCCCCCGGCATGCTGCAGCGGGCCGCCCAGGCCCTCGACCTCGACCTGCAGCAAAGCTGGATGATCGGCGACCGCTGGCGCGATGTGGACTGCGGGGCACATGCCGGTTGCCAGACGATCTTCATCGACTATGGCTATCAGGAGCCCCTGCGGCGAAAACCGGACTTTACCGTCCGGACCTTTCCCCAGGCGGTGCAGATAATTCTCTCCCGCCACCCCGGGACAAAATAACTGACCCCATGCCGACACTTAACACCCTCAAGATCCACATCTACGCCGACGGGGCCGACAAGGCCGGCATTCTCGATCTCTACGCCAAGCCCTACATCAAGGGCCTGACCACGAACCCGACCCTCATGAACAAGGCGGGCATCAAGGACTACGAGGCCTTTGCCCGCGACATCCTGCAGACCGTCACGGCCAAGCCCATTTCGCTGGAGGTCTTCGCCGACGATTTCCCCGAAATGAAGCGCCAGGCGCTGATGATCGCCGGCTGGGGCAAAAACGTCTACGTCAAGATCCCGATCACCAACACGCGCCGCGAGACGGCCATCCCGCTCATCCGCGAGCTCTCGCAGCAGGGGGTCCAGCTCAACATCACGGCGATGCTCACGCTCGAACAGGTCCGCGCCGTCGCCGCCGCCCTCGACCCCCGGGTGCCGTCGGTGGTTTCCCTTTTCGCCGGCCGCATTGCCGACACCGGCGTGGACCCGATGCCGATCATGCGCACCAGCCGGGAGATTCTGGCCGGCCAGCCCAAGGCGGAGCTGCTCTGGGCCAGCGTGCGCGAGGTGCTGAACATCGTGCAGGCCGAGCAAAGCGGCTGCCACATCGTCACCGTGCAGCACGACATCCTGGCCAAGGCCGCCAAGCTCCTCGGCATGGATCTCGGTGAACTGTCCCTCGACACGGTAAAGATGTTCGCCCGCGACGCCGCGGCCGCCGGCTACAAACTCTGAGCCCGGCCCGCCCAAGCGGGTTTTGGTGGTGGATCAGTTGGGTGTAGGTCGGGCTTTATGCCCGATACACAACCGCCACCTGTCGGGGATCAGCCGTCGCTCTGCGAGCTATGGCCTGACAAGTAAACCCCGACCTACAAGCTCACGATACGTTGGTGGAAAATCAACCTGCCTTACGCCTCGTGCCTCCCGCCCCAAGCCTCATTTGGCTTCACATCCGCCCGCCGGCCCGGCTTGCTAAGGCACCGCCATGAAGCCCGACCCCGCCGTGCCGGCCGACCCGCTCAACCTCCTCCGCCAGCAGCTTATCCTGGCTCAGGTGCGCATCATGGAACTGGAGGATGCGCGGGATGAACAGACCCCCCGACTCGCCGAGTTGGAGCGGCTCGTGACTTCCGCCCAGAGCCTCGCCGACCGGAAGCTCGAGGAATCCACCCACCTGGAAAAAGTCCGCGCCGAGCTGCAGGCGCAATTTGAACACATGCGGCACATGCAGCATGTGACCAACGAGGCCCTGAATTCCGCCCGCGCCGAACTCGCCACGCGGGCCGCGCAGGAAACCAGCCTGCTCTCCGAGGTCGAAAATCTTCAGGTGCTTTGCCGGCAGCAGGCCGAGCACAGCCGACAGCAACTCGACCGGCTCGCCAGCCTCGAAGCCAGTCTCCGCGCCGCCCAGGCCGAATCCGCCACCCGGCTGGAGCGCATCACTCAACTCGATGCCGAGCAGCGGGCCATGAAATCCTCCCGCAGTTGGCGCTGGACCGCCTGGCTCCGCTCCCTCGAGCGCACGGGGCGCGGCCGCCAGCCATGAGCGGAACGGCGGCATACCGGCTGCAAGGGGAAGTGGAGAGTCCGCGTCCGCTCCGGGCCCGCGCCGGCTTGGTGGCCATCACCGGCTGGTGCCTGGTCAAGGGCGTGGCCCAACCGCCGGTCGTGCGGTTGGTGACCGGGGCCGCCGGCCTGCCGGACGCCACGCCGGTGCCGCGCCCCGATTTGCCCGCCTTGCTGCCGGGTGAACCCGCCGCCGCCCGCTGCGGGTTTGCCGTCGAGGGCCGCCTGCCCGAGGGGGTTTATCTCGCGCGCTGCGAAGCGCAGCTGCCCGATGGCCAGTGGGCGTGCTTCAAAACCCTGAGCTTGGTGGTCGAGGCCCGGCCTTTCGCCGCGGGGATTGAATCTCCCAGCCCGACCGGAAAAGTCAGCAAGCGCGTGCATGTCGAGGGTTGGGCCCTGCATCCGGCGCAAACCGTGCGGGAATTGTCCCTGCGCTACGGCCATCAGGATATTCCCTGCACGTTGAACCGGCCCCGGGCCGATGTGCCCGCCGCTTATCCTGATGCACCGCACGCCGCCCGGTCCGGCTTCAAGAGCAAGGTGATCCTCTCCGCCGGCCGCGGTCCCCTGCGCCTGCGGGCCCGATTGGCCGACGGCTCGGTCGCCCTCGCCCGCACGCTCCTGCAGATCGACGTCGCCATCGACGAGAACCACGACGCCGGGATTGATCTCACCGCCACCCGGATTCCCCTGCCCGGCGGCCCGGCCCGGACCCGACCCGCCCAGACGAGAGCCGGCCAGTCATTCAATGTGCTCTTTCTGCTGCCCGGCAGCTTCGCCTCGAACAGCGCGCTGCACGTCGCCGCGCTCGCCAACGAACTGGCCCTCGCCGGCCATGCCTGCGCCGTGGCCGTGCCGCATGATCTGGAAACGCTGGCCCATCATGCCGCCCCGCTCTTCCGCGGCCTGCTGCACCGCGAGGCGGAGACCGGCGTGATTTTCGCGAACGGCCGCGGGCCGCAGATCATCCATGCCTGGACCACCCGGGAGCAGGTCCGGATCCTCACCGAGAAACTCTCGGCCCGGCACGAGGCGCGGGTCGTGGTCCATCTCGAGGACAACGAGCAGGAGCTTCTCGCCCTGTCCCTGGGACGCCCGGCCGCCGAGCTGGAAAAAATGACCGACGCGGAACTCGCCCCGCTCGTGCCCGCCGACCTGTCCCATCCCCGCCACGGCCGGGCCTTCCTCGCGAGCGCCGACGCCGTCACCGTGATCACCGACAAGCTGCGCGAGCTGGTCCCGGCGGGGCGGCCCTGCCATACCGTGTGGCCCGCGGCGGACGCCCGCCATTTCCATGCCCGGCCCCGGCCGGAGGATTTCCGCCGCACGCTTGATTCCAACCCCGGGGAAACGGTGCTCTTTTATCATGGCAATGTGCATGCCGCCAACGCGGCGGAAGTGCGCGAGCTCTATGCCGCCGTCGTCCAGCTCAACCGGGCCGGCCCGCCGGTGACGCTCATCCGCACCGGCCTCGACCAGGTGGATTTTCTCGGCCCGCTGGCCGGCGAGGCGGCCCCGCATGTCCTGGCCCTCGGGCAGATCCTGCACCACCACCACCTGCCCCCGCTGATGGCGCTGGCGGACATCTTCGTGCAGCCCGGCCGGGCCGACGCCTTCAACGACTACCGCTTCCCCTCCAAGCTGCCCGAGTTTTTCTCCGTCGGGCGGCCCGTGGTGCTGCCCCACACCAACCTCGGCACGCTGGTGCGCCACGGCACCGACGCCTACGTCCTGGACAACGCGGATGCGGCCGGCATCGCCGCCGCGGTCACGGAACTGCGCCGCGACCGGGCCCTGTATGACCGGCTCAGCTCGGGCGCCCTGGCCTTTGCCGGGAAACATTTCAACTGGCACCGCAGCGCGGCGGCACTTGCCAAGTTCTACCAGACACTGGCACTTTCCTGAGGCACATGCCCGCCAACCCATGACCGCCAACCCATGACCGCCCTCCCGGAAATCACCCAGCAGCATCTCGCGAAGGTGCGCGACTTCTACGATGCCCGGACGGTCCGGGAGCAATGGGGCGGGCGCGGCTACCGCCGCCTGCTGGCGCATTACTACAATCTGCAGATTCCCACCGGGGCGAGCGTGCTGGAGATCGGTTGCGGTTCGGGCGGCCTGCTCGCGCAGTTGAAGGCGACCCGCAAGGTGGGCGTGGACCTGTCCGCCACCCAGATTGCCGCTGCCCGCACCCGGGTGCTCGACGGCGAGTTTCACGTGCGGGCCGGGGAAGCGCTGGGACTCACGGAACGCTTCGACTGCATCATCATTTCCGACACCCTGAACCTCGCCGCCGACGTGCAGCGCCTGCTCGAGGAATTGCATACCGTGTCACACCCGGACACGCGGTTGCTCGTCAACTTCCACAATTCCCTCTGGCGGCCGTTGCTCTCCCTCGTCACCGCCCTCGGGCTCAAGGAGCGGCACCCGCAGAACAGCTGGCTGGCCTCCTCCGACGTTTTCAACCTGTTGCATCTGGCCGGCTGGAGCCCGGTGTGCCAGCAGGCCCGCCTGCTGCTGCCCGTCCGGCTGCTCGGCCTCGAGACCTTGGTGAACCGCTGGCTCGCGCCGCTGCTCCAATGGTTCTGCCTCACGATCTTCATCTCGGCCCGGCCCGCCCGGATTGTCCGGCCCGGCCGGCCCACCGTCTCGGTGATCATTCCCGCCCGCAACGAGGCCGGCAACATCGCGGCCGCCGTGAGCCGCACCCCCGACATGGGCGCCGGCACCGAGCTTATCTTCGTCGAGGGGCACTCGCGCGACGACACTTGGGCAAAAATCGAGCAGGTCGCGCGGGAAAACCCGCAACGGAAAATAAAAATCATGCAGCAGACCGGCCGCGGCAAGGGCGACGCCGTGCGCCTCGGCTTTGCCGCCGCCACCGGCGACATCCTGATGATCCTCGACGCCGACCTGACCATGCCGCCCGAGGAGCTGCCGAAATTCTACGAGGTCATCGCCAGCGGCCGGGCCGAGTTCGCCAACGGCGTGCGGCTGGTCTACCCGATGGAGAAGGAGGCCATGCAATTCCTCAATCTTTGCGCCAACAAGGCCTTCGGCCTGATCTTCACCTGGCTGCTCGGCCAGCCCGTCAAGGACACGCTCTGCGGCACCAAGGTGCTCAGCCGCACCCACTACGAGAAGCTCGCCGCCAACCGCGCGCACTTCGGGGACTTCGATCCGTTCGGCGATTTCGACCTGCTGTTCGGCGCCGCCAGGCTCAACCTGCAGATCGCGGACGTGCCGATCCGCTACAAGGAGCGGACCTACGGCAGCACTAACATCCAGCGCTGGAAACATGGCTGGCTGCTCCTGCGCATGGTGATGTTCGCGGCGCGGAAGATCAAGTTCACCTGACCACCGCGCCCATGCCCTCCCGCCCGCAACGACT
>JAYTUA010000020.1:0-39011 GCA_043745015.1 Opitutaceae bacterium | reverse complement strand
CCTTGACGGCGTCCTCCAGCGTCCAGTCGCGCTGCGTGGTGCGGCGGGCCAGGCCGGTGAAGGCCAGGGCGTTGTCGGACGGTTGCTGGAAGCTGATGATCTCCCAGTTTTCCTGCCCGAGGTCGTTTAGAAATTTCTCCATCAGCGCCGGGCTCGCGAAGCCGCCCTTGCCGCTGCTGATGCACTTGTATTCCCAGTTGGACATAGGCGGAAAGGCTCCCCGCAACGCCCCGGGCGAGGCGAGCCTAATCTCGGACTTGTGACCCGGCCCGCACTTGCTTCCGGGGGTTTTCTGGGCAGTTTGCGGGCACGCATGAAAAAGACCCCTGCCCTCATCGCTTCGCTGCTGCTGGCCACCCTCGCGCACGGCGCACTCCCCGCCCCCGATGCCGACAACGGCGGGCTTGTGCTGCCCCCCGGCTTCCGCGCCCTCGTGGTCGCTGACAATCTGAAACCCCTCCGCAACATGACCGTCGCCCCCAATGGCGACATCTATGTGAAGACCCGCGAGGCCGGCATCTACGGCCTGCGCGACACCAATGGCGACGGCCGCGCCGATGTCATCAAGGAGTTCGGCTCCGGCGGCGGCATCGGCATCGCCCTGCACGGCGACTGGCTTTACAGCTCAACCAACGACCATGTTTTCCGCTACAAGCTCACGCCCGGCGAACTCGTCCCGGCCGGCGAACCCCAGCGCGTCATCCACGACCTGCCCAACGGCCACCAGCACGAGGCCAAGGCCTTCGCCTTCGGTGCGGACGGCATGCTCTACGTCGAGACGGGTTCCCCCTCCAATGCCTACGGCGGCAAGAAGGACCGCGCGCTCGGTGCGACCGGCGAGGATCCCACGGAATTCCTGAAAACCCACGGCGGCTACTGGCGCTACGACCCCGACAAGCTCGAGCAGACCCAGGCCGACGGTTATCATTTCTCCACCGGCCACCGCCACTCCACCACCATCGCGCTGAACCCCGTCAACCATCAGCTCTTCATCGCCGCGCACGGCCGCGACCAACTCAACACCGTCGCCCCGCAGTTCTACACCGTCGAGGACAACGCCGAGAATCCCGCTGAGGTTTTCCACCTGCTGACCGACGGCACCAACCTTGGCTGGCCCTACACCTACTACGACCCCCGCGCCAAGCAGCGGAAGATCAATCCCGAGTACGGCGGCGACGGCAAGAAGCTCGCCGAGCCGGGCAAGTTCGTCGATCCGCTCATTGCCTTCCCCGCGCACTGGTCCCCGATGCAGCTGGCGTTCTATACCGGCACGCAGTTCCCCGCCAAATACAAGAACGGCGCCTTCCTCGCCTTCCAGGGTTCGTGGAATCGCGCGCCCTTGCCGCAGAAGGGCTACAAGGTCGTCTTCATTCCCTTCAACGAAAAGGGCATGCCGACCGGTGACTACGAAACCTTCGCCGACAACTTCGCCGGCAAGGCCGACCTCGCCTCCCCGAACGACGCCGCCCACCGCCCGTGCGGCGTGGCCGTCGGTCCCGACGGCTCGCTCTATGTTTCGGACTCCTCGCACGGCCGCGTCTGGCGCATCATCTATACCGGCGAGACGAAGTGAGGGCTGCGGCCAGCATTCTCCTGATTCTAACCCTGGCGGCGTGCTCCAAACAGGAGCCGCCGCCTGTTGCTTCTGTCGCACCCGCCAAAAATGTGGGAGGAAGTTTACCTCCCGACAAAACCGATCCGTCGGGGCCTAAAGCCCCTCCCACACCCGATACCGCAATCCCCGCTCCGGACGGCCTGCCCTCCGAAGCCTTGGCGAAGGCGGGCGCGGCGATCTTCGCCGCCACTTGCGCGACCTGCCACATGGCCGATGGCCTGGGCGTGCCCTTCATGCAGCCTTCGATCAAGGGCAGCGCGTGGATCTCCAATCCCGATCCGCAGCTCCTGCTCTCCCTGATTCTCCGCGGGGCCGCCGTTCTCGGCGAAGCAGCCAACGCGTATGACAACAAGATGACTGCGCAGGACCACCTGAGCGATGCCGAGATCGCCGCCGTCGCCACCTACGTCCGCCAGCGTTTCGCCGCGGTCCCTATCACCAAGCCGGTGACGCCCGCCGAGGTCGCCTTGGCCCGCAACCGTCCGGGTCTGCCGTGAAAAAGTTCCTGCTCACCCTCGCCTGCGCCGTCCCGCTCGCGGCCCAGCTCACCCTGCCCGACATGGTCGTGAGCGCCTCGCGCGTCGCCGAGGCACCGGACCACGTGCCGTTCGCCCTCACGCCGCTGTCAGGTGAACAACTGCGCGCCACCCCCACCGCCACGCTCGACGGCGCGCTGCGCTCGGTGCCGGGCTTCAGTCTCTTCCGCCGTAGCGACAGCTTCACGGCCAATCCCACCGCCCAGGGCGTCTCGCTGCGCGGGCTCGGACCCAGCGGCGCCAGCCGCTCACTCGTGCTGCTCGACGGCGTGCCCCTCAACGATCCCTTCGGTGGTTGGGTCGCCTGGAGCAAAGTCCCGCGTGAATCACTAACCCGCGCCGAACTCGTCCGCGGCGGCGGCGCGACGGCCTGGGGCAACGCCGCGCTCGGCGGCATCGTCCAACTCTTCACCGAACCCCCCGGCGCCTCTGGTGGCCGCGCGGCCGCCGCTTTCGGTGAATTCGCCACGCACAACGCCGAGCTTTCGCTCAGCCAACCCGTCGGTTCCGGCACTTTCCAGTTGCTGGCCCGCGATTTCTCCACGGATGGATTCCGCCTCGTCGCCCCCGAGGATCGCGGACCGATCGATATCGCCGCCGCCAGCGAGCACCGCTGGTTTGCCGGTCGCTGGCAGCAGATGGTCGCACCCAACCTCCAGTTCACGGTCACGGGACGCACTTACCGGGAGAAGCGCGGCAACGGCACGCCCTACCAGCGCAATTCCTCCCGCGAATCCTTCGGTTCCGTCGCATTGGAGGCGAACGCCGGCAAAACTTTCGCGTGGAACGCGGTCGCCTACGCGCAGGACCAGCGGTTCGCCAGCACCTTCAGTTCCGTCAACGCCACCCGCACCGCCGAGACGCCCGCCAGCGACCAGTTCGCCGTGCCGGCCACGGCAATCGGTGCGGCCTGGACTGGCGTGTGGAAAACCGCCGGCGACTCCCGCACCAGCGCCGGGCTCGACTACCGCCGCGTGCACGGCGAGACGCGTGAGAATTTCACCTTCAGCGCCGGGGACTTCACCCGTCAGCGCGTGGCGGGTGGCACGCAGGATGTCGCCGGTATCTTCGCCCTGCACGAACAGCCATTGACTGAAACCCTTCGTGGCACATTCGGCGGACGGCTCGATTTCTGGCGCGAACAGAATGGGCACCGCCGCGAAATCACCCGCGCCACCGGCGCGGTGCTGCGCGACGACATCTACGCCAGCCGCGACGGCGTGGAATTCTCGCCGAGTGCCGGGCTCGTCTGGACCGCCGCGCCGGGCTGGCGGGTGCGCGCCGCCGGGCAATACTCCTTCCGCCGGCCCACGCTGAACGAACTCTACCGTCCCTTCCGCGTGGGCAATGTCATCACCGAGGCCAACGCCGCCCTCGGCACCGAGCACGCCACCAGCGCCGAGCTCGGGGTCGAACACACGCTGGACAAACTCACTCTCGGCGCCGGCCTCTTTTGGAACGATCTCCGCGACGCTGTCGGCAACGTCACCATCGCGAAAGGCCCCGGCACGTTCCCCCTCGTCGGCTTCGTCCCCGCCGGCGGGCTCGGCCGGCAGCGGCTCAACCTTGACCGTATCCGCGTGCAGGGCCTCGAGCTCTCGGCGAAGTGGCGACCGACCACGACGCTTTCCCTGAGTGCCGACTATCTCTACAACGACGCGACCGTGCAGTCGGCCAGTGCCGCGCCCGCCCTCGCCGGCAAACGCCTCGCCCAAGTCCCGCGCCACACCGCCGCCTTCGGCGCCTTGTGGCAGCCGGTGAAGCAACTCACCCTCACTCCCCGCGCCCGGGTGCTCGGCCGCCAGTTCGAGGACGACGAGAACCTGCTCCGGCTCGGCACCGCCTTCGTGGTCGATCTTGGCGCCAGCTACACGCTCACCCCCGGCTGCGAGATTTACCTGACCGCCGAAAATCTCACCAATGAGCGCATCGAGACCAGCCGCAGCGCCGATGGCATCGTCAACACCGGCACGCCTCGTCTCGTGCTGGGCGGCGTGCGCTGCGCGTGGTGACGCGCCGGACACTTGCGCGCCGAGTGGAATGGTGCATCGTGCGGACGTTGTCTTACCCCATGAAACTATCCCTCGCTGTCCTGTCTTCGCTTGTTGCCGCCGGTGCGCTCTCCGCCGCCCCCGCACCCATCACTTCCTCCAAGGCTCCCTATCCCAAGGATGCCAAGACCACCATCGAGCGGCTTGATCCCGCGCTCGATGCGCTCATCGCCGCCGATGCGGTGGTGGAGAATCTCGGTTCCGGCTTCCGCTGGTCCGAAGGTCCCGTGTGGGTGCCGGCACAAGGCGCCTTGCTGTTCAGCGATGTGCCTGAGAACCGGGTCTATCGCTGGAAGGACGGTGAAGGCCTCACGGTGGCCGTCGAGCCGAGCGGCTTCACGGGCGAAGTTTACAACGGCCGCGAACGCGGCTCCAACGGCCTCACGCTTGACGCCCAGGGCCGGCTCACGCTTTGCCAGCACGGCGACCGCCGCGTCGCGCGGCTCGCCGCCGACGGCAAACATTTCGAGACGATCGTGGACAAGTTCGACGGCAAGCGCTTCAGCAGCCCCAACGACCTTTGCTTCGACCGCGCCGGCAACCTTTTCTTCACCGATCCGCCCTACGGCCTGCCCGCTGACACGAAGCAGGAGACCGCCTTCAACGGCGTCTATCGCCTCGGCACCGACGGCCAGCTGACCGTCATCGACAAGGACTTGTCCCGGCCCAACGGCGTCGCCCTCTCGCCCGATGAAAAGACGCTCTATGTCGGCAGCACCGACGGCAAGGAGCCGTTCGTGAAGTCCTACGCGCTCAACGCGGACGGCACCGTGGCTTCCAGCCGCATCTTCTTCAATGGCACCGAACTCATGGCCCGCACGAAGCGCGGCGGCGGCTTCGACGGCCTGCGCGTTGATGCCAAGGGCAACATCTGGACCAGCGGCCCGGGCGGCATCCTGATCATCAGCCCCGAGGGCAAACACCTCGGCTCGATCCTGACCAACCGGCCCACCGCCAATTGTGCCTTCGGCGACGCCGATCACCAGACGCTCTACATCACGTCCAACGAATCCCTGCTGCGAGTCCGCACCAACGTGAAGGGTGCCGGCCGCTAAGGTCTGCTGATCCGTCGCACGGTCTTCCCTGCGGAGTTTGTAACATAATACGTTACAAACTACCGGCCGGTGCTTTCTGTTCCTAACCCGGGATTCTTTTCGTGTCTTTTCGTGTTTTTCGTGGCTAATCCCCTTCCATGCGCCGTCTCGACCAGCTCCTCGCCAATCTCGGCTACTGCTCCCGCCGCGACGCGCGCGAGTGGATCCGCAGCGGCCGGGTGACGGTGGACGGCCAAGTCGAAACTGATTTTGGGGCCAAGGCCGACCCGGCGGCGGTCCACCTCGAGGGCGAGCCGCTTGACCACCCCGAGGGTTTGCTGCTCCTGCTCCACAAGCCCACCGGTCTGGTTTGCTCGCACGACGAACGCGAAGGCCCGAACGTTTACTCGCTGCTCCCGCCCCGCTGGCGGGCGCGCAATCCGCTGGTCACCTCCATCGGACGGCTCGACAAGGATACCAGCGGCCTGCTTCTGCTCACCGACCAGAGCGAGCTGGTTCACCGGCTCACTTCGCCGAAACACAAGGTCCCGAAAGTCTATCGCGCCACCCTCGCCACCGACCTGCCCGCCGGACTCACGGCACTGTTCGCCGCCGGCACGCTCGTGTTGCAAGACGAGAAAGCGCCGTGCGCCCCGGCCGAACTGCGCGAGCTGGGCCCGCGCGAGGCCGAGCTGACCCTGACGGAAGGCCGGTACCATCAGGTGCGCCGCATGTTCGCCAGCCAGGGCTGCGAGGTGCTGACCCTCCACCGCCCGCGTTTCGGCCCGCTCAACCTCTCCGACCTCCCCGCTGGACAATGGCGGGAATTACCGCTCGATACCTTGCCTGCATGACTGATCAACTCTCCCTCACGGGCGCCCAGAAAACCAAGCTCCGCGGCCTGGGCCAGACCCTCAGTGATTCGCTCCGCCTCGGCCGGCAGGGTCCCACGCCGGCACTGCTGGTCGAGCTGAACCGCCAGCTCGACACGCGCGAGCTGGTGAAGGTGCGTTTCGAAAGCGCCGACCGCGCCGTCCGTGCCACGCTGTGCGACCGGATCGCCGCCAGCGCCTCCTGCCAGTGCGTCGGGGCGGTTGGGCATACGGCCCTGTTCTGGCGCGCCGGTCCCGCGGGATCGCGGCTCCTCTGACCCCGGCTAATTCTCCGCGATCACGTGGAAGTAAATGGCGATCTGCGTGCGGGTGTTCACCGGCCGGCCGCCTTTATAGCCCGGCCGAAATTTCCATTTCTCGATCGCCCGGATGGCGGCCTCCTCAAAGCGGCGGTTCGGCGAGGAAATCACATGGGGCGCGAGGACCTCGCCCTTCGTGTTGATGATGAATCCCATCACCACGGTGGCCTCGGGAAAATCCTTTCTCAATTCGGGGGGATAGATCGGGGACGGCCGGAACAGCGGCTCCGGCTGACGGTCCAGTTGCTCCACGCTGAAAATCCTGCCGAGCTTCTCCGCGGAGCCGCTGTTGCGCGCGGCATTGACCGGCACCACTGAAAGCCGCACCGAATCAAGGTTGTTGAGCAGGGCCGGCGTGAAATCGAGCGGCTGCACAAAGGAGTCGATGGGCACCAGGCTCGGCAAATCGGCCAGCAGGGGCACGGCCACGCTCGGGTTCTCCACCGGTTGCTCATCCCCCAGCGACTCCACGGGATCGATCTCGTCCTCGTGGAGATCGGGCATGGTCAGCTGGATGATCGGGTCGTCGGCCACGCTGAGGTACTGGGGGGGCGCGTGGCGCGCATTGAAGCCCAGCAGCACGAAGGCATGCAGCCCGATCGAGCACAGGATGGAAAACACCATGACCCACCTAGAGCGGTGCAGGGTCCGGTACTTCCACAGCCCGGCCTTCTCCTGGAACGGTTTGGCCTCATGGCTCCGTAACATCCCTTCCCGCCCGCTGGCGCGCGGCCTGGTTTCATGGCCCCAACCCTCCACGGTATGGGACATCCGGTACATGCCACAGGATATACCGGCGCGGGCGGACCGCCTTCGCATCCATTGCGGTATGCTCACTATGCCTTGACCGCCGCCGGGCCGGGACCGACAGCCAAAACCCAGCGTTGATCATTGCGGGGCCCCGGTGGCAACCTAGCGGCGTGACCCTGGAACAACTTGGCTGGGACGACAACTTTGCCGCCGCCTTCGCGCCGCACGCCGCCGCGGGCTGCGTGCCCGCGCGCGTGACGCTTGAGCTGAAGGGGTTCTTCGAGGTCACGGGCGCGTCGGGCGCATTGCTGGGAGAATGTGCCGGCAAGTTCAGCCATGCGGCCCGCACCGCCGCGGATTACCCCGTCATCGGCGACTGGGTGGCCATCATGCCGCAGCCGGGCGAGGTCACCCGCGCCCTCATCCATGCGGTCCTGCCGCGTCGCACCAAATTCTCCCGCCAGGCCGCGGGCGAGCAGGCGGTCGAGCAGGTCGTCGCGGCCAACGTCGACACGGTGTTCCTCGTCAGCGGGCTCGACGGCAATTACCACCTCCACCGCACCGAGCGTTACCTCGCCGCCGCGTGGGCCAGCGGTGCCCAGCCTGTCGTCCTGCTCAACAAGGCCGACCTCAACGACGACACGGCGGACATCGCCCGCGAACTCGCCGTCATCGGCCGTGACGTGCCGGTGTTTGTCGTCAGCGCGCAGACCCGCCGCGGCCTCAAGGCCCTCGCCCCCTACCTCCTGCCGGGCCGGACCATCGCCCTGCTCGGCTCGTCCGGCGTCGGCAAGTCCACCCTCATCAACCAGCTCATCGGCGAGCAGGTGCAGGACACGCAGGAAGTGCGCGAGGCGGACAACAAGGGCCGCCACACCACCACGCAGCGCGAGCTGATCGTGGCACCCGCCGGCTTTATCGTGATCGACACCCCCGGCATGCGCGAACTCAACCCTTGGGCGGCGGGCGCGGAAGTGCAGGCCGCGTTTGGCGACCTGACGGCCATCGCCGCCCGGTGCAAATTCCGCGACTGCGCGCACACGGTCGAGCCCGGCTGCGCCGTGCAAGCCGCCCTGGCCGACGGCACGCTCGATTTGGGTCGCTGGCAGAGTTACCTGCGCCTGGGCCGCGCCACCGCCCACGAGGTCCGGCGCACCGACCGCCACGCGCAACAACAGCACAAGTTCCGTTCCAAAAAAGGCGCGCAGGGCCTGCGGCAGCGCGTCCGCGAGAAATCCGGCGAGGAGTAGCCCGGCGTTGACCCGGCAGTGCCCGGCTGCATGCTGGCTGCACCATGTTCACCATCCTCGGAGCCGACGGTAAGGAATACGGGCCGGTATCTGTCGCCAAGATCTCGGAGTGGATCGCCGGCGGCCGGGCCAATCAGCAAACCAAGGCCCGCCGCACCAACGAAACCGAATGGCGGACCCTGGCTGATTTCCCCGAGTTTGGCGGTGCCTCGGCGTCGGCCCCGGGTGAACCGCCCGTCACCAGGCTTGCCTCCTCCGGGCCAGGCGCGTCCCCCCTCGGTCTTGAACTGGCCAGCCGCTGGCTGCGGCTCGGCGCCCAACTGCTCGATGGCATCACCAGCATGTTTTTTCTCGGCCCCGGCATAGTGCTGCTGGCGATGGCCGGGGTGATCGCCAAGCCGGACAACCCCAATCCGGCCTTGATCGTCGCGGGGTTTCTCACCACCGGCCTGGCCTTCGCGCTTTTGCTGGCCATCCAGATCTACCTGCTGGTCACGCGTGGCCAGACCATCGGCAAGAAACTCCTCGGGATCAAAATCGTGGGCTTCGCCGACGACGCCAACCCGGGTTTCGTGAAAGTGATTCTGCTGCGGATCTTCGTCAACGGGCTCATCGGCGTCGTGCCGTTTGTCGGCTTCTTCTACAGCCTGGTGGACATCCTCTTCATTTTCCGCGCGGACCGGCGCTGCCTCCACGATCTCATCGCCGGCACCAAGGTCGTGCAGGCCTGAGCGGGCCGGGCGGGCCTACTTGGCCGCGCCGGTGTTCTTGCCGAGCAGGGCGTCGAGCGACAACTTGCCCGGGCCGAAGACCAGCACGATCAGCGAGGCGAGCAGGAATAGGAACGGGGCGGCGGTGACAAACTTGTCCGGTTCGCTGATGATTCCGTTGAGGGCCTCGCGATCGGCCGTCCAATAGGCCACGAGCATGGTGAAGATCAGCGGCACCGAAGCCGGCCGGGCGAACAGGCCGAGCGCGAGCAACGCCCCGCCCACACACTCGGTTCCGCCGGCCATGATGGCATTGACCTTCGGCATTGGGATATTGAGCGACTCGAAGTATCCGGCGGTGCGTTCGAGGTGGGTGAGCTTGCCCCAGCCCGTCTGCGCGAACTGCCAGCCCCAGTAGAGGCGGAGGGCGAGCAGCAGCGGGGACTGGAGGAAATCGGCGACCCGATCGAGCTTGGCGAGGAGGGGGCGGAGTTGCATGGGCGTGGGAGGTGGGGGTTGGAAGATTATTCCCGGCGGCAGAGCCAGCCGAGCTCCATCCAGTTGCGGAACCAGCCCTGCACTTTCGCGGCCCAGTCCGTCTGGGATTTCCTCGCCCGGGGGATGCCGAGGGCCAGGGCCTGCTCCAGGGTGGCGCCGGTCCGGAGGGCGACGAGGATGCGGTAGGCCGCCGGTTCGAGCCGCTTGAAATAGATCTGGCCGTCCAGCCGGTGCACCGCGACGTGGGTGCGGGCGCGCCGCGGCCGCACGGCCTTTTTCTCCCGGAGCCGGCGCAGCGCGGTGGGCGCATGGCTGGCCTCACCGCGCAGCAGTTGCGCCTCGCGTTGCTTCACCGCGAGGATGAATTCGTCCACCGGGTGATCCAACCGGAGCAATTGCAGGTAGGGTTGGAGTTCCAGCCGCAGTTTTCCCTGCCGGGCGGGCGGGAAATCGAGCAGGTCGTTGACGGTGAAGACCGGCCGCGACGCGGTGTCGAACACCACGACCCGCGCCCACTCAAACCGGGCCAGATCGTGACAGAGTGCGGTATGCGGTTTCGTGTAGCGCGGTTCCGCGCGGATGAACTTCGCCAGCCGGCTGGGCAGGTTGCGCAGCGTAAACGAACCGGAGGGGTATTTGACGAGGTAGGCCTCCGCCAGCCGGATGAACTTACCGTCGCCCAGCACGGCGCGCAGGCCCGGGCAATCGTCGTAAAGGCTGTCGAGCACGCGGAACCAATACATGCGGTTGTAGATCTCCAGCCGCTCGAACGAGGTGAGCCGGTCGTTCGGCTTCGCGATCGTCGCCGCCACTGCGCTGGTGGCGCGACCGTCGGGCCAGCGCCGCTGCATGCGGCTGTCCGCGGTGAGCGGGCGCGAAATCACCCCCCACATGGCGCGCTGGAGTTGGGCGAGGTCGCGCGTCGAGTCAACGCGCGCGGGTGCGGCCGGTTTTTTGCGGGATGGGGATTTGGGCTTCACGGGCTTGGGCAATGAATTCGTTGGCCTTCAGGGCTTCGTCATGCACTTCCTGAAAAGAGGGGATCTTGTCGTCCCACTCCAGCAGTGTGGCGGTGACGCCGCAGAGCTTGATGGCGTGGGCGTAGAGTTTCCACACCGGGTCGAGCACCGGATGGTCGTGCGTATCGAGGATGTATTTCTCGAACTTCGTGTGCCCGGCGATGTGCATCTGCGCGACGCGCTCATGCGGGACGTTGTTGAGGTAGTCGTACGGGTTGAACCCGTGGTTCTTGGCCGAGACGTAGATATTGTTCACGTCGAGCAGGATTCCGCAATCGGCCAGCTCCACCACTTCGGTGAGGAATTCCCACTCGGTCATCTCGGAAACGTGGAACTCGGTGTAAGAGCTGACGTTCTCGACGGCGATGGGGATCTCGAGATAGTCGCGGACGTGGCGGATATTTTCCGCGGTCTTTTTCGCCGCCGCCTTGGTGTAAGGCATCGGCAGCAGGTCGTGCGAAAAGGTGCCGTCCACGCTGCCCCAGCAGAGGTGGTCGGAGAGCCACGGAGTCAGCGTGCGCCTGGTCAGTGTTTTCAACCGGCGGAGATGCTCGCGGTTCGGGCCGTCGGCCGAGCCGAAATACATCGCGACGCCGTGCTGCACGACGCGGTATTGGGCGAGAATCTCGTCCAGCACTTCCAGGGGCCGGCCGCCGTCGACCATGAAATTTTCCGAGATGATCTCGAACCAGTCCACCGTGGGTTTCCGGCTCAGGATATGGTCGTAGTGCGGGAGGCGCAGGCCGATGCCGATGCCGTAATCGGTGAAACCGTTGAATTTGTTGGCGGGCATGGAGGGAAACGCAGTGACGGAACCGATAAAGCAGCGGGAGACCGAGCATTGCGCCCGGTCTCCCGAAGTCAAAATAATGGCCGGCACTTAAAGTGACCGGCCACGTGAAGAGACGAATCAGGCCGACTTGCAGCCGCCCTTGCTCTTGCAGGAATTCTTGCCCTTGCAGCCGGCCTCGCCGGACTTGCAGCCACCCTTGCCCTTGCAATCGTTCTTGCCGGCGCAGGAGTTGCCCACGGCCGACTTGCAGCCGCCCTTGCCTTTGCAGGTGTTCTTGCCCTTGCAACCGGCGTCGCTGCTCTTGCACCCGCCCTTGCCCTTGCAGTCGTTCTTGCCCTTACAGGTTTCCTTGGCTTTTTCGCCGGCCGGGGCCGTCTTGCCCGCGTCGGCCTTGGCGTCGGCTGCGGAAGCCCGGACGGCCAGGCCGCCAGCGTAGAGGCCGGCCATGGCGGCGGCGGTGATGATGAGTCTCGTGGATTTGTTCATTTGGAGTATGTTTTTGTTTTGGTTTCAAAACCACCGCGACCGGCACCATGCCAGCGGGCAGCAAGAAAGGGTTGGTCCAATTGGAGGGGGTAAGCAGCTGGGGTATTCCCGGAAATTACGGCGGAACGGTAAAGCAGGCGGTATTAAGGCGGTCCGATCGGCTGTTCCAAGACTATAACCTTGGGTCGCGGTTCCGTCGCGGCGAATTCACAATCCGGTACGCCTAGCCACACTGCGATCGCCGTACTCACATGATCCTGTCCACCAACGCCCCGCCCCGCGTGAAGGCGGCGAGGTTGGCGAGGAAATGCGCGGCCAGATTATTGTCCTGCTCGCGCGTGCCGCCGCCGATGTGACAGGTGATGAAGCAGTTTTTTGCGTCCCACAGCGGATGCGCCGGTGGCAGCGGCTCGGGATCCATCACGTCAAGATAGGCCGCGCCTACCTGCCCGGATGCCAGCGCGGCCATCAGCGCCACCTGGTCCACGGTGGTGCCGCGCCCGATGCTGTAGAAGCGCGCGCCGCGTTTCATTTGGGCGAAACGCGCCGGGTTCATCCAACCCAGGGTCGCGGTGGACTCGGGCAAAATGTTCACGACGTGATCCGCCTGCGCGAACGCCGCCGCCAGCCCGGCTTCACCGACAATCTCCACGCCTTCGTCGCCGACGGGTTGGCGCCGGAAGGCGGTGACACGCGTGCCGAAAGGTTTCAGCAGTTCCGCCAGCCTCCGGCCAATCGCACCGTAGCCGAGCAGCAGGACCGAGTGATGGGTCAGCACCCCGTTGGTGAAACGGTCTTCCAGGTAACGCCAGTCGCGTTTCCCGTCCTGGTTGCGCAGCTGCACCGGGAGATTGCGTTCCAGGGCGAGCATCTGCGCCAGCACATGCTGCGCACACGGATCGGCGAAGACCTGCGAGGAGTTGGTGACGAGCACGCCGCGTGACTTCATCGCCGCCCGGAAGTCTTCCCGATCATACCGCGTGTAGCCGGCGGTGCTAAGCTCGAGGAACTTCAACCGCGGACAGGCCATCGTCTGCTCCAAGTCGGGCTGGCCGTAGGCTATGTCGGCCTCGGCGAGCAGCGGATCCGCCGGACTGGCCGCCAACACCACCGGAGTGGCCTTGACCGAGACGATCAGCCGGTGTCCGGCGGTCGTGAGTTCCCGGCGGAATTCCTCCAGCGCTTCGGGCCGGAAAACATGGTTGGTCCAGATCGTCAGACTCATGCCTTCATCTCGCCCGGCGGACCTGCCGGCCGCAAGCCAACTTGATGAAAAAACCTGCGTCCCATCCCTTGCTATTCGAGGCAAGAGACCTAGCGTGCAAATCGCATGTTGCCCCCATCCTTCCGCCCCGCCACCGGTGCCCTGGCGCTCGTCGCCACATTGTCCGTGGTCCTGTCAATTCTGGCGCCGCTCGCCCCCGCCCAGCGCACCTCCGGTGAATCCGGCCAGCTCAAGCCCGCGACGCGCTCCCTCGCGCCCGAGATCACTCCGGCTTCCGAGGAAGGCCAGCAGGCGCTCACCCGCATGAAGCTGCCCGCCGGGCTCAAGGCCACGCTCTGGGCCGCCGAGCCCATGTTCGCCAACCCCGTCGCCTTCAATTTCGACGAACACGGCCGCGTCTTCGTCTCCGAGACCCACCGCTACGGCTCCAGCACCCTCGATATCCGCGACTACATGTGGATGCTGGAGGACGACCTCGCGAACCGCAACCAGGCCGACTTCCTCGCCAGCATCAAGCGCAACTTCGGCGAAGCCGGCACCGCCGAACTCTCCAAGGAATCCGAACGCCTCGTCCTGCTAGAGGACACCAACGGCGACGGCGTGGCCGACAAATCCTCCGTCTATGCCGACAACTTCCGCACGCCGATGGACGGCGTGGCGTCGGGCGTGCTCGCCCACCGCGGCGAAGTCTGGTTCACCAACATTCCCTCGCTCTGGAAGTTCACCGGCCACGACCGGGCCGAGACCCGCACGGAGATGTTCCGCGGTTTCGGCCTGCGGTTTAATTACACCGGCCACGATTTTCACGGCCTCATCCTCGGGCCCGATGGACGGATTTATTGCACCATCGGCGACCGCGGGGTCAGCGTCACCACCAAGGAAGGCAGCCTCATCAGCAATCCCGACACCGGCGGCGTTTACCGCTTCTGGCCCGATGGCTCCGGCCTCGAGCTCTTCGCCACCGGCTTGCGCAATCCCGAATCGCTTCTCTTCAACGAATACGGCGATCTCTTCACCGGCGACAACGACTGCGACAACGGCGATCAGGAGCGCCTGGTCCACGTCGTGCAGGACGGCGACAGTGGCTGGCGCGTCGGTTACCAACACGCACCCCGCGGCCGCGCCGGCCAGTGGAACAACGAGAAACTCTGGTGGCCCCGCTTCGAAGGCCAGGCCGGCTACATCCTGCCCCCGATCTGCAACATTGAGGACGGTCCTTCCGGCATCGCCTACTACCCCGGCACCGGCCTCACCCCCGACTACGCCGGGCACCTTTTCATCTGCCATTTCAAGGGCGCCATCACCAACTCCGGCATCTACACTTACACGGTGAAGCCCGCCGGCGCGACCTACGCCATCGACACCGCCGCCCCGTTCCTCACCGGCGCGCTGCCCACCGACGTCCGCTTCGGTCCCGACGGCAGGCTCTACTACTCCGACTGGGCCGAGGGCTGGCCCAAGTCCAAGAAGGGCCGCATCTACGCCATCTTTGACCCCCAGCGTGTCAACGATCCGCTCACCAAGTCCACGCAGCAGCTCATCGCGTCCGACTACACCAAGAAGAGTACCGATGAACTCGCCGCCCTGCTCTCCCACCCCGACTGGCGGGTGCGGCTCGAGGCCCAATACACGCTCGCCGAGCGCGGTGCTGACAGCATTCCCGTTCTAGCGGGCATCGCCGCCCATGCTCCCGGCTTCGCCCATCTCCACGCCGTGTGGGGTCTCGGCCAGCTCGCGCCCCGGCACCCCCCAGCCGTCGAATCCCTCCGTGCCCTCCTGTCGAACCCCGACGCCGAGGTTCGCGCCCAAGTCATCAAGACTCTCGGTGATCTGCGCGATGCCGCCCCGGCCGCCGCCTATCTCGCCGCCCTCAGCGACGCCGCGCCGCGTGTGAAGTTCTTCGCCGCGCAGGCGCTCGGCCGCATCAAGCACGCCCCGGCCACTCCCGCGTTGCTCGCCGCGATTCGCGCCAACAACGACACCGACCTTGTCCTGCGCCACGCCCTCGTCATGGCCCTCAGCCGTTGTGCCACCGTCGAGCAGCTCACGGCCATCGCCGCGAATGAGTCCCGCGCCATCCGCCTGGCGGGAGTGCTGGCCCTCCGTCGCGTGGAAAGCCCGCTGATCACCGCCTTCCTCGCGGACAAGGATCCGCTCATCGTCCGCGAAACCGTCACCGCCATCAACGACGCACCGATCACCGCCGCGTATCCTGCCCTCGCCGCGCTGATCGCCAAACCGGTGGCGGATGAGCCGATCATGCTCCGCGTGCTCAACGCCAATTTCCGCCTGGGCTCCGCGGATAACGCCGCCGCCCTTGCCAACTACGCCGCCAGCGCAGCCTCCGCCGTGCTGCGCAAGGAAGCGCTCGACCTCCTCGTCCTGTGGCCCGCGCCGCCCGCCCGCGACCGCATCGTCGGCGTTTACCGGCCGCTCGCCGAGAAGACCCGGCCGGCCGGCCCGGCCGTTGATGCCCTGACTCCGATTCTCGACAGCCTTTTCGCCGCCCACACGCCCGACTCGGTGCAGAGCGCCGCGATCGAAGCCCTGGCCGCACTCAAGCATCCCGCCACCAGCCGGATTCTAGGCAGCGTCGTCGCCGATGCCGCGCAGTCGGCCAGCGTGCGCGTCGCCGCCCTCAAGGCCCTCGACAAAATCGACGGCTCCGACCTCGCCGCGACCGTCGTCGTGGCCACCAACTCCGATTCTGCCGAGTTGCGCCTGACCGCCCTGCCCATCTCGAGCCGGCTCGCGCCCGCCGCCGCCATTGCCAATCTCACCCGGCTGCTGGCCATTGGCGCCCCCAAGGAGCAGCAGGCGGCATTCCGCGCTCTGGGGGCTGCCAAGGACCAGGCCGTCGATGACATCCTCGTCGCCCAACTCGGCCGGCTCGCCGCCGGCCAGATCGTTCCCGCCGCCCAGCTCGACCTGCTCGAAGCCGCCGCGCTCCACCCCGATCCCCGCATCAAGCAGGCCCTCGCCGACCGCGACGCCGCGCTGGCCAAGGACCCCGACCCGCTCGCCCCCTTCCGCGTCGCCCTTGAGGGCGGCAACGCCGAAGCCAGCCGGAAAACTTTCATGGGCAATCCCGTGATGCAGTGCATGCGCTGCCACCGCGTCGGCGAACTTCCCGGCGGCGAGGCCGGCCCCAACCTTGGCGGCATCGGCGCCCGCGCCACCCGCGAATACCTCCTGGAGTCCATCCTCAAGCCCAGCGCCAAGATCGCCCCGGGCTTCGAGATCGTGGCCGTTACCAAGAAAAGCGGCGAGACCATCGTGGGCACGCTCGTTCACCGCGACGACAAGGCGGTGCGCATCCGCACCAGTGACACCGAGGTCGAGATTCCCGCCGCCGACCTGAAGGGCGTCGAGTCCGCCCCTTCGGCCATGCCCGAGATCGCCGCGCTCGTGCTGACCAAGTCCGAGATCCGCGACCTCGTCGAGGGCCTCGCCGCACTCAAAGAGTCCGCTCCGGCTGGCGGCAAACCCGCCATCCGCGCCCTGCAAGGTTACCCCGGTGGCGTCAGCGCTCCCAGCGGGCACTGAGGCCGGGCGTCGCCGTTGCCCACCATGCTCGGCGCGCTGAAGTAAAAAGCCCGCGCCGGAGGGCGCGGGCTGAAGGCTTGGGACTGATATCGCCTACCAGATCTTGGCGCGGTCCTCGGGCTTCCGCCACATCGGGTCACCCGCCTTGATGCTGAAGGCGTCGTAGAATTCCTGCAGGTTCACGAGTGAGCCGATGGCGCGGAATTGACCCGGCGAGTGCGGGTCGATGGTCACGAGGCGCTTGATCTCGCTCTCGCGGGCGTTGATTTTCCAGACTTGGGCGAAGGAAAGGAAGAAGCGCTGTTCGGGCGTGAGCCCGTCGATGAGCTGGCGGGCCTTGCCTTGGAGCGAGCGCTGCAGCGCCTCATAGGCGAGGCTCACGCCCCCGAGGTCGGCGATGTTCTCGCCGAGCGTCAGCCGGCCGATGACGTGCACGCCGGGCAGCGCTTCGTAGGCGTCGAACTGGTCCACGATCTTCTGGGCGCGCGCCTCGAAGGCCGTGGCATCCGCCGGCGTCCACCACTCGGCGAGGTTGCCGTCGCCGTCGTAGTGCCGGCCCTGGTCGTCGAAGCCGTGCGTGATCTCGTGGCCGATGACGACCCCGATGGCCCCGTAGTTGACGGCGTCATCCAGCGTGAAGTCGAAGAACGGCGGCTGCAGGATGCCGGCGGGAAAATTGATATTGTTGGCCGTGGGATCGAAGTAGGCGTTCACCGTCGGCGGGGACATGCCCCACTCGGTCTTGTCGACTGGTTTCCCCAGTTCGGCGAGCTTGCGCTTGATCTCAAATTCGTTCGAGGCGCGGACATTGGCAAAATAACCGTCGCGGCTGATGGCCACGGACGTGTAGTCGCGCCATTTTTCCGGGTGGCCGATCTTGGCGTAGAAGCGGTCGAACTTCGCGAGGGCCTTCTGGCGGGTGGGCTCGGTCATCCATTCGAGTTTTTTCAGCCGGTCGCGCATGACCGCGGTGATGTTGGCGATCATTTCCGCCATGCGGGCCTTGGCCTCGGGTGGATAATAGCGGGCGACGTAAAGCTGGCCGAGCGCCTCGCCGATCTGGCCGTCCACGACCCGGGCGGAGCGCTGCCAGCGCGGCTCCATCGCCGGCGTGCCCCGCAGCACGGTGCTGTAGAAGTGGAAAACTTCCTGCTCGTACGGAGCGGCGAGGAAGGGGCTGGAGGCGCGCAGGACCTTGTAGCGCAGATAGACCTTCCAGTCGGCGAGCGGGCGGGCGGTCATCTGCTCCTGCAGGCCCTCGAAGAATTGGGGCTGGCCGACGTCAATCTCGGCCGCCGCCGGGCCACCGATGCCCCGCTCGGCGAGGTAGGTCATGAAGGGGAAGACCGGCATCTTCGCGGCGAGCGCGGCCGTGGGCATCTTGTTGTAGTTGGCCAGCGAATCGCGCAGCTCGACCGGCGTCTTCGCCTTCCCGGCCAGACCCTTCTCGGCCTCGAAGACGGTTTTCGCCCCGGCGGCTGCAGCCGCGGGGGTGTCACCGGCCAGCGCGAACATCGCGGCCACGTGCTCGACGAACGCGGCGCGCTGCTTCTCAAACTTCTCGTCGAAATAGTAGTCGCGGCTCGGCAGGCTCAGCCCGCCCTGGCCGGCCTGCAGGATGTTCAGCGAGCTGTTCTTCTCGTCGGCATCCACAAGCACGCGGAAAAATCCCGCGACGCCCTGATTGTGGAACGCGGCCAGCGCTTTGGCCAGGTCGGTCATCGAGGCGATGGCGGCGACCTGCGCGAGGTCGGTCTGCACGGGCTTGAGCCCGGCCGCATCGATGGTGGCGGTGTCCATGGCGGAGGTGAAGAAGTCGCCGACCTTCTGCTCGACCGAGCCGGGCTCGTGCGAATGGGCCGCCGCAGTCTCCAGAATACTCTTCAGGCCGTTCTGGTTGTATTGGTCGAGCTCGTTGAAGGAGCCCCAGCGGGATTTGTCGGCCGGCACGGGGTTGGCCTTCTGCCAGTTGCCAAAGGCGTAGCGCGCGAAATCGGCGCCCGGGGACACGCTGGTGTCCATATTGGCCGGACTGAAGCGCGGGATGACCGGTTTGGCGGGCTCGGCGGCATGGGTCAGGGAAACGGCGGCGCACAGCACCGCCCCGGTAACGAGGCGTCGGATCAGTTGATTCATGGGAGGTTTAGACCCGAATAGGACACGGCTGGCAATCCCGCTGTGACAGACAGTCGGATGACCGGGCGCACCGGGCCAGCCAGCTCAGCGCGGGCGCACGACGGTGAACAGCTCCGTGGTGCGGACGTAGTAATCGCCGCCCATGCGGCCGATGGTGTCGAGCTTGCGCGGATCGATCTGGCCGTCGGCGCCGAGCACGGCCTCGGCCACGTGTGCGCACACGATGGTGCCGAACACCACGTTCGCGCCCTGCGGGCCATGGCCCAGCTCGATGACGCGCTCCAGCCGGCACTCGAAGGCCACGGGCGCAGCCGCCACGCGCGGCGGCCGCACCTTCTGCGACGGAGCGGAGGCGATATGAAACTTCTCAAACTCGCTCTCCCCATGCGGCAGCGGCGTGGCGGTGAGGTTCATCGACTCGGCGAGGGCGTAAGGCACGATATTCACCACGAACTCCGGCACCTGTCCGACGTTGATGATGCTGTTCTTCTTCTTCCCCGTGCGGTCGTTGGCGCCACTGAAAATGACGGTGGGCGGCTTGGCGCACACGCCTTGAAAGAAGGAGAAGGGCGCAAGGTTCGTCTTCCCATCGGCGGAAATCGTCGAGACCCACGCGATGGGCCGCGGCGTGATCGCGTTGATCATCCAGTTGTAGGCGTCGCGCGGCGGGAGCGTTTCAAAGTCGAGCGTCATGGGAGGACGGAATAGGAACCTGGAGAAAAGGCAAAACTACACACCTGTCATTCTGAGCGTAGCGAAGAATCCAGCAGGATGAATGGAGCGGCAATACTACTGGATCCTTCGCTGCGCTCAGGATGACATGGCGGTAAGAATGGAAATTAAAACAGCCGCCGGCCCTTTGCCTCCGGCGGCAGCTCGACGCCGAGCAAGGCCGCCAGCGTGGGCGCGAGATCCTCCTCCGCCACACGCTCCGGGTGTACAGCCGGCTTGATCCCGGCGCCATACCAGAGCAGCGGGACCTGGCTGTCGTACTCGTACGGCGTCCCATGGTCGGTGCCCTGTTTCCGGGTGAGGAAATTCGGCCGCAAGATGAACATCACATCCGGGCTGCGCGGGGCGTAGTAACTCAACCGCATCTTCTCGCCAAATTCGTCCAACGGGTCCGGCCCGGTCAGCTCCTCACGGGTGTAGGCGGCGGCGACCCAGGGAGAATGCAGGAGAATGGCCTTGAGCTCCGCTCCGACACGGCTGGCGGATAGATTTTTGGCCTGAAGCGCCGCCGGATTCAGGTGGAATCCTTTCCCGTCGAGCACAGACCAATAAAGGCCCTCGGGCAGCGGGCCGAAGGCCGCGTCGAGCGCGTCCTTGCAGTAGGCCACTATCTCCTTCCCTTCGATCCGCGCCGCCGTGCCCGGCCCCTTCTCCTTCAGGACTCTCTCGGGCAACGGGCTCACGCCATGATCCGAGGTGAGTACGACGACGCAGTGCGCCAGTCCGACCTTGCGATCAAGGGTGTCGAAGAAAGCGGCCAGCGTCCGGTCGAGCCGCAAGTAGGAGTCCATGACCTCGTGGCTGTCCGGCCCGTAGGCGTGTCCGATCTTGTCGGTCTGCGAAAATCCGACACACAGCAGGTCGGGAATCCCATCCTGCCCCAGCTGCTCAACCTCGATCAGGCGCACGGCCATGTCGGCCACCAGGTCGTTGTCCGAAGGCGCGTGGTCATAGGCATCGTAAAAGGTCCCGGAGATCGCCGGCTTCCCCCCGTCGATCCGCTTCGGAAACGTCACCGGCAAGCCGTCTTCGGGCTGCTCGCCCGGGGCATCATCGGGGCCCTGCACCTTGTCGTACTCGGCCGCGCCGAGGAGCCGGTCCCACACCTGGCCAAACTGCAGCCAGGCGCCGTGCGTGGCGTTGAACTGCTCCACCCAGTCCGGCAATGCTGCCCGGTAATAGGTGGAGGTCACGAACCGGCCCTCCTCCGTCCAGTAGGCCCCGTCGGCCTTGGGGCCGGACAGCAGGATCGCGGAGCGGTCCTTGTCGCCGACGCCGAAAACCTTGGCGGCGGCACCGTAGCGCGCCTTCAGCCGGTCACCGACGGTGGTGCCGAGGAAATTGCGCGGTGAACGGCCCGACTTGGCCTCCAGCACCGCATTGGGGTAGCGGCCGACGCGGGGAGGCAAGCCCACCAGCGGCGACGCGGCATCCTCCACGGCGTTGCCCTTGAGAAACGTGGCGCGATCCAGCCAGTCGTTCCCAATCACGCCATGCACCCGGGCGTTCACGCCACTCAAAATGGTCGCATGGCCCGGCGCGGTTACGGTGATGGCATGACTGTAATGGCAGTTCTGAAAATCAGCCCCACCCTCCAGCAACCTCTTGAAACCGCCCGCGCCGAAATACGGCCGGAAGCGCGCGAGGTAGTCCGCCCGCATCTGGTCGATCGAGATGACCACGGTCAGCCGCGGCCGGTCCAGCGCCGCCGCCCGCTCCAGAAGTTCGTTCATGAAACCCGGGGCCAGTACGGCATGCTGCTTGTGCGGCCATTGCTGGGGCGCCGCGTTGTAGGGCCGGAGGTAAGCCAGGCCGCGTTGCAAGCTGCCGCCGTTGGGGGCGGCGTAATTCCAGAGGTCCACGCCCAACGGGCGGGCCAGCTGCACCAGCTGCAGCTGCGCATCGAGATTGAAAACACTGTAGCCCAGGCCGTCCTCGCGCGCGAGTTCCAGCGGCTGGCGCCCGTCGGGCGCAAACTGCCAGCCGATGCGGGCCCGGTCCTCCTCGCAGAGGCGGCGGGCCTCATCCTCCCGGCCCAGATAGCGGGCGAGGGCGACCGCCTGCACCAAAAACCACGTGCCGTGATTGTTCGTGGCCTTGTGCTCCTCCAACGCGGACGGCCCGGTCTCCAGCCAATGAAAATACTCGGTGAACCACTGCCGGATCGCGGCTCCATCCTGCGTCGTGAGCGCGGGCGAGCCCTCGAGCAGCTGCAGCGCCTCCACGAGTTCGGCAAAGGTGCGGGTGTCGAGCACGCCGGAGGCATTGCCCAGATTTTTGTTATGCCCCAACCGGACCTGCGCGTAATCCAGCGCGGGTTTCATGCGGGTGGCCGGGGTGATGAACCACGCGCGCAACCACTCGCCGGCCCGCCGGGCGCAATCCTCGCGGTGCAGTTTCGCCCAGCCCAGCGCCAAGACCGTGACGCTGTTGACGAGGTGATCGATCTTCTTGCGATCCCCCGCGTCCACCTGCTCCCGGTTATGCTGCCCGTCCCGGCGCAGGAAGGGCTGGCCGTCGGGTTTCGCCGGATCGGGCCACCAATAGCGGGCGTAGCTGATGTAGTCGTGCGGATCGCCGGTGGGGGAAGGCTTCGCCTTGTCCACAATCGTGAGGAGCGGAACCCGCAGGGCCTTGGTCACCGCCGGTTCCAGAATCGCCGGCGGGACAGGCTCCATGGCCTGGAGCAGGGCCCGCGTTTCATCGGCGGCCGGCAACGCCGGCAGCAGGAACAGGCAAGCCGGGAGCAGGAGCTGACGCGAATGGATCGCTGACAGTCGCAGCATTTTCATTTGGCGTAAGCCGGATCAAGCTTCAGCCGGAAGTAGTCGCGGGCGTTGGCGAAGCAGATATTTTTCACCATGCGGCCGACGAGCGCGCGGTCGGCGGGAATCTCGCCGCGCTCCATCTCGGCGCCGAGCAAATTGCACAGCGTGCGGCGGAAATACTCGTGCCGCGGATAGCTGAGGAAGCTGCGCGAATCCGTGAGTATGCCGACAAACCGGCTGAGCAGGCCGAGATTAGACAGGGCATTCATCTGCCATTCCATCCCCTCCTTCTGGTCGAGGAACCACCAGCCCGAGCCGAACTGCATCTTGCCGGGGATGGTGCCGTCCTGGAAGTTGCCGATCATCGTCGCGAAGGCGTAGTTGTCGGCCGGATTGACGTTGTAGAGGACGGTGCGGGGCAGCTCGTTGGTCGCGTCGAGCGTGTCGAGGTAGCGCGACAGCGCCCGGGTCTGGCTGAAGTCGCCGATCGAGTCGAAGCCGGTGTCCGGCCCGAGTTTTCCCAGCAACCGGGTGTTGTTGCTGCGCAGGGCGCCGAGGTGCAGCTGCTTGGTCCAGCCGCGCTGCGCATCCCAGCGGCCGAACTCCAGCATCAGGAACGAGGCGAATTTCGCCTGCTGCACCGGCGAGGCCGCCTTTCCCCGGCGCGCGGCGGTGAAAATCGCCTTCGCCTCGGCCGCCGTGCAGGACTCCGCATAGCAGCGTTCCAAACCATGGTCGGACAAGCGGCCGCCGACCGCATGGAAGTCGTCGTGCCGCTTCTTCAGTGCAGTGAGAAAATTGTCGAACGAGGCGATCGGGGTCTTCGCCGCGCCCGCCAGTTTCTCCAGCCAGGGGTTGAAGCTGGCGGGCGTGTCGACCAGGAGCGCCTTGTCGGGGCGGAAAGTCGGATAGACCCGGGTTTTCAGTCCGGACTTCGCAATCTTTCGGTGGGTCTCGAGCGAATCGGCCGGATCGTCGGTCGTGCAGATGACCGCGACCTTGTTGGCCGCGAGGATGTCGTGCACGCGCAGGCCGGCCAGCTTGGCGTTGGCCTCGCGCCAGATTTTATCGGCGGATGAGGGATTGATGATGTCCATGATCCCGAAGTAGCGGGCCAGCTCGAGGTGCGACCAGTGGTAGAGCGGGTTGCGCAGGGTGTGCGGGACCGTGGCGCACCAGGCATCGAATTTCTCGCGCGGCTTCGCCGCGCCGGTGCAAAACTTCTCGTTCACGCCGTTCGAGCGCATGGCGCGCCACTTGTAATGGTCGCCGCCGAGCCAGATCTCGGCGAGGTCGGCGAAGGTGTGGTTCTCGAGGATCAGCTGCTGGGGCAGATGACAGTGGTAGTCGTAGATCGGCTCGGCCTTGGCGAAATTATGGTAGAGGTCGCGCGCCGCGTCGGTGTGCAGGAGAAAGTCGTCGTGGATGAAAGGTTTCATGGAGGGCGTTTGTAGGTCGGGGTTTATCCCCGACTGTCGGGCGTAAAGCCCGACCTACAGGAAATCATCGGCTGATATCATTCAGCATCGTATCGAGGGAGGTGTAGCTGGCGAGGAGTTTGCTGGTGGCGGCGCAGCGTTCCCGGGAGGCCAGGCCGGTGTTTTCGGCGAGGAAGATGAGGTAGGCGGCGATGCGCTTGGCGAAGAGCAGCCGGGCCTCGGGACTGATGGCATAGAAGCGGGCGCGCTGCGCATAGCCGGCCGGAGTGTGGTCGCCGAGGGCGGACTTCTCGGGTTTGCCGCCGGCGGCGAGCACGTAGAGGAAGTTGTATTCGAAGAAGATCATGTGCTCGGCCGAGGGCGGCAGCGCCTCCAGCGCCGCGCGGCAGGCGGCGGATGACGCGAAGACGTCTTGTGGAGGCGGGGTGCCCCCACCCCGCAAATCCCCGCGGGACGAGGGCGTCCCGCCTCCATTTTCGAGCGACGTCGTGACGAAAATACGCGCCATCTTCTGCTCGGTCGCGTCGGCGCTGAAGGCGCCGGCCACGGACATGTCGACCGTGAACTTGTACCAGTCGCGCCAGAGCGCGGCGTCGGCGGCGTTCTTCGACTGCGAGAGGGCCACGCCCATCTCGTAGGTGTAGCGGCCACTGGTCTTGATCTCGAGCGCGCTGCCCGTGACCTGGCCCATGACCTGGTAATTCTCGGCGGACTTGCCGGAGCCGGAGTGGAAACCGATGCTCACGCCGAACTTCGCGCAGACGTCCCACTGTTTTTGGATGAGGGCGCGCAGCGCGGTGTTGTCGGGATACGGCGTGTTTTTCTGGAACCCAAAGGCCGGGGCGACGAAGTTGACCGGCATGCCCAGCACCTCGCAAAGCGAGAGCATGATGGCGGTCGTCTCGGGCGTGGTGAGGCCGGGCAACTCGTCGATGGAGAGCTCGCGGAGGTAGCCACAGCCCACCGGAGTGGTGAACGCCGCGGCGCGGGCGGCGGCGTATTTCTCGTCACGCCGCTTCATCTTGATCATCGGCGTCCAGACCGTCGCCAGCAGCGAGCTGAAGGCGGCGTCATCCAGTTTGAGACCGGCCTTCGCGACGCGCGCGCGCGTCATAGTGACGACATCCGCAGGAACGTCGGCGAGCTTGGCCGGCTGGTTGAGTGCCAGCTCGGGCGACAGATCAAAGGTGATGTAGCTGGCGAGCAGGCAGCCGCTGACCAGCGCGTCCTCGCGGCTGTCGAATTTGCCGCCGATGGGCTGGTGGTCGGCGTTGAAGGACCAGGCGATCTTCCGGTGGTGGAAGCCGGTCTTGAGCTTGGAGAGCACGCAGCCGTGGCTCATGCCCTCGACGCTCTGGCCCTGGTGCCCCTCGGGGACGTTGGTGCCGATGAAGGGGAACGGCACGGTGTCGAGGCGGTTGGCCAGCATGGCGTCGACGTCGTACACGAGCTCGCGCGGGATGGAATTCTGGTTGGCGGTCAGGCCGATCTCGAGCGCGCTCATCGCCCACTCCACCGCCGGCCAGTGCAGCGTGGTGAAGCGCGCCCCAACCCCGAGCGTGCTCCGGCCGAGCTGGGCCGAGGCGGTCGGAAAAATCGTCGCGCCGGCGTCGTGCTCTTGGATGAGATTCTTGAGCTTGAGCAGATTCGCCCACGTGGCGGGGAAAAAAGTCGCCCCGGCGTGCGCGCCGCCCCCGGCCAGTGGCCCGGCGGCGGCGGACAGTTTCCAAGCGCAATCACCCAGCGCGTTTTCAACCAGGGTGAATTCGCCCGCCTTGGTGGCAAAGCGGCTCTTGCCGTACTCGGTGACCTTGCCGGCCTTGACGTCGGCCAGCAGCGCGGGCCAGTCGAGGCAGAAGTCGGGCGAGACGCACGGGTTCTGCGCGATGCGCAGGTTGCTTTTGAGCAGGAAGGCGTTGATGGTGGACATGGAAGGAAATTCAGAGGGTCACCACGAAATACACCAAACACACGAAAGGTGAATTTCTGGGATTCTATTTTTTGTGTATTTCGTGTGTTTCGTGGTGGCCAATCAGATCGTCATCGCGTGGTAGCCGCCGTCGACGATCAGCTCCTCGCCGGTGATGAAGGAGCCCGCACTGTCGCTCGCGAGCAGGAGGGTGGCGCCGATGAGTTCGCGCGCCTCGCCGAAGCGCTTCATCGGCGTGTGGCCCATGATGGCGGTGACGCGGTCGGGGGTGAGCACCTTCTTGTTCTGCTCGGCCGGGAAGAAACCCGGCACCAGGACGTTGACGCGCACCCGGGCCGGCGCCCATTCGCGGGCGAGGTTGAGCGAGAGGTTGTGCACCGCGCCCTTGGAGGCCGAGTAGGTAATGACGCGCGACAACGGCACGATGCCGGACATCGAGCCAAGATTGATGATGGAACCGCCCTGCCCGCGCTCGACGAGGTATTTGCCGAAGACCTGGCAGCCGAGGAACACGCCCTTGACGTTCACGCGCAAAATGCGGTCGAACTCCTCCTCGCTGATCTCGAAGAACGGCGTGGCGGAGTTGATGCCCGCGCCGTTGATGACGATGTCGACCCGGCCGCTGCGCTGAAGCACGGCGGCGAGGAGGGCCTCGACCTCCGCCTTGCTGGTGGCCTCGGCGGAATGAAACCAGGCCTTGCCGCCGGCGGCGGCGATCTTGTCGAGCCGGGCCTTCGCCTTTTCAGCGTTGCGGCCGACCAGCACCACCTCGGCGCCGGCGCCGGCGAGGCCCCCGGCCATGGCGCCGCACAGTTCACCGGTGCCACCGATGACGACGGCGACTTTGCCGGTGAGGTTGAAAAGCTGGTTCAGGTATTCCGATGGGTTCATGGTGAGCAGCAGACTGGGGCAAAGATGATTGGGGCGCTGATGAAATTGTTCAATAGAATGATGGCAGAGCCTGGGGAGCCGGCGGTTGGGCTTCCGGCCGCAGTTGCTGGCCGAGCCACGCCATCATACGCGCGGGGTAATCCGGCGCGATCCGCTCCCAGTCGGCGAGGGCGTGCACCCCGCCCGGGATGACCATCAGGTCGCAGGGCACGCCGTTCTCCCGCAGCTTGGCCTGATAATCGTAAGATTGCTGGATGGGCACGGTCTTGTCGGCATCGCCATGAATCAGGAGGACGGGCGGCAGGCCTGGGCGCACGTGGTTGAGCGGCGAAATGGCGCGCAGCAGGCCGAGCGACTCGGGCGTCAGGGCCTTCGGCCGGTTCAGCAAGCCCTGCAGCGACGAGCTCAGGCCGCCGCGGACCGGCAGCTCCTGCTCGTGGTTGGTCACCGGCGCGTAGCCGACCACTGCCTGCACCCGCACGCTGTCATCAACCAAGGTCCCGGCCAGGCAGGCCAGGTGGCCGCCGGCCGAATGGCCGAAGAGCGCGATGCGCGCGGGGTCGCCTTTGTATTCCGCCGCGTGGGCCTTCACCCAGCGGATGGCCGTCTGCACGTCCTCCAGACAGGCCGGCCAGCGATGCTTGGGTGCCAGCCGGTAATTGATGGAGAACCAGGTGAATTTGCCCGCGGTCAGCGGCGCAAACCAAGGCATGATGTCGGCGCTGTCGCCCGCCGGTACACTGTGCTTGTCGCCCCGGCTCCAACCGCCGCCGTGGATGAGAATCGCCACGGGGAAGGGTCCGTCGCCCGCCGGCACGCTCACATCGAGCAGCAGTTTCTCGCCACCGGCCTGGCCGTATTCGAGATCGGCATGCAAACCGGGCTCGACGGCGCGCGCGGCGCAGGCGAGCAGGCAGCTGACCGCCAACAGCAGGGAACGGAACGCGGCGCTCATGGCTGTTCAGGATTCCAGTGGTCGGAACCGGCGAGCACATTGGCCGGCGTGAGGATCGCAGCCTGCTCGGGCGTGAGTGGCTTCGCCCAGGCCACGCGCGGGGCGGGTGAGGCGCCGGGTCCGGTGCTGCCCGACTCGGCGTAGAAGGTGGTCTGCTCCGCCGACGGCTTGTTCCAGTTGTGCCAGCCCTCCGGCCGCACGGCGGCGGACATCCCGGTGCGGAGGAAAACGGTCTTGGCAAAATCCCGCCACGGCCGGCCGAGGTAGGTCTTCACGCCGTCGCGGCCCGTGATCTGGCAATCGGCGAACACATAGCCGTAAGGCTGGTCCTTCGGCGTGGAGGCGGCGGTGATGTAGCCGTCCTTCAACACATGGATGTGGCAGCGGTTGAAAAAAACCGTGGCGGCGCCGAAGATGAAATCCACATGGCCCTCGATGTAGCAGTCCTCGAAGTAGTGCCGGCCCCGGTTGACGAGGATGGTGTCCTGCCAGCCGAGGAACCGGCAGTGCCGGAACACGAGCCGGTCACCGTCGGCGCGCAAGGCCAGGGCCTGGGCCACGGCCGGACCATCGGGCCGCGGACCCGGCTCGCCGGCCGTGTTGGCCAGCGTGAGGTTTTCCCAGATCATGCCGTCGCCGTCGATCTGCACGGTGGGCGTGCGGAAAGTCCCGATGGGTTTGCCATCCGGGCCGGGGAGATTGGCGTAGAGGTGGTAGGCGATGACCGTGCGCTCCCGGTCCTCGCCGATGACATGGATATTGCCCCGCTCGCGCTGGACATAGATGCGCTCATGGTAGGTGCCGGCCTTGACCAAGATGACCCAGCGCGGCGTGGCGGGGTCGGTCTTCATCGGGGCCGCGCTGATGGCCTCCTGCAGGGAGGTGTATGAGCCGGTACCGTCGGCGGCGACGATCACGTCGGGCTTGGACACAACGGCGAGTGGTTTGTTTTTGGCCTGCCAGCGGGGGTAGTCCTTGGCCAGCAGATCGGACGGCCAGTTGCCCAGATAATTGTAGCCGGTGCGGCGCTCGCGTTCGATGGCGTTGAAGTCGTAACGGATGACCTTGTCCCGCCCGGTGAAGACCGGCTTGTTCGTCCCGAGCTCGTAGAAACGGGCCCAGAGCGGGGAGGCAGCGGGATCCGCGACCGCGTGGCGGTCCTTCTTCCCGTCCGCTCCCGGGGTGTTGTCGATGCGCAGACCCGTGACTTTCACCGACTCAAACCAGTGAACCGCGCCTTCGATGGCGGCGATGATTTCGGGCGTCGGCATTTCCACCGCCATGAGGAATTTCACGAGCCCGACACTCTCGCTGCCGGAAAGCGAGGCGGGCTCGAAGTTGCGGGCGGCGGCCGGGGCGAAAGTGGTCTCGTCGTGCTGCGCGCACCAGACGGTGGGCCTGCCGTCCTGCTTCACCTGCGTGCGCAGGATGCAGGCGATCCCCTGCTCCACGGCGGCGGCGACCCGGCCGCGGCGGGCC
Source organism: Opitutaceae bacterium (assembly GCA_043745015.1). Taxonomy (GTDB): domain Bacteria; phylum Verrucomicrobiota; class Verrucomicrobiia; order Opitutales; family Opitutaceae; genus Lacunisphaera. The sequence continues at coordinate 9,976 of JAYTUA010000020.1, read as the reverse complement.
TCGTCGACAAAGACGTAAGGTGCCTTCGCCTGCGCCGCATCGCGAAGCAGCGTGAGCACATTGACCATGGCGTTGTCGTTATAGGTGATGCGGGTGTAGTAGCCCGGGCGCAGGGGAAAATACTGGGGCCAGCCGCCGTTGGCGTATTGCGCCGTCAGCAGGTAATCGAAGCCCCGCTCAAAGGCGGCGCGCAGGGCGGCGTCATCCATCGCGGTGATGACCTGCGCGAGGAAGCGGAGCTGCGTGGTCGTGGCGTCGTTGTCGATGGTCGGTGCGCGGTGGTCGAACTTGGTCTCGGCCAGGAACTCCGCCGACGGCGGTTGCGTCATGTCGGTGTTCTTGGGCCAGCCGCCCTCCGGTGTCTGGTATTGGATGATGCTGGCGGCGAGGGCGCGCGCCTCCGCGCCGGCATACCAGTCCGCCGGCTGCTTTAAAATATCATTCCAGCGCACCGCGCCGGCCAAGGCGGCCGGCAGCAGCACGCCGAGAAGCAGTAGGCCGCGGATCATTCCGGAAGCCTGACGGTCTCGAGCTTGGGCGAGAGCACCTGGAGAACGAGCAGGGCGAGCAGGTAGGCGGAAGCGGCGATGGCGAAGAGCGGGACGTAACCGCCCGTGTTGATGATGAAGCCGACCTTGGCCGCCAGCAGCGCGCCGCCGAGACCGCCGGCGAGGCCGCCGATGCCGACCACACTGCCCACCGCCCGGCGGGGGAACTGGTCGGAAACGGTCGTGAAGAGGTTGGCGCTCCAGCCCTGGTGGGCCGCGGTGGCGAGCGCGATGAGCGCGATCGCCACGACGATGTTGCTCGTCATGGAGGCGAAGATGATCGGCACCACGCTGACGGCGCAGATGAGCATGGTCGTCTTGCGCGCCCGGTTCACGCTCCAGCCCAGCCCGATGAGCCGGGTGGCCAGCCAACCGAAGAAGATGCTGCCGAAATCCGAGACCAGGTAGATGACGAGAAACGGGATGCCGACCTGCTTAAGATCGAGCTTGGTGGTGAAGGCAGGGTTGCTGTTGAAGAAGGTGGGGAGCCAGGTCAGGTAAAACCACCAGACGGCGTCCGTCATGAACTTGCAGATCGCAAAGGCCCAGGTAGGCCGGTAGCGAATCAGCTCCCGCCATTTCACCGGTTTCTCCGTGTCGGGTGATCCGTCCTGTTGGATATGGGCGAGCTCGGCGGCGGAGACCGCCGGGTGCTCGTGGGGTTTGCGGTAGACCGCCAGCCACCAGAACAGAACCAGGGTGCCGATGGCGCCGGTGAGGATGAAGCTGGTCCGCCAGCCCCACTGCGCGATAATCAGGGGCACGAAGATGGCGGTGAGGATGATGCCGACGTTGGTACCGGCATTGAAGATGCCGGTGGCAAAGCTGCGCTCCTTCCGGGGGAACCATTCCGAGACGGTCTTGATCGCCGCGGGAAAATTGCCGGCCTCGCCCACGCCGAGCAGGCCGCGGGCCCAGGCCATGCCGGGTACGGAGCTCACGAGGCCGTGCCCGACGGCGGCGATGCTCCAGACGGTGATGCTGGTGCCGTAGCCGCGGCGGATGCCAATCCGGTCGATCATGTAGCCGGCCAGCAGGAAGCCGAAGGCGTAGCAGTATTTGAAGATCGCATCGAGGAAGCTCATTTTTTCCCGGAACAGCGCCATGTCCGCCTCAGTCAGCGCCTGGTCGAGCGGCAGTCCGAGCATCTGGTGGCGGAAAGTGTCGTCGAGCATCGTGAACGAAAACACATTCCGGTCGATGTAGTTGATGGTGGTGGCCAGGAAGAGCACGGCGCAGATGCGCCAGCGATAGCGGCCAAGCACGGTACCGGAGGGGGTGGCGGGGTTCGTCATGAGAAGGGGCGCCGGGGTGGGGTTTATTGGGGGGCCGGAACGCTGTTCAGGCTTTTCGCCGGCTGGGCGGGGTTGATCGTGACGCGGTTCAAGGTGATCGAACCGGCGTGGCTGACAACCTCCGTCTCCGTCACATTGTTGAATGTCGAATCGCTGATACGGATGTTCTCGATGACCGCGCCCTCGAAGCCGCGGATATACAGGACCCGCGGGCTGGCCGAACTGGTGAGGTGGTCGAGCTGGACGTTGCGGACGATAGGCTTGAATGAACCCTTAGCGCCTTCCTCGTAAAGCAGGTCGATGGTGAGCACCGCCTCCCCCACCCGGCCGATCTTCACGTGCCGCATGAAAACGTTTTCCAGGATGCCACCGCGCACGGCGTTGTTCTTGAAGCGCAGCGCGCGGTCGAGCTCGGGGCTGTCCATCTCGCAATTTTCCACGAAAACATTGCGGATGCCGCCGGTGCACTCGCTGCCGAGCACGACGCCACCGTGGCCGTCCTTCATCACGCAGTGGCGGATGACGATGTTCTCGGAGGGCACGTTGACGCGCCGGCCGTCGCCGTTGCGGCCGGACTTGATCGCGATGCAGTCGTCCCCGGTGTCGAACACGCAGTCCTCGATCAAAATGTTACGGGAGGACTCGGGATCGCAGCCGTCATTGTTCGGGCCGTGTGAATTGATCTTCACGCCGCGGATGGTGATGTTCTCGGACAACACCGGGTGCAACTCCCACATGGGCGAGCGGATGATGGTCACGCCCTCGATGAGGATGTTTTTGCAATGATAAGGTTGGATGAAGTTTGGCCGCAGGTAGTGGCCGGGGCCGAAGACGCGCTGCGCGACCGGCACATTCGTCTCGCCCATCTGGAGGAGGGCGTCGCGGTCGGCCTTCTGCATCTTGACCCGGTCGCCCCGCTTGTTCCAAGCCCACCAGGTGTCCTCGTCGGCGCCGCCGTCGAGCGTGCCGGTGCCCGTGATGGCGATGTTTTCTTCCCCGTAAGCGTAGATGAACGGCGAGTAATTCATGCACTCCACGCCCTCCCAGCGGGTGTAGACCACCGGATATTTCGCCGGGTCAAAGAGCCAGCGGAGCGTCGCCCCGGCGCTGACGTGCAGGTTGACATTGCTCTTCAACCGGATCGCGCCCGTGAGCCACTCGCCCGCCGGCACAACCACCCGGCCGCCGCCGGCCTTGGTGCAGGCGTCGATGGCCGCAGTGATAGCCGCGGAGCAATCGGTCCCGACCTTGGCGCCAAAGTCGGTGAGAGGAAAATCGCGCGCGGGAAATTCCGGCGCCTTGATCAGCGCGAGCACCGCCGGGAGTGAATCCCAACCCCGGATGACGAGCGGCTGGCTCGTGGTCGCCAGCAGCTTCTCCACCTCGAGGCCGGCCAAAATGAAAGGACCCGTGCCCTTGGGATCGTTGTCCACGATGGGCTCGCTGATGTAGTACTTGAAGGAGCCGTCGCGCGGGGTCTTGCCGTCGGACATCATGTAGCCGAGCCCGGCCCCCTGGCAGATCTGCGTCAGCCGGACGGCGCCGGCGGGATCGGTCTTCACGAGGGTGTGAATGAGGCCGGCGTAGCCCTTGAGAATGGCGGGTAGATATTTCTCCCGCGGGAGGTAGCCCTTGTTGACGCCCTTCGCGAGGGTGTAGACAAACATCGCGGAACCGGAGCCCTCGAGATAATTGCCCTCGCGTGCGCCGAGGTTGGTGATCTGCCACCAGACGCCCGATGACGGATCCTGCCATTTCACCACGCCGTCGGCGAGGCGCTTGAGAATGTTCACGATCTCGTCGATCTCGGGCTGGCTGACCGGAAGATAATCGAGCGAGTCCACGATCGCCATGCCGTACCAGCCGATGGCCCGGCTCCAGAAATTGGGCGAGAAACCCGTCTTCGGGTCGGCCCAGCTTTGCGCGTGCGCCTCGTCCCAGGCGTGCCAGTAAAGGCCGGAGGCCGCATCGTAACTGTGCCGGTCCATGAGCACGATCTGCTTGGCCACGTCGTCGAAGATCGCCGGCTCGTTGAACAGACCGGCGTATTGCGCGAGGTAGGGCGAGGCCATGTAGAGGCCGTCGAGCCACATCTGGTGCGGGTAACGTTTCTTGTGCCAGAAACCGCCCTCGCGCGTGCGCGGGTGGGTCTTCATCTGGCCGCGAAGCTGCTGGGCCGCCTTGGTCCAGGCTTGGTTCTGCTCGCCGCGGGCCAGCGCGGCGAGGAGCACTTTGCCCGGCGGGATGTTGTCGATGTTGTAGTCCTCCTCCTTGTAGCCCTTGATCGTACCGTCGGCGTTGACGTGGGAAGCCACCGCGCGCGTGCCGAACTGGAGGTAGGCCTGGTCACCGGTCGTCTCGCCCAGCCGCACCAGCCCGAGCGCCAGGACGCTGGGAGAATAATCCCAACAGGCCCGCGGGTTGGAGCCGCCTGCTTCCAACGAGGTACCGAGGCGCTTCATCTCGGAATCGGCCAGTCGGCGCGACCACTCGAGGGGCGTGGCTCCATCAAGCTTGACCGGCTCGGCGGCAAAGGCCGCGACCGCAACAAGGGGAAGGAGACTGGCGAATAGCTTCTGCATCACGGGGCGGGCTCAGGGCGCGGCGAGGCGGGACACTTCGCTGCCGGCGAGGAGGAAGGCCCCGACGCCGAAGGGTTCGGTGGATTCAGGATCAAAGACAACCGGGGTGAAACCGATCGGCTGCACATAGGTCAGTTGGCCGTCGGCCTTCACACAACTGGCGAGAGCCGCCCAGGCGCGCCGGACCGCGGGCTCGAAGTGCGCGCGGTCGAGCAGACCCGTGTTGACGCCCCAGGCCAGCGCATAGCAGTAGAAGCCCGTGCCGCTGGTTTCCCTCATCGGGTAACTCGCCGGATCGAGCAGGCTGGACCGCCAGAAACCGTCCGGCTGCTGGCAGGTCGCCACCTTGGCCGCCATCTCGCGGTATTGCTGCACAAAGCGCGGTCGCGCGGGGTGGTCCGCCGGCAACAGCTCCAGCATCCGGACGAGGCCGCCCATCACCCAGCCGTTGCCGCGACTCCAGAATATCTTGCGGCCGTTCTGCTCGCGCTTCGGAAAGATCGAGCTGTCGCGGGCGTAAAGGTGCTCCTCCCGGTCGTACAGGAAGTCCGAGGTAACCCACCACTTTTCGACGGCGAAGTCCAGGTAGCGGCGGTCGCCGGTCGCCTGCCAGAGTCGGAGCCAAGCCGGCGGGGACATGAACAGGGCGTCGCACCAGGACCAGCGGTCGAGGCGACCGGGATTCTTTTTCTCGTCGAAGTCCAGGTTGTCGTCCTTCGGATGCGCGAGGATGTAGTCAAACCGTTCCCGCGTCGGCGCCAGCATGCGCGGCTCGCGGTGTTGCCGGAAAAGGTCGAGGTAGGTCTGGGTGACCACATGGTCGTCGGCGTGGTAAGGCCGGATGGCGGGCTGCCACTGGTTGCCCTCGGCCATTTTCATCATGGCGTCGTGGAAGCGCGGGCTGGCCGAGACGCGGGCGAGGGCCATCACGCCGGTGTAGAATGCACCGTTGACCCAGCCGTCGGGCTTGCCCTCCTTGTCGTTTAACCGCGGGTGCGCCAGCTGCCAATCGGCGGCCCGTTCCATGGTGGCGAGGACCTCAGCCGGCGCCGGCAGAGTGTTGCCCCAGGCGCCTGCGGTGACGGCAAAAGTAGTGAGGGTCAGGGAGAGGCTTCGAGGAATCATGGCAAGGTGGACAGGGTGACTTGCACGGGAGAGCGGGCGCGGGCGGCGCAGGCCGCCACGTAATCGTTCCAGGCCTGCGGCGTGGTGAATTCCCCGGCCTTGGACCAGCCGGCCCCCGCAAAATATCGCAGGGGCTGGCCGGAGACGGCCTTGGCGAGGAACAGCTGGTTGCGCTCATCCTCGGCGAAGCCCGAGAAGCCCGCCGGCACAATGACGGCGGTGCCCAGCGACCCATTGGTCTTCTGCTCGACCCACTGGGTGGCCGAGCCATCGGCTTGATTGGGGGTGAGCGCGATTTTCGCCTCCTGGCCTTTGTCCGCCGGGGTTTTGTTGAGGCCGATCCCGACGACAATCTCCTTGGGGCCGGTGGCCACGGTGAAGGTGCTCTCGATCTGGTCGAGGTTGTGGCCCGCATCCACGGTGAAGCGCTTCACCTCGGAGACGATCGTGCCGTTGGCCATCCAGGTGTCGTAGGTGAGCTCGAACACGGAGCGGATGGGCCCGTTGGCGAGAATTTTCCAAGACTGGTAGTTGCGGCCGACGTGCAGCGCCTTGCCGTCCCAGATGCCGGTGCCGCCGCACCCACGCGAGGGACCGACCTGGTACATGTCCATCCCCTCGCCCTCGTCCTTGTGGTAATGATCGTGGCCCTTGTTGTACCAACGATCCACGATGGGATAGCTGACCCGCTTGCACCAGACATCGAGGCCGCTGGTGACCAAAACTTCCTTGCTGCTGCCGGGCCCGACCGGGGCGGCGAGCGCGGGGCCGTAGGTGCGGTGGCCGATCCGGTCGTTTTCCCAGGCAAAATCATCGAGCCGCTCCGGCACGTAGCGGGCGAAGGTCTTGGTCGGGAAGACCGGCGCCACGGTCTCCGTCCGCTCGACGGTGAAGGTCGCGGATTTTTCGCCGGCGGCAAAGTCGTGCTGGAAGATCAGCTCGCCGTACGCGAGGCCCTTCCCTTCCGGGTCCTTGGCCTGCGGGGCGATGTTGGTGACCTGATAAGGGAGGAGATTACCCCCGGCGTCCTTCACCGCGAGTTTCTGCAGGAGCGCACCGGGCAGGGCCTGGGCGACGGCCGTCCACGGCACGGTGATGGTTTCAGACGGACGGGCGAGGGCGAGATCGTGGGTGACAGTGAGGACGAGTCGCTCCCCGCCGGACAGGGCGACGGCGAGCAACGACAGCAACACGGCGAGGCAGTTGCGCGTTTTCATGGGAAGGGGGTTGATTCAACGACCGAGCCAGCCGCCGTCCACCGCCAGGATATGACCGTGGACGTAATCAGAAGCGGGGGAAGAAAGATAGACCACGGCCCCGGCGAGATCGGCGGGCGCGCCCCACTGCGCGGCGGGGATGCGGGCGAGAATGGCCTTGTTGCGCTCGGCGTCAGCCTGGAGCGCAGCGGTGTTGTCGGTGGCCATGTAGCCGGGGGCGATGGCGTTGACGTTGATGCCGGACGAGGCGAGCTCGTTGGCCATCATGCGGGTGAGGCCGGCGAGGCCGCTCTTGGCGGCCGGATAAGAACCGATGCGAATGCCGCCCTGGAAGGACATCATCGAGGCGATGTGTACGATCTTGCCGCGCCGCTTTTGCGCGAGCCACAGGCGGACGACCGCCTGGCTGAGCCGGAAGATGGAATTAAGATTCACCTCCATCACCTCATCCCAGTCGGCGTCGGTGAAATCGGCAAAGGCCCCGCGGCGGATGGTACCGCCGTTGTTTACGAGGATGTCGGGCACGGGGAGCTTGGCGCCGAGGGCGGCGGCGAGCTGGTCCATCGAGGCCCGGCTGGCCTGGTCGGCCTTGAAGGCGTAGGCTTTGCGGCCGGCGGACTCGACCAGTTTGCAGGTCGCGGACAGGTCACCGCGGGCCACGAGGATGACATCGGCGCCCGCCTGGGCGAGCGCCTCGGCCATGCCGGCGCCGAGGCCGCGCGAGGCACCGGTAACCAACGCGGTTTTCCCATCGAGGCGGAAGGCGTCAAGGATCGTCGCCATGGTCAGCGCGCCTGATAGATCAGCTTCGGATCCACCGGGTCCATGTCGGCCCAATCCTGGTTCTCGCCGCCCATGCCCCAGACGAAGCCGTAGTGGGTCGCGCCTTCCCCGCTGTGCACGGACCAGGGCGGCGAAACCACCGCTTCGCCCTCACGCAGGCGGACCGTGCGGATTTTTTTTGGCTGCCCGAGGAAATGCTTCACCAATCCGCCGCGAGGAAAACCGAAGTAACAATAAACCTCGGAGCGGCGGTCATGCGTGTGCGGCGGCATGGTGTTCCACTTGCTACCGGGCTGCACCAGGGTGAAGCCCATGACCAGCTGGCAGCTGCGGATGCCGGCGGGAGAAATGACCTGATGCAAAATGCGGTGGTTCTCGGTCTCCGGCGCACCGAGGATCTTGGTGCGGATGTCCGCCAACGGCTGGTGCCGGGTCGGATAGGTCGCGTGGGCCGGGTAGCTGAGCAGGTAGTATCGCGCCGGGGTTTTCGCGGCGCGGGAGGCAAACCGCACTTTCTTCGCGCCCCGCCCGACATAAAGCATGTCGAGGTGCTGCAGGGCATACCGGCGGCCATCCACCGTGATGCGGCCCGGTCCGCCGAGATTGACGATGCCCAGCTCGCGCCGGTCGTTGAAATGCTGCGCGCGGATTTCCGCCGGAGCCGGCAGGTCAAGCGCCGCGCGCGTGGGCACGACCCCGCCAATAATGGTGCGGTCCGTCTCCCAATGATGCAGCGTCACCCGGCCGGCCTGAAACAGGTCGTCGAGCACGAAGGCTTTTTTCAAGCGCTTCGGAACCAGCTTGTGGTACTCTCGAATCGAGATCGCAGGGTGGAGCTTGGCGCAACGGGGGGTCGGAGAGCGGGAAGGCATGAGGGGGAGAAGCAGGGATTGAGCCCGGCGGCGGGAAAATTCGAGAGAGAAAGCCGCCCGAGAAACAGATTCCCGGGCAGCGAGGTTTTCAGCTGGAGGCGCCGCCGCTTAGAACGTGCCCTTGATGCCGACGCTCATGGCGATGCCAAACTCTTCCTGGCGGTAGTTCTTGGCATAGGCGGGGGAATCGGCGTTGTAGCGCTGGAGCATTTGCTCCTTGTTGAACAGATTGCGCACGCCGCCGAAAATGCTCAGGTTTTTGCCGATTTTATATTCACCACTGAAGTCCACGAAGGTACGGGGGGCGTAGTATTCATTGAAGCCCGTGGTGGCGCCGTATTGGGCGCCGGTCTGCGCGGCGGGGGCCGTGCCGCTCGACCCCTTCTGCCGTCCGCGGTAGTTAAACGTGAGGTTGAAGGAGTAAGGCGCCTTGTTGAACGCGATGTTGAAGTTGCCGGTCTTCTCGATGAAACCCCGGAAGTCCGGACTGTTGTTGCCCTCGAGGTTCAGAATCGTGCCATTGGCCTTGATCGTGAAGAACTTGCCCCAGCCCGGCAGGAAGGTCAGGGGGCGGACGAGGTTGATTTCCGCACCCTCGATCTTGGCATCGCCGCCGTTGATGGTGGTGGCGACCGTCCAGCCCACGAACCGGCTCTCCAAGCCGAGTTCTTCGGCCCGGGCGGCGGTAAGCGGACCATTCAGCGTGGTCCAGAAGTCGGTGAGATCCTTCTCGAACACGCCGACGGAAACCAGTCCGCCCTTCTTAAAGTAATATTCCAAGGAGAGGTCGTAATTGTCTGCCGTCCAGGGCAGGAGCTGCGTATTGCGGATCGTGATCGAACCGGGGTTGGCGGGATCGAGGTCGTCTTCGTTGATATCGGTATTGGGGATGATCACGGCGTAGTCCGGGCGGCCGATCGTCTTGGCGTAGGCGAAACGGGCCAGGATGTCGTCCGTGATGTTGTAGGTCAGGTGGACGCTCGGGTAAGTGCCATCGTAAGTGCGGGAGGCTTTGTAGCCGCGCTCCTTGCGGACGAGCCGCAGCTCTTCCATCGAACCGACGACGCCGGCATCGAGGCGGCGGACGCGCTGGACGCCGGCCGTCGTGGCATTGCCATCGACATAGCTGCCATCCGCATTGCGCTGCCAGACCAGATCGTCGTTGGAGTACACGCCCAGGCCGTCATCCTTGGTCTTTTCATAGCGAACACCCGCGACAAACCGCAGCTTGTTATCCAGCAGGCGGCCATCGAACTGGATATAGCCCGCGGATACTTTTTCCGCGATGCGTTCCGAATTGTTGATGCGGAACGTCTCCGCCTGCACGCCGCTGAGGGCCGTGCCGGTGCCGAGGCGGAAGTAGGCCGGGTGGGCGAGAAATTCCGCCGCCAGCTGCTCGGGGTTGACCCACTGGAGCGGCCGGTAACCCCAGTAGGGATTCTGGTTGGTATAAGTGGTGTCGAGATAGGGGCGGGCCACGTCGTCGGCGGTATTGGCGACGCCGTCGGCGCCGAGGAAGGTATAGTCATTCTGGTAACGGCGGTTGTCGCGGGT
>JAYTUA010000019.1:0-39040 GCA_043745015.1 Opitutaceae bacterium | reverse complement strand
TCGTTGCCCCGGTGCCGGCCCCGCCCGCGTGATGACAGACCGGCTCCTTGCCGCCTTCGTTTATTCCTCCCATCACTTAAACCTTAGCCTCGTCCGCCATGCCTCCCACCATACCGCCCAAAGACCGCCTCCGGCTCGCCATCCAAAAAAGCGGCCGCCTCTCCACCGACTCGCTCGAGCTGCTGAAAAACTGCGGCATCCGCGTGAAGTCGCCGAAGGAGAAGCTCCTCCTCCATGCCGAGAATTTCCCCCTCGATACCCTTTTTGTCCGCGATGACGACATCCCGCAGCTCGTCATGGACGGCGTGTGCGACCTCGGCATCGTCGGCACCAACGTTCTTGAGGAAGCCGCCCTTGAACGCCGCACCAACGGCACCGTGGGGGGCTACTTCATCGAGCGCTCGCTGGATTTCGGCGGCTGTCGTCTCGCCCTCGCCCTCCCCGAGGAGCGTCCCTACGCCGGCCCGAAAGACCTGCAGGGCCTGCGCATCGCCACGTCCTACCCGCAGCTCACCAAGCGCTACCTCGACGCCCAGAAGATCAAGGCGGAGGTGGTCTACCTCAGCGGCTCTGTCGAGATCGCCCCGCGGCTTGGCCTGGCCGACGTCATCTGCGATCTCGTCGCCAGCGGCTCCACCCTCGAGGCCAACAAGCTTCGCGCGGTCGAGACCATCTTCAAGAGTACGGCCGTGCTGCTCCGCAACACCCGCGAGCTCAACGCGGAGAAGTCGCACGCCCTGGAGATCCTGCTCCGCCGGCTCGACGGCGTGCAGAAGGCCGCCGGCACGAAATACATCATGCTCCACGCGCCCAAGGCCAGCCTCGCGGAAATCAAGAAACTCCTGCCGGGCTCGGAGAATCCCACCATCCTGCCCCTCGCCGGCGACGACACCAAGGTCGCCCTCCACGCCGTCTGCTCGGAGGCCGTCTTCTGGGAGACGATGGAGTCCCTGAAAAAGGCCGGCGCCAGCAGCATCCTCGTGCTGCCCATCGAGAAAATGATGCTCTGATCCCGCCATGGATTTCCTTGTCTGGAAAAAACTTTCCGCGTCCGCCCGCACCGCCGCCCTCCGCCGGCCGGCCCAGGCGGCGCAGCCGTCAATCGCCGCCACCGTGCGCACGATCGTCGCCACCGTGCGCCGCGACGGTGACGCGGCGTTGCGCCGGTTCACAAAGAAATTCGACGGCGTCACGCTGCGCTCGCTGCGGGTGACTGAGGCCGAGTTCGCCGCCGCCGAGATGGCCCTCGGCCGCGCGGACCAGGCCGCGCTGCGCACCGCCTACCGCAACATCCACACTTTTCACGCCGCCCAGCGGCCGCACGACCTGCGCATCGAGACTTCGCCGGGCATCGTCTGCGAAAAAACCGTGCGCCCCATCGGCCGGGTTGGCCTCTACGTGCCGGGCGGCAGCGCGCCGCTCCCGTCCACCGCCCTCATGCTCGGCGTCCCGTCGCAGCTCGCCGGCAATCCCGGACGCGTGCTCTGCACGCCGCCGGATAAAACCGGTCGCATTAATCCGTGGATCCTTTGCGCCGCCCGGCTGTGTGGCATCACCGAAGTCTACAAGCTCGGCGGCGCGCAGGCCATTGCCGCGATGGCGTTCGGCACCCAGAGCGTGCCGAAGTGCGACAAGCTTTTTGGCCCCGGCAACGCATTTGTCACCGAGGCCAAGCTGCAGGTGTCGCGTGACGCTGGTGGCGCCGCCTTCGATCTGCCGGCCGGCCCGTCTGAGGTGCTGGTCATCGCCGACAACCGCGCCAATCCCGCTTTTGTCGCTGCCGACCTGCTCTCGCAGGCCGAACACAGTCCGGACTCGCCGGTGATGCTCGTCGCTTTTTCCAAGAAGTTTGCGGGCCGCGTAACCGCCGCCCTCGTCCGACAACTGGCCACCCTGCCCCGCGCCTCCATCGCCCGCCGCGCTTTGGCGCGCAGCCGGATTTTCCTCGCGGCCAGCCGCGCCGAGGCCGTCGAGATCGCCAACCGCTACGCCCCTGAGCACCTTATCCTGCAGGTGGCCAATCCACGCAGATTGCTCGCGGACATCACCACCGCTGGTTCCGTTTTTCTGGGCGACCTGACTCCCGAATCCCTCGGCGACTACGCCAGCGGCACCAACCATGTCCTGCCCACCTACGGCTGGGCCCGCGCCTGCTCCGGCCTGGGCCTCAATGATTTCCTGCGCACCATGACCGTGCAGGCCGCCACCGCGCGCGGCCTGCAGCAGCTCGGCCCTGTGGTCGAACGTCTCGCGCTGGCCGAAAACCTCGCCGCCCACCAGCGTGCCGTGCGCGTGCGCCTGGACCAACTTTCCCGATGAACCCCGTCGAATCCGTGCTCCAGCTCGTGCGACCCGAGATCCTCGCGCTCGCGCCCTACAGCTCCGCCCGCAAGGAGTCGAAGGGCGGCCGCGTGTGGCTGGACGCCAACGAAAACCCCGAGACACCCTCGGTGCACCAGCCGCTGCTCAACCGCTACCCCGACCCGCAGCCACCGGAACTCATCGCCAAGCTCGCCGCGCTCTACGGCGTCGCCCCAGCCCAAACGCTAGTCACCCGCGGTTCCGACGAATGTGTCGACCTGCTCCTGCGCACCTTCTGCCGCGCCGGCCAGGACGCCATTCTCATCACGCCGCCAACCTACGGCATGTATGTCGTCGCCGCCGACATTCAAGGCGCCAGGACCATCCGGGTTCCACTCATCCGTGAAAAGAACTTCGCGCTCGATGCCGAGGCCGTGCTCAAGGCGGTGACCCCGGCGGTGAAGCTCGTCTTGCTGTGCTCACCCAACAATCCGACCGGCAACCGGCTCGACCGCGCCGCCCTGTTGTCCCTGGTGCGCACTCTCGCCGGCCGCGCCGTGGTCGTGGTGGACGAGGCCTATGTGGATTTCTCCGACGGGCCCAGCCTCGCGGGCGAGATTGCGGCGAATTCCAACCTCATCGTCCTCCGCACTCTTTCGAAAGCCTTCGGTCTCGCCGGGGCCCGCGTCGGCACGACCATCGCCGATCCGGCCATCATCGCGGTGCTGCAAAAAGTCATCGCGCCCTACCCGGTGCCCACGCCCGTGCTGCAGGCCGCGCTCGCCGCGCTCTCGGCCGATGGGCTGGCCGCCTCCCGCGAGTCGGTGCACCAGCTGGTGGCCGAGCGCAACCGCCTGCTGGCCGCGCTGCCGAAACTTGCCGCCGTGAAGCGCATCTGGCCGTCGGACGCCAACTACCTGCTCATCGAGGTCGCCGACTCCGCCCGCGTCATGGCCGCCGGCCGCGCCGCGGGCATCATCTGGCGCGACCGCAGCAAGGACGTGCCGAACACCATCCGCATCACCGTCGGCACCGCCGCGGAAAATAATTCAACCCTGGAGGTATTGTCCCGTGTCTAAAAAAATCCTGTTTCTCGACCGCGACGGCACGCTCATCACCGAGCCCGCCGATTTTCAAATCGACCACCTCGCCAAGTTCACGCTTGAGCCCGAGGTCGTGCCCGCCCTGCGCCGCCTGCGCGACGCCGGCTACACTTTCGTGATGGTCACCAACCAGGACGGGCTCGGCACGCCGAGCTTCCGCGAGGAGGAGTTCCGCCCGCTGCAGAACCTGCTCCTTGATATTCTGAAGTCCCAAGGCATCGCCTTCGAGGCCGTGCGCGTGTGCCCTCACACCGCCGCCGACCGCTGCGACTGCCGCAAGCCCAAGGTCGGTCTGCTGCTCGATTATTTGAAGGACACCTCCTGGTCGCGGGAGAATTCGTACGTCATCGGCGACCGTGAAACCGACCTCCAGCTCGCCACCGCCCTTGGCACGCGGGGTCTGCGCTACAACCCGAAGACGCTCGGCTGGACCGAAATCGCCCGCCAAATCGCCGACGCCCCGCGTCGCGCCACCATCGCGCGCCAGACCAAGGAGACAAAAATCTCCGTCACGGTGGACCTCGATGCCGTCTCCCCGGTGAAGTTCGCCACCGGCCTCGGATTCTTCGACCACATGCTCGACCAGATCGCCCGCAACGCCGGCATCAGCCTCGTCATCGAGTGCACCGGTGACCTGCACATTGACGAGCACCACACCGTCGAGGACGTCGGCCTCGCCCTCGGCTCGGCACTCAAGCAGGCGCTCGGTGACAAACGCGGCATCGGCCGCTACGGCTTCACCATGCCCATGGACGAGGCGCTCGCCCAGGTCGCCCTCGACCTGAGCGGCCGGCCGTTCTTCGTCTTCGAAGGCAAGTTCCCGCGTGAAAACGTCGGCGAGCTGCCCAGCGAACTCGTGCCGCACTTCTTCCAATCGCTCGCCACCACGCTGGGCGCGACCCTCCATCTGTCCGTAAAGGGCGACAACACCCATCACATGATCGAGGCCCTCTTCAAGGGCTTCGGCCGCGCCCTTCGTCCCGCCGTCGCGCGGGGCGCCGGCAGCGAAATCCCCAGCACCAAGGGCGTTCTCTGATGCTGGCGATCGTTGACAGTGGCGGGGCCAATATTGCCTCGGTGCGTTTTGCGCTCGAACGCCTCGGCGTGCAGGGCGAGCTTACGGCTGACCCGGCGGTCATCCGCGCGGCGGAGCGCGTCATTTTACCCGGCGTCGGCTCGGCCCCCGAGGGCATGAAGCGCCTTCAAGCCAAGGGCCTCGTGGAGTGCGTGCGCGGGCTTACGCAACCCGTGCTCGGCATCTGCCTCGGCATGCAGTTGCTGTTCGAGTCGTCCGCGGAGGGCGACACGCCTTCGCTCGGCCTCATTCCCGGGCGCGTGGCGCTGCTGCCCGAATCGCCCGGCATCACCGTCCCGCACATGGGCTGGAACACCGTGCTCTGCGGCCGGAAACCCGGCTTGCTGGACGGGATCGCTGCCGGCGACCGTTTCTACTTTGTGCACAGTTACGCGGGTCCGGTGAACGCGTTCACGGTCGCCAGCTGTGACCACGGCACGCCGTTCGCCGCCATCGTGCAGCGCGCCAATTTCAGCGGCGTGCAATTTCACCCCGAGCGTTCCGGCGCAGTCGGCGCCCGCCTCCTCAAGAATTTCGTGGAGGGCCGCGTATGATTATTTATCCCGCCATCGATCTGCGCGGTGGTCGCGTCGTGCGCCTGACCGAGGGCAAGTTCGACCAGGAGAAATCCTACGGCGAGGATCCGCTCGCCGTGGCAAAGGACTTCAAGGCCGCCGGCGCCACCTGGCTGCACGTTGTCGATCTCGACGGCGCCAAGGACCCGGCCAAGCGCCAGACCGCCCTCGTGGAAAAACTCGCCCGCGCCAGCGGCCTGCGCGTCCAAACCGGCGGCGGCATCCGCGATGAATCGCAAGTGGCCGCCCTGCTCAAGGCCGGCGTGCAACGCGTGATCGTCGGCAGCCTCGCCGTCCGCTCGCCCGACCTCGTGCGCGGCTGGCTGAAATCGTTCGGCCCGGAGAAGATAATTTTGTCGCCCGACGTCCGCCTCGATGCGGCCGGTATCCCGCGCATCGCCGCCGCCGGCTGGCAGGAGACGACCGGCGTGGCCCTCGACGATTTGTTGAACAGCTATCTTCCCGCCGGACTCGTGCACATCCTTTGCACGGACATCAGCCGCGATGGCAAGCTGACCGGACCCAACTCTGCGCTCTACGCCCAGCTGGTGAAGAAATTCCCTTCACTCCAAATCCAGGCCTCGGGCGGTGTCTCGTCGCTCGACGACCTGCGTGGATTGCAGACCACGGGCGCGGCCGGGGCGATCGTGGGCCGCGCGCTCTACGAAAACAAATTCACGCTGCAGGAGGCCCTCGCATGCTAGCCCGCCGCCTCATCCCCTGCCTCGACGTGCGCGACGGCCGCGTGGTCAAGGGCGTCCAGTTCCGCAACCACGTGGACATGGGCGATATCATTGAGCTGGCCCAGCGCTACCGCGACGAAGGCGCCGACGAACTGGTGTTCTATGACATCACCGCCAGCAGCGACGGCCGCACCGTCTCGACCGACTGGGTGACGCGCGTCGCGAAGGTCATCGACATTCCCTTCTGCGTGGCCGGCGGCATCCGCTCGCTCGACGATGCCCGCCGCCTGCTGCACAGCGGCGCCGACAAGGTCTCGCTCAACTCCCCCGCCATCGAGAACCCCGGGCTGCTCGGCCAGCTCGCGGCGGAGTTTGGCTCGCAATGCGTGGTTGTGGGCATCGACAGCCGCGCGGAAAACGGCGACTACTTCGTCAAGCAGTTCACGGGTGACCCGACCAAGACCCGCAGCACCCGCTGGCGCACGGTTGACTGGGCGCGCGAGGCCCAGAAACTCGGCGCCGGCGAAGTCGTGCTCAACTGCATGAACCAGGACGGCGAGCGCCAAGGCTACGACCTGCCGCAACTCAAGCTCGTGCGCGCCGTGCTCACCATCCCCCTTGTCGCCTCGGGCGGCGCGGGTGTACCGGAGCACTTCCGCGACGTGTTTCGTGATGCCGGCGTCGACGCCGCGCTGGCTGCCTCCGTTTTCCACAGTGGCGCCATTCCCATTCCCTCCCTCAAAAAATACCTGATCGCCGAAGGCCTCAGCATCCGCCCATGAAGACTCCAAAAATTGACTGGAAGAAAAACGCCGGCCTCGTGCCCGTCATCGTACAGGACGCCGCCACGCAGCAGGTGCTCATGCTCGGCTACATGAACGCCGCCGCGCTGAAAAAAACGCTGCGCACGAAGAAGGTCACCTTCTTCAGCCGTGCCAAGCAGCGGCTCTGGACAAAGGGTGAGTCGTCGAAGAATTTCCTGCATCTCGTCAGCCTCGAGGTCGATTGTGACAATGACACGCTGCTGATTCAGGCGAACCCCGACGGCCCGACCTGCCACCGCGGCACCGTGAGTTGCTTCGGTGCTCGCGGCGCCAGCGGCGCAGGTTTCCTCGCGCACCTCGATCAGGTCGTGGCTGCCCGCCTCAAGAGCGGCGACAAGTCCAGCTACACGGTGCGTCTCGTCAAGGAGGGGGTCGCCCGCGTGGCGCAGAAGGTCGGCGAGGAAGGCGTCGAGACCGCGCTGGCCGCCCTGCAAAAGAATTCCAAGGAGTTCACCGGCGAGGCCGCCGACCTGCTCTATCATCTCATCGTGTTGCTGCGGGCCAAGAAACTTTCCCTCGCCGACGCCGTTGCCGTGCTGGAGAAGCGGCACGCCCCGAAAAAGTCCCGGTAACCGTCCATCCGCCCCGCGAAGGGGGCAAACGCAGGGTTGCGCCTGCGCCGGACTCACGCACGTTCTGGGGTCTCTCCACCCCATGTCGCCCGCCATCCGTCGCAGGTTTGCCCAAGGTCTGTTTGCCGTCCTGGCGGTCACCGCGACCTACGCGGCACCGGCGGTGACCGGCCCGCGGGCGGGCCGCTGGGCGCATGAAGGCGCTTCGCTCAAGCCGGACAGCCGGGTCCTCTGGGGCCGGCTGGACAACGGCCTGCGTTACGCCCTCCTGCCCCACCAAGGGGTGCCGGGACGCGTGGCGATGAAACTGGCGGTCCTGACCGGTTCCGTCGATGAACGCGACAGCGAGCAGGGTATCGCGCATTTCACCGAGCACATGGCTTTTCACGGCAGCGCGGAAATGGACGAACCGGCGATGCTGTCGCTATTCCGCCGGCTGGGGGCGGAATACGGCAGCGATGTGAACGCCTTCACGACCTTTGACACGACCACCTTCAGCCTCGAGTTCCGGGACAACGACCCGCGGCTGCTCGCCGAGGGCTTCCGCCTGTTCAAGGGCATCGCGGGCAGCATCAGTTTTGAGCCGGCGGTGATCAATCGCGAGCGCCGCGTCATCTTCGCCGAAAAGCGCAACCGCAGCGGTCTCGCCGAGCGGCAGCAGCAGGCTTCGTTCCCGGTGCTCTTCCGCGGGCTCGCCTTTGCCCATCACTCCCCCATCGGCATCGACGAGACGCTCAACACTTTTCAGCGCGAACATTTCCTGGAGTTTTACCGCCGTGGTTACCGCCCCGACCTGATGGTTGTCGTGGTCGCGGGTGATTTCGACCTGCCGGCCCTGGAAGCCAGGATCCGCGAGACCTTCGGCGCTCTGCCCAAGGCGACCACCCCGCTGCTGGTCCGCGCCGAAGGGCGGGCCGATATCCGTAATCTGCGGGCGGGGGTGTTTCGCATCCCGGGCATTAGCTCGGCGGAAATCCTGGCGGCCAACGTGGCCCCGGCTCCCGCCCGGGCCGACTCCCGCGAAGCCATCATCCACGAGCAACGCAGCGCCTTTGTCATGGAGTTGTTCCAGAACCGGCTCCACCTGCTGATCCCCGGCGCGGGGTCGCCTCAGGCCACTTACGACTCATTCATGAACCATGAGTCCGCGACCGCCTCGGTCCGGGTGCCTGGTGAAGGCTGGGCGCAGGGCGTTCTGGCCGTGGACCAGGTCATCCGCGATACACTGAAGCGCGGTTTCCAGCCGTCGGAGATCAATGAGCTGCGCGAGCGCCATTTGAGAAATGTGAGCTATCACGCCAGCCAACTGCCGGTCATGGATCCCGCCGAGCTCTGCGGGGAACTCACGGACTCGATCACGGAGCACAAGGTCTTCATCGGCCCGGCGCTCGAGGTCGCCTGGTTGAACGAGTGGCTGGCCAAGCTGACCCCGGAGGAGGTCAACCAGGGTTTCCGCACGTTGTGGAATCCGGAGACGCTGGCCTACTACGTGAGCGGGGATGTCGACCTGCAGGTAAAACCCGGGGATGTCCTCAAGTCCGTGCAGCGGCATCGCCGGGGTGAATCCAGCTACCAGCTCCCGCCCCCGCCCCCGGATGAGGTCTTCACTTTGAAGAAACCCGGCCCGGCCTCCGAGGTCGCGGAGGCGCAATCCGTGCCGGCCCTCGGGGTTGAGCTCATGCGCTTCAGCAACAACGTCCGGTTGAACTTCATTCCCACCAAGCACGAGCCCGGGCTCGCCCACGCCATCATCCGGATCGGCGACGGCCTGCTCACCTTGCCCGGCAAGCGGCCCGCGTTGAAGGAATTCGGGCTGAACACCCTCATCGGCAGCGGCACGGTTTTTTATCAGACCAACCAGATCGCCCGGATCATCGACCAGCGCTTCCTTGATTTCAGCTTCGACCTGGCGGACAACGACGCCTTCACCTTCCGCGGCCAGATGACCGCCACCAACCTGGAGACCTTCCTGGGGGTCGCGACCGAGATCATCCGCAGTCCCAAATTCAATCCCTACGCGCATCGCGACGAGCGCATGCGCGCCGCCATGGGCCGGTCGGCCGGGGCGATGGGCGTCCAGGAAGGCCAGCGGGATTTGATGGATTATCTTTTTCAGGGTGATGCCCGGTTCATGTCGGGCACCCCGCTGGATTACGTTTCCCTCAGCGCTGAAGATGTCCGTCGCTGGATGGAGGAGCCCCTGTTGTCGGGCTACATCGAGGTCACCATCGTGGGCGACCTGACCCGCGACGAGGCGGTACAGGCCTTGGCCCGCACGCTCGGCACGCTCGGCACGCGCGCGGCGGCGAAAGTCCGGGCCAAGCCCCCGGCGCCGGTGAAGGTGGCGGCGCCCGCCGGGTTCAAGCGCATCGAATTCGTCGGCGAATTGAACCTGGGCCTGGTGCGGGGCAGCTGGCCGGTCAATGCGCACCTCGACGCCCGGGCCAATGTCGCCCTCCAGACCCTGAGCAAATTGCTGGAGTTCCGGATCCGGATGGAAGCCCGCGACCGCCTGGGCTATGCCTACGCCCCACAGGCGACCTTCAATCCCTTTGGCGGTTTTGAGGACTTCGGCCTCATGGAGGCCACGGTGGACTGCACGCCCGGTGAGGCGGAGCTGGTCGCCCAGGCGGTGCAGGCCACCGCCGCCACGCTCGCCGCCGGGGGCGTCGGCCCGGAGGAGTTCGAGGCCGGGCGCAACATCATCCGCAACCAGCTCCGGCGCGGATTCAAGGACAACGGTTTTCTGGTCAACCTGTTCAAGCGCACCCAGGAGAAGCCCGGCCGGCTCGCGGATATCCAGGCCCTGCACGACGGCCTGATCGACCAGCTGACCCTGGAGGAGGTCAACGCCTGGGCAAAAAAACTTCTGCCCGCCCACAACGCCCGCACGGCCATGATTGTGCCGAAGGCCTTCGTCGGCATCTTTGACGGCGCGAAGCAGTAGCCCCGGTGGCGGGTCCGCGCGGGCTCAGGCGGATTCGATGCGCCCCTGCCGGACGCGCAGCAACCGGTCGCACTGCTCGGCGAAGCGGCGTTCATGGGTGGCGAGCACCACCGTGATGCCGCGTTCCCGCACCAGCGCGCGCAGCAGGGCGAACACGGTGTCGCCGGTCACCTCGTCGAGCGAACCGGTGGGTTCGTCGGCCAGCAGCAGGCGCGGGGCGTTCATCAGTGCACGGCAGATGGCGGTGCGCTGGCGTTCACCGCCCGAGATATCCTGGATGCGGTGGCCGAGCCGGGACGCGAGGCCGACGGCTTCGGCCAGTTCCTGCAGCCGGGCGGTGGTGGCGACCGGGGAACGGTTGTCGGCCAGCGCGGGCACCCGCAGGTTTTCCTCCACCGTGAGATCGGCGATGAGGTTGTGCAGTTGGAAAACAAACCCGAGGTGCCGGCGCCGCAGTTCCAGCCGGTGGGCCTCGCGCCGCGGGTCCAGCCCGCACACGGTGAGCTCGCCGGCGTCGGGCACATCGAGCCCGCCCAGCAGGTGCAGCAGCGTGCTTTTGCCCGAGCCGCTCGCGCCCCACAGCGCGACCATTTCGCCGGCACGGACTTCCAGGCTGACGCCGGTGAGCACCGGCACGCGCCCGTGATCATAGGCCTTGTGCAGAGCGCGGGCGGAAATGAGGACTTCACTCATAGCGCAGAGCGTCGGCCGGTTGGATGCGCGCGGCGAATTGCGCGGGGTAGATCGCGCCGGCCACGGCGGTGCAAAGCGCGGTCACGCTGATCCCGGCCAGCATGCCCGGTTTCACGATCGCCTGGACGTAGCCCTGGAATTGCGGGCTGTGTTCCAGCGCAAACAAGGCGCCATACCCCAAGGCCAGTCCCGCCACCAGACCCAGGGTGGCGATGGCCGCCGCCTCGCCGAAAATCAGCGCCGCCACCTGCCGCTCGGAAAAACCGCAGACGCGCAGTACGGCGATCTCGCGGATCCGGCTGAACACCGAGAGCAGCATCGTGTTGGCCACCCCGAGCCCGCCGAGCAGAAAGGCGCAGAGGCCGACGGCCCACGCCGTGAGATGGAGGATCTTGAACTGGGTGTAGCTCTGGTTGAATTCCCGGTTCTCCAGCGCCATGAGCTTCGGGTGGGCGGCCGCGACCGCGGCCTTGAACGCCGCGCCCTGGGTCTCGTCGCGGAGTTTGACCGCGACGATGGATGAGATGCCAGCGCGGGAGAAAAACGCCTGGGCATCTTTCAGGGGCAGGAACACGCCGCCGTCCTCGAAGCCGTTCTCGGTCTGGAAAATTCCCGCGACGGTGAACTCGCCGTGCCCGACCGCGATTTTGTCCCCGGCCTTCGCCTGCAGGAACTCCGCCGCCCGCGAACCGAGCCAGATGCCACCGGTGATCCGGCCAAAGTCGGCGCGGGCGCCGCTGATCCACCGCGCCTTCGTGAGCCGGGGGTTGTCCCCCTCGAGCCCGAAGCAGGTGATGATCGGCCGGTCGCCCGACGAAACGATGCCGAAGAGGAGCGGGTGCGCCCCGGCGACCTGCGGGAAGTTGCGGACCGCCGCCACCTGTTCATCCGTCACGCTGCTGAAGAAGAGGTCGGAAACATTTTTCTCGAAAACCAAAAAGTGGGAGTCCACCGCGAGGATGCGCTCGAACATGCCGATGGCCCCGTTGACGATGGAGAGGATCGTCAGCATCGCCGCCACGCCGAAGGCAATGCCCGCCACACCGATCAACGCGCGCAGCCGGTGCCGCCGGAGGTTGATGAAGATCAGCGCGAGAAACCGCATGCCGACGGAGTGTTGGCCGGATCAGGCGGGCTGCAAGCCCGGCCGGGACTTAAGGCCGGGAAGCAGGGGTGGGCGCGGCCGCCGGGGGTTCCTTGGCCGCGGTGCCGGAAAACTCGGCCGTCTTCAACTGCAGCCGGCTCAGTTCGCCGGTGTGGTAGTTGTGACATTGCAGGCAACTGGCCCCGGCCATGGCGGGCTGGTGGCAGGCCACGCAGGAATCCTTGGTCAACGGGGCGAAGTTACTGTGGAAGACACTGCTGTCGCGGCTCGCACCAAAGGCCCCGGCGTAGTCAGCCTTGGCGTCAAAGACATGGCAGGTGCTGCAACCCTGCACGCCCATCAGGCTGAAGTGCGGCGCATGCTTGAACGTGGTGAACGGATGCTGGTGCGGCTCCGGGCGGCCGGTCAGCCAATTGACGTGGCTGGTGTTCCCCGTGCGGTCCGTGGTGTGGCACTTCATGCAGACGCCGGGCGCCTTCGGCGAGGCCAGCTCGGCGTAGATGGCCTGCCCCGCGGGCTGGGCATCGCCGGCCGAGGTTTCAAGCCAGGCCGTGAGGAATTCATCGGCGTGTCCGCTGGGCCGGTAGTAAAGCGTGTAGTTTCCATCCCGGCGATACCAGCCGCCCTCCACCACCCGCGCTTCCGCATCATCATACTCGATGGTCCGCGGCGGGGACGGAACCGGGGCCGCCACGGTGGTGATGACGGCGGGTGCCTCCGTCAAAAGCAGGTCGTCCTTGTTGGCCGGAACCGGGGGTGCGGGTTCGGCGAGAAGATCATCCGAGTTCGCGCCCGGGGCGGCGGCGGCCGGGCCGGGGCCACGGAATTTTTCCCGGGGCGCGTAGGGCCGGACCAGCCGGGGCGAGGGTTTGTCGCCATGCCGGTGGGCGGCGACTTCCGTCAGCAGGCCGGGCAGCCAGATTTGCTGGGCGGCCTGCAGGCTGTCCGCGGAGAAGTTGCCCGTGTGCCGGGTGGAGCCGCGCGCTCCCGCATAGGGGTCCAGTCGCCGCATCATCACCTGCTGGCCCTGCGTGATCAGGTCGGCCAGCAATCCTTTCACGCTCCAGACCAGGCGGGCGGCGGCATTTTTTTGCGTCGGGCTGGCCTGGGCGAGATGGGCCAGCTTGACCGGGCCCAAATCGGCCAGGGCTTTCCGCGCGGTGGCATCCCCCTCGAGCATCCACCGCATGAACGGCGTGATTTCCCCTTCACAATATTCCGGCCACTCTCCCACCGGCTCATCCGCCGCCTCCAGGGCGGCGACATCCACCTCGGGCAGGCGGAGAAACACCAGGCCCTTGGCCCCGGCGCGGCCCTCGCCCTCGATCTGGCCGGCATGGCACTGGGCGCAGGTTTGTTCAAAGCCGCGGACCAGCATCTTGCGGCCATCCGCGGCGGGTTCATGGCAATGCGCACAGGAAGTCGGGGCGGTGGCGGCCAGGCGGGGATCAGCAAAATGTTTCTGCCAATGCGTGACGTGGTCGAACTGCAGCCGGGTCCGGCGCGTGGCGGGATAATCCGTAAACCCCGGGTGCCCCGACGTGAAACTGGCAAACGGCGCCTGGTGGCAGACCTGGCATTGCTGGTCGGTCAGGCGCTGGATGTTCGCGTCGCGCCCGTGGTGCTCCTGATGGCAGGTGGCGCAGGCCAGTTCGCCCGGGCCCCCGGTGCCGAGCGCCTGCGCGGCCCGTTGCAGCAACGGTGGCGGCGTGGCCCCGGCCTTGGTCCGCCGGGTCAGTTCCGCCAGCTGGGCCTCCGCCACCCCGTGCGGCGAACGGCCTTGGGTGCCGAGATCGTGGCATTTGAGACAGAGCTGATTGTGTTCCGACGTGCGCTGGGCGTGCTCCGCGGCAGTGAGCGGAATCAGCGCGGTTTCGTTGTGGCAATCGGCGCAGCGCTGCGCCGACATGGCGTGCGCCGCGCTCACCGGTCCCGGATTGGACCAAGCCACGCGGGTCCACCCCCACAAGGCCAGCAGCACCACCCCCGCCGCGAAGCTCGCGGTGAGCCACGTCCAGTCCCGGCGCCGGGCGCGCAGGCTTTGCAACGGGGTGCAAGGCGGCACGGGACAACCGCAGGCCCCGTCGGGTTGCGGCCCGCGTTCGCAGGGACCACCCAGGGAAATGGCCCGGGTGCAAACCCAGCGGTCGCCTTTTTTGGCCGGCAGACACTGCGTCGTGGCCCGGCATTCCCCGTCATTCCCCGGGCCAAACACACAGGGACAACCCTCGGCCGCCCGCCCGCAGGTCCACTCGTCCTGCGGCCGGTCGTAGAGCTTGCGGTTGTGGAAGATGCTTTGCAGCAGGCGGCGCATGGCGGAATTACCGGGCTACAGCCGGTGCGAATAATGGAGGACAAGCCACACATGGCCCGCGACCAGCACGAGCAACCCGTAGGTCAGCGGGATGTGGGTGAACAGCCAGAGCTTCAGCAGCCGCTGCCCGGCCAGTTGCGCATTCAGATTCCGCTTGGCCTCGATCAAGTCCGCCAGCAAGGCGGCCAGGCTTTGCTCGGCCTCATTGAGGTAGCGGCGCGAAGATTCGAGCTCCAGTTTGACGCGGTGAAATTCGCGGTCATCGCCGGTCAGAGGCGCCAGCAGCGGCGGCACCCGCAGGAAATAGGGGCTCAGCACCCGCAGGTACAGATCAGCGAGGGTGGAGGAATGGGCTTCCTTCTCGGCGCGGCGCACCAGCTCACGCACCTCTTCCGCCAGCCGGTGGCGCAACATCGGGATGCGTTCATACACCAGGCTTTCCCCGGAGCGGACCAGCCGCGGCGGCAGCCAGCGGCTCAACCAGAGCCCAAACGCCCCGCTGGCCGCCACGCCGGCAAACGCGGCAGCCAGCAGAATCTCCAGCCCGCCGTCGGGCAGCCGGGCCCCGGTGTGCAGCGCGAACACGAAACAAGCCAGCCAGCCCAGATAAATGTGGGCCTGCAGCCAGGTGCTGGCGCTCAGCAACGGCAGAAACGGCAGTTTTTTCCGCGCGTTGAAAAAGGTCAGCCCCAACACGAGGGCCAGCAACAGCCAGCCGGAATAGACGGCCGACGGCCGCAGGGCGATCCGGCCCAGCTGCCAGGCCGCGACCAGGCCGAGCCCCGCGACCCCGGTGAGGAGGACAAGGATCCAGCGGCGGGCGCGGAAGGTTTTCATCGCTTAAGCCAGGCGGCCAGTTCATCGCCTTCCCGCATGTCCGCCCGCAGGAGGGCATCATGGGGACAGGCGCTCACGCAGGCCGGACCGCCCGGCTGGTCGATGCACAGGTCGCATTTAGTGGCGCGGCGGATCGGTGCGCCGGTTTCCTCGGTCACGACCGGCAGCCCTTCCTCGTCATGCAGCGCCACCATCTGGATCGTGCCATACGGGCAGCTGTTGGCGCAGATGCTGCAGCCGATGCAGGTGTCGGCATCGATGCCCACCAACCCCTCGATGTTCTCGCGGAAAATGGCCCCGGTGGGGCAGCCGATCATGCAGACCGGGTCGATGCAGTGCATGCACGCACTGGCCACCATGACGCCGCCGGCTTCGGGACCCTGGCGGATGAACCGCGGGTTGTTGTCGTGGGTGGCGGCACAGGCCCGGACACAGTCGTCGCAGCGGGTGCAGCGATCCATGTCGATCAGCATGGTGGCGCGGCCGTTGATGAAGCGCTGGGCGACCATGAACTCCAGGAGTTCGTCCGCCCCGCGGTCGGCGGGCGCGGCGGGGATGGGCGGCAGGGTGAGCTCCGCCAGCTGGTCCGGCGAGAGGGCGGGCAGGACGTGCGCCTCGATCATCGCGGTGGGAATGAAGAGCAAGTCCACGTAACCGAGCGCCCGCAGGCTGTGGCGCAACGGCACGTGCTGCCCCCGCCAGCCGGTGACAATCTCGTGGAGCCCGAACACCTGGCCCTTGCCAAGGTAGCGCTCGGTGCGTTCGCCGTGGTTGTACCGGCTGCTGACGCGGGCAAAACCGGTGCGCACCAGGAGCAGCCCGTTGGGGTAGTCGCCCTCGCGGGCGATCAGCGGTTCTTTTTCCGTGAGTTCGCGCATGCTGGATTCCCGCATGCGCTGGTAGGAGCTGTGCCAGTCGAATTCGCCGAAGGTTTCAAACCGGGTGGCATCGGCGATCAACTGCAGGGTTGCCTCGGACAGGTTCCACATCAGCGGGGTTTCGGCCAGGTGGCGCTTGAGGCTGCGCTCCCGGTAGCGCCCGTCGATCTGTTCCTTCCAGGCGGGCGAGTATTTGCGGATTTCCCGCAGGCCCTGCCAGCGGATTTCGAGCAGCAATGCCTCCCCGTCGGCCACGACCGTGGCGGTGCGGGGCGTCCGGCCCAGCGCGGCAATCTCGCCAAACAGCTCCCCTTCCCGGAGGGTGATGGTCTGGTCGGGCCCGAGCACGCCGGGCACGTCCTGCAGGAAGATGCGGGTTTCCCCGCCCCGCCCGACTTTCAAGCCCGGGGGCGGTCCGTGCCGGGTGGCTTGCTCGGCATAATGCGGCCGCTTCAGCCAGCGCTTGATGCTGCCCCAGACCGACGGGCGCAGGGGCGGCCGGCGGCCCAGCAATTCCGCCGGGGGCTCCTTGTTCAGGACCTTCACCGCGCCGTCCAGGATGACGAAGGCCGAATGCCCGTAATCCCCGCGCCGGACAATAATCTCGCCCGGCATATACTGGTGGAGCCGCGCGTCATTCTTCAGGATGCCGCGGAGCGGGATGGTGGCCGGAAATTTTTCGGGTTGGGTGGTGTGGAAAATCGGGTGGGCCAGAATCAGGTCAAGGTCGACCTCCCGCACCTCCGGGTCGAAGGGCTTGTCCCACCGCTCCGGCCCCGCCTGTCGCGTGGCCGCCGTGTAGGGCGCTTGGGATCCCGCGAGGATCGTGGGGCGGGTGGAAGTCTTGGCCATGGTGGTGCCGGAGCGGTTCAGGGTGCTCCGGGCACGCTGTAGGGTTTGCCACGGTACTGCGAGGCGTCCGGCACCAAGGCGTCCATGCCGGCCAGTTGTTCTCCGGTCACCCGGTCGGCGAACTCGCGCCCCAGTCCGGAGATTTTTTCCGCGGCCCGGGTGAGCTCGGCCGCGTTGTTCAGGCGGAGGCTGGTCGCCTGGGCGGTGGTGAGGATCGCCGCCAGCTCGGGCGTGGGGGCCAGGGCCTGGATTTTTTCCAGCAGTTTGCGCGCGGCGTCGGCCTGCCGGGCGAGGGTCAGCCCATACCTGGCCTTCTCGGTGGCCCGCGCCACCGCGCGGAAGCCAAACTCCGTTTCCAAAATGACGCCGAGGACAAACAGCTGGCGCCGGTGGGCCGGGGTGGCCTCGGGGTTCGACCGGCTGTCGGTGTGCAGGATGGTATGCCGGACTTCCCCCTGGGACCACGTGAGCAGATTGAAGCCCGCGCTGGACGGCGAATGTCCCCCGAGGTTGACCGTTTTTTCGTCGTTCATCACGTGACACCCATAGCAGCTCGCCCCGAGGGAATAAAGGTTGGCCGGAATGATCATGCCCGCGCCGAGGGCCTGGGCCAGGCGGGCGCGCCGGTGCCCGGCCGATTCGGCGGCCTTGCTGACGCCTTTGCCGTAATCGCCGTGGGTCTGGGCCCAGTCCTGGCCCGCGCCGTGGCAGGATTCACAGGAGATGCCCGCGCTGGCCTCGATGCCATACTCGCCGGGCCGGTTCAGATAATGGCAGTCCATGCACTGCCGCTCGGTCTTGATCACGCCGATCCCGAGCCGGCCGAGCATGGCGGCGGTTTCGGGGCGCCGGTGCAGCTCGCCGAACGTCCGGAAATGGGCGCTCTTCTTCCAGGCCTCGATCTCCTGGATATGGCATTCCGCACAGGACTCGGGCCCGCCGACTTTGTCCGCGCGGGGGGTGCCGGCGACGGCTGCCACCGGCAGCAGCAGCGCCACCACCATGGCGGCAGGAGTGAAGCGGGGGCCGCATGGACGAGACCTGATTGGCATGTATGCGCCGTGATAGGGGATGATTTTTTCCGTCGCCTCAAGGCTAGGATTGTGTCACGAAAAGTCAGCGCAAGCTGAAACTCCACGTTAATCCATTGGCCCCGCGGCGGAAAATTACTCCGGTTGGTTTGTCACCCGAATTTGCGGCGGTCCTGGTCCGGACTTGGGCCGGCCGAGCTGCGGTCCCTGCTGTGATCATCAAACTTCCCCCAAGTCCCGCCTCCACCGGGCGCTGAACCCCGGTCGCGCTTTTCTTCCCCCACCCTCATGTTCTGGACCTACCTGGGCCTCGCCCTCATCCTGCTGGTTGTCGGGCAGCTGGTCGTCGGTTTGCTGGTCGCGCTCCGGCGGAACCGGGTGGCGGTCGAGCGGCAGGCCCTCGAGCTCGCCCGCTTTACCGAGGAACTGGCCGCCGTGCGCGATACCCGCCGCAAACTGGCCCAGGAAACGGTGCCGTGGAATGGATTTCGCAAGTTTGTCGTGCGGCGCAAGGTGGAGGAAACCGCCCTGATCCGTTCCTTTATTCTGGAGCCGCATGACACCAAGCCCCTGCCGTCCTTCAAGCCGGGCCAGTACCTGACGTTCCGCCTGCCGAGCCTCAACCGTTTTGGCCAGCTCATCCGTTGCTACAGCCTCAGCGATTATCCGCGCGAATCGCACTACCGGGTCACGATCAAGCGCGCCCTGCCGCCCGCGAACAATGCCTCGGTGACCGCGGGGCTCGGTTCCGGCTTTTTCCACGACCAGATCGAGGTCAATGACATTCTGGACCTGCGCGCGCCGGCGGGAAATTTTTTTCTCGATCCCACCGATCCCGACCCGGTGGTGCTCATCGGCTGCGGCATCGGCCTGACCCCGATCTACAGCATGCTGGCCACTTTGGTCCAGTTGAAGACGCGGCGGACCGTGTGGTTCTACTACGGGGTGCGCAACGGCACCGAACACCTGTTCCGGGCGGAGCTCGCCGCCATTGCCCGCGAGCAGCCCAATGTCCACGTCCGCGTCTGCTATTCCCAGCCGGGGCCGGCCGATCATTTGGGCGAAGACTACCAGCTTCACACCCGGGTGTCGGTGGAGCTGCTCAAGAATGAACTGCCCTCGAACAATTTCGTTTTCTACTACTGCGGGCCGGGGATGATGATGGAAGCCATGACGAGCGGCCTGAAGCAATGGGGGGTGCCGGAATCGCACCTGCATTATGAAACCTTCGGTCCCCTCAGTGTGCAGCGGGTCAGCAAGGCCATCGCGGGCGCGTCGCCCGTCGCCGCCCAGCAAACCTTCGTCACCTTCCGCAAGAGCGGCACGGCGGTGGTCTGGGACGGTTCCCATGCCACGCTGCTGGACCTGGCCGAACAGGCCGGCGTGGTCATTGCCTCGGGCTGCCGCGCGGGCAATTGCGGGACCTGTGTCGTCGCCCTGCAGGAAGGCGAGGTCCGCTATATCCAGCCGCCGGGCACCCCGCCGGAAGCCCGGACCTGCCTGACCTGCATTGCGCAGCCCAAGGGTGATCTCGTGCTCGATGCCTGAGCCGGCGGAGGACCGCCGGTCCGCGCCAATTATTTCTTCGCCGCGGGTACCAGCGTGACCCGGATGACTCCGCGCCACTCCTGGGCGCTGTAGTCCAGCGCCTTGTCTTCCGGATACATCCGGTCCAGCGCCTCTTTCACGCCGGGACTGAATTTGCTCGGGTCGCCGTGGCAGGCCAGACAGGACTTGGAAGAGGCGATCGGGCGGTAGACCCGCCACTCGACCGGCTGGCCCGGCATCTCGGTTTTCTGCACGAGCATTTTGTCCGGCGACTGGTCGGCCATCAATTGGACATGAATTTTATCGAGGGCCGCCGCATCGGCGCCATCCGGGGCATTCCGCGGGTCGCGCAGCAGGAGGCTGGTGCGCTTGACCGCGGTGACGGTCGGTTTGCCGGCCACCGGCTTGGGCAGCTGCATTCCCTTGAGGTGCATGACCGCCACGGCCAGGTGGGTTTCCTTCGTGGCCAGTTCCCGGGTGGTTTCATTGACCAGCTGGGCGCCGATCTGCTCGATCACTTTGAAGCCGTACTGGGCGATCTCGGCCACGGCGGGATCCGCGCTGTCCACAAAGGTGTAGACCGCACCATCGGGCCGCGGGCCGGGGGGCAGCTTTTCGCTGTCGAAATACTTGATGACGTTCGTGGGGGGCGTCGGGGTCTTGCTGGGGGCGTCTGCCGCCAGCAGGGGGGCGGTCAGCAAAACCATCGTAAGGGCAAGGCGGGCCGGGTGTTTGGTTGCGCTCATTCGAGGAAGACCAGTCCGGCGGTGAAATATTGCAAGCCTGCAATGCTGCGGGCCCCGGTTTGTCCCGGGGTGCTACTTTCCCGCCATCGCCCCGAGCACCTCGCCCGTGAACTTGAAGCGAATCTTCACCACGGAATCCACCTTGAGAAGGTAAGCGATCTTGATGACCTTGAGCTGCCAGTTGCGGCAGTCGAGGGAGGCCTCACCCGTGATCGTATAAGTGTCGCCGGTCTTGCTGACATTGACCGGAAATTCCACCAGCGCGGTGGCGTTGTGAAAGGTGAGGTTGCCGTTGGCCTGGCCCTGGCCATCGGGCGCCAGGGCGAGAATGCCGAGATCAAATTTGCCCGACGGTTCATCGCCCCCCAGCCATTCCAGCATTTTCTTGTCGCGGTCGGGCTTGCCGGTCTTCAGGTCGGCGAACCGGAACGTCAGCGAGGCCGTCTTGATGCGGCCCTTGTCGTCCACCTTGGCGCGGAGCGCATAGGCGTCGAGGTGCGCGGTGAAGGAGTTGACCGTGGAGTTGACGTCCACATCGACGTAGGAGCGGGCCGGGTCGATTTTTAGGGCGCGGTCGGCGGCCGACAGCGTGAACGGCAGGAAAAGCAGTACGGCAAGGACCCGGAGTCTATTCATGGAGAAAATAATGCAGGCTCGCCTCCCAGACCGCAATTTCTCATTTTGGTGCCATTCCACCCCGATGAGCGCACCCCGGAAGACCGCGGATCAATGGTTCGCCGAGTATGGCGACAGCCATCAGGACGACACCAACGAGCTGATCCACTGGATCTGCGTGCCGACCATCTTCTGCTGCGTGCTCGGGCTGATCTGGTCCATTCCCGTGCCCGCCCTGCTGGCCGGACCGGCGCGGTGGTTCAACTGGGCCCAGCCGGTCGCGCTCGCCGTCCTGCTGTTTTACCTGCGGCTTTCCGGGCCCCTGGCGGCAGGCATGTTTATTTTTATCGGGGTTTGCTACGGCCTGATCGAGTGGCATGCCGCGGCGTGCCCGTTCGCCGTGTGGAAGAGCAGCCTGATTCTTTTCACGCTCGCATGGATCGGGCAGTTCATCGGCCACAAGATCGAGGGCAAGAAACCCTCGTTCTTCCACGACGTGGTGTTCCTCCTGATCGGCCCGGCGTGGTTGCTGCACTTTATCTACAAAAAAGCCGGGCTGAAATATTAGCCCCGGCCGCCGCGCAACATGACGACGTGCGCGAGGTCGTTTTTCTCGAAATCCTTCCAGTAGCGGTCCTCGATCTTTTTGAGCTGGTCGTCCCGGGAGGGTGGCGGCTCCACCCCGGGCGTGTCCATGGTGCGCTTCGCCTGTTCACCCGCAAAATCCCGGTCGGCCAGCCGGGCCACCAGCTCATGCCAGAAGACGTCGTTCTGAAACTCGCTCTGCAAGTCGCGCACGCGGTCGTCCTCGGCGAGTTTGGAGCTGGGTTGCAATGAGCCGTCATCGCGTTCTTCCACGAGGTCCGCGCAGCCCAGCTCCGCCGCCAGCCCGAGCAGGCGCTGGTCGAGGGCGAAGTAGCGCCGGGCCACCGCTGTCTCCTCGCCCTGGTAACCGGTGACGGTCCACATGCCCAAATGCACCAGCTCGAGGAGCTGGCGGTATTCCTTCGCGGTGAACGAAACTTTCATGACCGCCACCCTTGCCCCGCCGGGCCACCCCGCAAGCGCGAAGTGGGTCGGAGCTGGTTACTTCTTTTCCGCCGGTGTTGCCGGAACGGCAGCCGGCGCGCCCTTGATCTCCGTCGGCGCAGTCGTGGGCGGGGCGCGACCGACGATGAAGCTGCCGATGCTGGGCCGCGGGGCCAGCCGCCATTTCAAATCAATGGGCCGACCGTTCGTGGTAAAGCCAATCGCCGCCCGCCAATAGGAAACCGCCGGAGCCCCGGGGCTGACGTCGGGATTGAAGACCCATTGGCCCAGGGCCTTGAGCGCCGCCTCGGCAAACTCGGGGTGCGAGGCCCGGAGCGCCCGGACGGCCTGCACCTTGCCATCAATCTGGATGGCGAGTTCGATGATCGCCCCGCCGGCCACATCCTTGGCCGCCAGACTCTCCGGATAAATCGGGAGCACCTGGTGGCCCGCGCGCAGCACCGGGCGGTTGGTGTTGGCGCCCTCACCCTGGTCCCCTTCCACGGGAAAATTGAAGGGGCGGCGCGCCTTGAACTTCACCGGCTTGCCGTCCTGCAGGCGCGGGGGCTGCTTGTCCTGCTCGGACAGCTTCATGGCCAGCTGCTCCAGGGTGTGGTCGCCGGTGGGATCCTCGCTCATGAGGATCTTGGCGTCCTCGGGCACGCCCTGCTCATTAAAAGAGATTTCGGTCACGACCACGTAGCCGGGCTTGGGGGCTTGGGTCTGGCCGGGGGCGGCAACGGTCAGCAACAGCGGCAGGAGCAAAAGGCGGGCGGGGATCTTCATGGGGATAAGCCTAGACTCGTGAACACCCCGCCGGTTTCTGGCAAATGGATACTTTGTCACCGGCCCGGGCCGCCAAAGCCCGGCATTGACCGGCCCGCAGGCGCGGCCTTCACTCGGCAACCCGACTTTCACCCATGCCCGACTCCGCCGAAACGCCCAACCTCATGGAAGCCCTCGTGTCGCTCGCGAAGCGCCGCGGCTTCATCTACCAGTCGTCCGAAATCTACGGCGGGCTCAACGGCTTCTTCGACTACGGCCCGCTCGGGGCCGAGCTCAAGCGCAACATCCGCGACTGCTGGTGGCGCGACATGGTGCAGCGCCGCGACGACATCGTCGGCATCGAGACCTCCATCATCATGCACCCGAAGGTCTGGGAAGCCTCCGGCCACGTCGCCGGTTTCACTGACCCGCTCGTGGACTGCAAGGTGAGCAAGCAGCGCTACCGGGCCGACCAACTGTTCTGGGCCGCGGTAAATGTTGGACTGAAGATAACTCGCACGACCACCCAAAAAGCCGTTTCTACAAGCGGGGGCGTCGACAAGAGCACGCACATTGATACAGAGCAGGATCTAAATACTATTGGTTATGTTTCGGCATTGGAAAGCGAGCGCACGAAAGAAGAACTTCAGGAGAAAGCTGAATTACTGCAGAGAAAAAAGGCTGTTCAGGGAACGCTGCTCGATCTCATGGTTAAGGATTTCACCGAAGCCACCGAGGCCGAGAGATCTCTCATCCCCTCGCCCGCCACCGGCGAGCCGGGCAGCCTGACCGCGCCGCGCGCGTTCAACATGATGTTCGAGACGAACGTCGGCGCGATGCGCGACGCCTCGTCCGTCGCCTACCTCCGCCCCGAGACCGCGCAGGGCATGTTCGTCGATTTCAAGAACGTCGTGGACACCACGCGCGTGAAGCTGCCCTTCGGCATCGCGCAAATCGGCAAGTCGTTCCGCAACGAGATCACGCCGCGCAACTTCATTTTCCGCTCGCGCGAGTTCGAGCAGATGGAGATGGAGTATTTCATCCACGAGGACGCCGACTGGGCCAAGTGCCACGAGGAGTGGATCACGTGGTGCGAGACGTGGCTGAAAAGCATCGGCCTGCCCGCGAGCCATCTCTCCCGCTACACCCACCCGAAGGAGAAGCTCGCGTTCTACTCGCGCGGCACGGTGGACATCATGTTCAAGTATCCCTTCGGCGTGCAGGAGCTCTGGGGCATTGCCGCCCGCGGCAACTACGATCTCACGCAGCACGCCAACGCCAGCGGCAAACCGCAGGATCTGTTCGACGAGGCCAGCAAGAAGAAGTTTGTCCCGCACGTCATCGAGCCCGCCGTGGGCGTGGACCGCATCTTCCTCGCCGTGCTCGCCGCCGGCTACGCGGAAGAGGACGTCAAGGATGAGAAGGGCAACGTCGAGAAGCGCACGGTGCTCCGGCTCTCGCCCCGCCTCGCCCCCGTCAAGGTCGCCATTCTCCCGCTGCTCAAAAACAAGGAACAGCTCACCGGCCGCGCCAAGGCGCTGCACGCCAAGCTGCAGAAGCGCTACGCCGTGCAATACGACGACGGCGGCGCCATCGGCAAACGCTACCGCCGCCAGGACGAGGCCGGCACGCCGTGGTGTGTGACCATCGACTTCGACACGATCGAGAAGCCCGGCGACACCTTCACGCTGCGTGAACGCGACTCGATGAGCCAGAAACGTATTACCGAAGCGGAGCTGTTCCAGCTTCTCGAAGAACATGTCTACTAAAACGCACTTGCCTCGCCGTAGCTCGCCTGAGCGTAGGCAGGTCACCGAGACCGAACTCTTCGCGTTGCTCGAGGAACAGGTCTACTGAGTATCGCCAGCTAATCGAACCCGCGCCCCAGCTGGGCGCGGAGTTCGGCGAGGATCTCGTCGGCATCGTGGGCGAGATCGATGACTTCGACCGTGATCACACCCAGCCAAGCATAATCGATGATCTTTTGCTCGCGGCACGACTCCGCCGCGCGCAAGGCATCGTCCAAGTAAACCCGGGCGCGCTTCAGCCGGACAATGATGCTGGCGCAGATCTCCACCCCCGGCGGCC
Organism: Opitutaceae bacterium; assembly: GCA_043745015.1. Classification (GTDB taxonomy): domain Bacteria; phylum Verrucomicrobiota; class Verrucomicrobiia; order Opitutales; family Opitutaceae; genus Lacunisphaera. The sequence continues at coordinate 14,459 of JAYTUA010000019.1, read as the reverse complement.
ATTCCTCGCCATTGAGCGCCCCCGCCAGCTTGGCTCCGGCCTTCATTACAGACCCCACCAATTCCGCCGCGGGGTGCTCGTCATTCGCGGCCTCGGGCACCCAGGAGTTTTCTTCCGAAGCCCACGCAAGCCTCAAAGACAATTTGAAGGCGCGTTCGGCCAAAGGGTGTTTGCGATCAAGCAGCTCAGTTAACTCCGTGTCGCCCTGCGCCTCCTCGCCGGCCCGGTTCATCTCCTCCATCCACTCCGCATTCCGCGCCAGTTGCTCGGGCGTCGGCTCGGGCTCACCCCGTTCGCGGCGCAGCCGCTCGATTTCCTCGTGCATTATCTTTTTGTAGTCCGCGCCTTCGCCTTCCCGTGCCAGCCGGGCTTGAATGCGGTCCACCAGCTGATCGCTTCGGGCCTGCTGCAGCTCTGCTGCTTCTTCGGTGTAAGGTTTGTCATCCCACTCTGCCGGGGTGTCGTCCATGGCCTTGCTTTGCCCGGCGTCCGCCGCCTCGACCAAACGGTCCATGAACCCCGCAATCGCCGCGCCGCTGGCCTTTCGTTGCTCAGTTTCTTCTTCCTCCGTCATCTCCCACACCGGATCGCCGGTGATTTTGAGCTCATACGCCACCGTTTCGATCACGATGCGGCCGTTGTGCTCGCTGAACCACTCCAGATAGAGTGAATTGCCCCAGTGCCACGGCCATGGTTTCTTGGCCGCGTAGTATTCACCGATCTGGTCCAGGGGAATCTCCGGCACCTTGACCTTGCGAGAGGCGGTGATGTCGCCAACCGCGCCCTCCTGCAGCCCCGCTAATTTTTCAAGATCCCCCGGCTTGGGCTGGGGATTGATGAAGTTCAGCCGTCGGCCCGCGAGGTCGCGCCAGCAATCGCCGGTGAGCGCCAGTTCCACCGGCGCCTCACGGCCTATTAGCCAGATCCGGCCAGTCACGCGGCCGCGCACGCTGTTGTCGAGTTCCCCGCGAACCACCTGTTCATCAATGCGCCATGCCATGCACTGCATCATGGGCGGCGGGTTTATCTGGGCGAGCTGGTTTTGGGCTTTGCGCCAGTGCCGCTCCCACCCATCGTCATGGTTATGATTTTTCAGTCCTTCATTACCCGCACTCTCCTGCTGCTGGCCCTTGTCGTCATCGGCCGCGCGGCCGAGCCGATCCCGGTCATCTTCGACACGGACATCGGCACCGACATCGATGATGCCTACGCACTGGCGCAGATCATCCGCAGTCCGGAGCTGAAGCTGTTTGGCGTGACCACCGTCGCGGGCGACACCGTGGCCCGGGCGCGGCTCGCGGCCAAGTTGCTGGCGGTCGCTCAACGGCCGGAGATCCCGGTTTACGCCGGGATATCCACCGCGCCGCAATACATGGCGCAGACCGAATGGGCCAAAGGCTTCGTCTCGCCGGCGCTGCATGAATCCGGCGGCGTGGAATTCCTGCGCCAGCAGATCAACGCCCGGCCCGGCGAGATCACGCTCATCGCCGTCGGCGAGCTGACCAATGTCGCCGCGCTGCTCCAGTCCGAGCCTGGCATCGGTGCGAAGATCAAGGCCATCGCCTTGATGGGCGGTTCCGTCCGCCGCGGCTACGCGCCGGGCTCGAAGCCCGAACCCGAGTGGAACATCAAGTCCAACGCCAAGGCCGCCCAAGCCGTCTTCACCTCCGGCGTGCCGCTGCTCGTCGCCTCGCTGGATTCCACCGCGGACCTGAAACTGGCGGCGGAGTGGCGCGTGCGCATTTTTTCCCGCGGGACCGCATTGAACGACGCCCTGGCCGCCCTCGATGTCATCTGGCTGCACACCAACACGTGGAAAGGCACGATGCCGACCCTCTTTGACAACCTCGCCGTCGCTCTGGTCGCCACCCCGGCCATCGTCCCGCTCACGCCCTTGCATCTCGTGGTCGAAGCGGACGGTCTCACCCGGGCCATCGACGGCCGCACACCCAACGCGCAAGTCGCGCTCACCTGCGATCCGCCGGCGTTCCTGGAATATTTCGCGGCCCGGTTATGCCGCTGATCCGACTAATAAAATTCCGCGACCGCTGGCGGTGTCTGGCCCTGGGATGTCTGCTCGCCACCCGTGCGCTGGCGCAGGTTCCGGTCACCGACCGGTCGGTCAACAATGCCGAGGGTGTTTTCCGCTTTGCCATTCTGCCCGATCGCACCGGTGGCAACCGCCCGGGTGTCTATGAATCCGCCATCGCGAAGCTGAACCTGCTGCAGCCGGAATTCGTCCTGTCCACCGGCGACCTGATCGACGGCTATACGACGGACCCGCAGGTGTGGAACGCGCAATGGCGGGAATTCGAAGGCCTGATGAGCCGTCTGGAAATGCCGTTTCACTATGTGCCGGGTAACCACGACATCAGCAACCCGCTGATGCTCGAAGCCTGGCAGCAACGGCACGGTCCCCCGTGGTCGAGCTTCGTGTATAAAAATGTTCTTTTCCTGTGCCTGCACACCGAGGACCGGCCTTTCGGCGGACTCGGCGCGGAGCAAGTTGCGTGGGCCCAGCGGACGCTCACCGAACACCGCGACGTTCGCTGGACGCTGTTGTTTTTTCACCGCCCGTTGTGGCGCGAAAAAAACCAAGCCGGCTTCGAACAGGTCCGCGCGGCGCTGCGGGGCCGGAATTACACGGTCTTCGCCTCGCACTATCACAACTACTTGAAGGGCGAATACGACGGCATGAAATACTATGTCCTCGCCACGGCTGGGGGCAGTTCCCAAACGCGCGGGCCGGACTTCGGCGAGCTCGACCATGTTGCCTGGGTGACGATGAAACCGGACGGCCCGGTGGTCGCGAATCTCGCGCTCTCCGGCATCCTGCCGGACGATATTGTCACCGAAGAATCCCTGCCGTATGTCGCGGCCCTGCGCGATGGCAGCTGGCTGCGCGTCGCACCCATCATCCAGGAGGCGCCGGCTTTCAGCCGGCTGGAGGTGCCCATTGAGTTGCGGAACCCCACGGATCAACCGCTGCATGTGCGGGGTTCGCTCAACCGCGAGGCCGGCGTTGAATTCATGCCCGCCCGGATCGACCGCGTGGTGGCCCCCCGGACAAACGTGACGGTGGCCGTGCAGCTCAAGGCCACAAACGGCACGGCCTCGCTCCACGCCCTGAACGAGGTGCCCTTGCAAGTCACGCTCGTCGGGAGCTACGACGTGGCCGGGAAGGCGCTCACGCTGCCGTCGACGCGGGCCATTCGGTTCGACTGGCAACACCCCGTGCCCCTCGCCATGCAACCGGTCGTGCTGGACGGCGACCTGGGCGAATGGCCGGCGGATGCGTTCACCCTGGTCGAGCATCCCATGGTCATCCGGGAAGACTGGGACTGGAAGGGTCCGGCGGATGGGCGGTTCCGTTTCGCCGTGCAGCACCGGGACGGCAAGGTGTTCGTGGCCATCGAAACCTTCGACGATCGTGTGATCACTGCGACCAATCCGGCCGGGCTGCAGGACAAGCTTTTCGTCCACCTCCGGGCTTCGGCCGGTGACGTCACGGTAGAAGGCGTTGCGGGCTCCATGAATGACAAGGCCGGGGTGCGGGCCACGGCCACCGGTTTGATTGCTGAATTTGTTCTGCCCCTGCCCGAGGGCGAAAAATCCTTTCGCCTGAACATTGGCTGGCAGGATTATGACCGCCCCGAAAGCACCAAGACCTCCGTGCTCTGGTGGCGCGATGAGAGCGTGGCGGAATTCGGCGCCTTCACTCTCGCGCCTTGACGTCCGACGGCGGTCGCTGGCTGTGCGGTGTAATCAACTTCCCCAACCACACCCACGGCCAGCCCGGGGTGGACATCTTCGTGCTGATGAGCGGCGCCCCGCTACCGGTTTCGATTGGTTGCCCGTTCTGAAACCGATTATCTGTCATTTAGTCCATGTCCGTTGTTTTGCGTGTCGGTCCAAATACGCCTTGGCGCCGCGGGACGGACAGTTAATATGAGGCAAGGAATAATCTCTCTTGAAGTTCGTCGCTGTCATTGTCCTCGCTGCGTCTGCCTTGGGTGTGTGTCGCGCCCAGCCGGTCCAAGACCTCAAGTATTGGGCGGAGCGCGCGCAGCAGATCCACGTCGGCATGCGGCGCGAGGACGTTGAGCGGATTCTACCACCGTATGTTCCGCCTGAAGGTGGCTATACTGCAAAAACTGGTTTCACCAGCAGTTCTCAGGGTGTTACCTATACCGTCGCTCCGGGCTATACCGTCATCGTGTTTTATGACTATACCGGCATACCGCGCGATGCCGACGACCAGGCATCGCAGCATTATAGTCCGGACAATCGGGTTCTGGAGCCTGTCAAAATATGGCCGGCCGCGGTCAGCGAGCAACGCCAGGTCATCATGGCTGGGCTTGCCAAGGCCTTGGCGGCGAAAGACGCCACGGCAATCACTGCCGTGCGATTGGAAATTGAAGCAATTCCACCCCGAGCCTACGTCGAGAAATCAAGCCGGGCTGTGCGAGACACGAAGCTTCGACTCTGGCTGGCGACCCTGCAAAAAGTCGATGCGACTCAAGACAAGAGCTTTGATCCGAATGACCGTGGGTTTATCAATATCGCTCCCCCCGCCGGCAGAGGGGGCAAACAACATACATTCATATCGGGTATGTCACCCGACGATATCAAAGATCCTGAGGTCCGCGAAGAATACAAACGCATGATCGCAGCGAATGCCGCGAAGATTGAACGCTACAGCCGGCGAGTGGTCCTATATAACGCGCGGTGGGATTGGATCCGGACCGTCGAGTATTTTCGGCGGGACCAGTATGACGATAGTGCCGAAGACACCGCGACAATCGCACAACTCGTCGTCGCCGAAATCAAAGATCCCGCTCTGAAAAAAGAAGTCTCCGCGCTTTTGATGGTAAAGAAATAAGGGCGCCGCCTGCGGAAGGATCCAAGCTCTTCCTGTCATATTCAATCGGCTAGGCCAAGGCTTCGCCTTGCTTTTGCCGGGGTCGCCGGTGTTATGGCCGCACCCCGTTCTGCCAGCCAGCAGAATACCCACCACCCCTTCCACCCAATGTCATCGAAGCTCTCTTCCTGGCGTCCCTATCTCTGGGTGCCGTCGCTTTACCTGGCGATGGGCATTCCTTACAACGTGGTCAACGGCACCGCCGTGCGGATGTTCAAGTCGCTCGGCTATGCGGACAGCCAGATCACCGTGGCCGTCGGCAGCATCGGCATCGCGTGGTCGCTGAAGCCGCTGTGGGCCGCCTTCCTCGACATGTATAAGACGAAGAAGTTCTTCGTGCTGTCGATGGAGGTGCTGTGCGGGCTGCTCTTTGCCGCCATCGCGATGAGCCTCGCGTCGCCGGGATTTTTCCAGATCAGCATCGCGCTGCTCTGGGTGGCCGCCTTCGCCTCCTCCACCCAGGACATCTGCGCCGACGGCGTCTACCTGACGGATCTCGACAAGCCCAGCCAGGCGCGCCTCGCCGGTTTCCAAAGCATGTGCTGGACGCTCGGCAAGGTGCTGGCCGCCGGCGTGCTGATCTCCGTGCTCGACGGCCTGCGCACCACCCACGGCTGGTCCAACCCGACCATGTGGCGGTATGTCATGCTGGCCTGCGCCGCGTCGATGTTCGTGCTGTGGCTTTATCACATTTTCCTGCTGCCGACCGGCAGCATTTCGGACCGCCCGCACAGCGCGAAGCAGGTGCTCGACGACTTTCTCGGGACCGCGGCCACCTTTTTCCACAAGCGTGCCTTCTGGGGCATGATCGCCTTCGTGTTTCTCTACCGCCTCGGCGAAGGCCTCATCATGATGGAGGGGCAGCTCTTTCTCCAGTCCGCGCAGGCGAACGGCGGACTCGGCCTGACGGCCGGCCAGGTGAGCAACATCGATGCGGTCTACGGCACCATCGCCTTCATCGTGGGCGGGCTGCTGGGCGGCTGGTTCATCGGCAAAATGACGCTGGTCCATTCCCTGTGGATCCTCGGCCTGTGCCTGAACGTGCCGCATTTCACCTTCGTCTATCTCAGTCACTACGCGGCGGCCGGCCACGGCCTGAGCTATGAAACCATCGTGACGATGGTGAGCATCGAGAAATTCGGCTACGGCGTCGGCATGGTGGGCAACATGATCTACATGATGCAGCAGCTCGCCCCGGGGCGCAGCAGCATGACGCACTACGCCTTCGCCAACTCGCTGATGAATCTCGTGCTCGTGCCCACCGCGATGATTTCCGGCCCGCTGGCCGAGTGGCTGGGTTTCTCCACCTTCTTCTTTGTGGTGATGTTCGCCTCCGTGCCCTCCGTGCTGGCGGCGTGGCGCGCGCCCTTCCCGCAAAAGGACGACGATCATGTCGTGGTGGAGGGTTCCACCACGGCGCTGGTGACCGTCGACGATCCCACCCGGCTGTCCGCCGTGGAGCAAGCCATCCAGCGGCTCGCCGGCCGCGCCTCCATTTTCGCGATGCTCAACATCCTCACGATCCTGACCATCGACGCGAAAATTCTCGGCTCCCTGCAAGGGGCCGCGGGCGCGGGCCAGACCCAGTTCGCCCTGCTGGTCGCCAGCGCGATGCTCAAGGGCTATTTCACCTTCCGCACTTTCCAGCTGGCGGGGGTCGCGGCCGCCCAGGCCGCCGCCTCGGGGGAGAAAAACTACCTCGGCAATGCCCGCGGGGCAAAAATCGCGACATGGATCTGCGCAACCTTCACCGTGGCCGTTCTCTGGTTTGGCGCGCACGTGGCCTTCTAGGCTTTTTTGCCCCTGACCCGCCGCCTGGTCTGGGCCCTTTCCGCGCCAGGCGGCGGGCCGGTCATTTCGCCTCGGGCGGCTTGCTGCGCTGCTTCAGGAGCACCTTGGCCGCTTCGGATTCGACCTTGAAGTGCAGCTCCTTGCCGGAGTTCTGCCCGATGTAGTCGATGCAGGCGGAAGTCAGGGCGGACAGAAAGGGCTCCAGGTTGTTTTTGGCGTCCTCAATGGAAGCGCGGATGTTCCACAATTCCTCGCCGGGTTTGGCCGGCGTCCCGGGGTGCGCGGGATCCGGGGTGGTCACCGCTTCCCGGGCGGTCAGCTCAATGTATTTGTCGTACACCACCACGGCCTTCGAGCTGGTTTCCGGCGTGACAAAGGGGCCGATCAGCAAATCGGTATTCCGTTCGGTGACGATCTTGATGTGGCCGTGGCCCACCCCGTATTCGAAATTGATGATCATGTCCGGTTTGGCGCTGGCCGGCGCCTCATATAGTCCCCGGGCCGCGAGGGTCTCCTTGATCTTGGCGGTGGCCACGGCTTGGAGCTCCACATCCACTCCGCCGCTGGGATCGAGGACCTCCAGCCGGTAGGAGGTGCCGCTGGGCTTTTGCGCATTGCTGATCGCATCGACCGTCACTTCATGCACGGTATGGCAGCCGGTGAAAAAGAGCACGGCCAGCAACCCGCGGAGGCCGGGAAACGCCGGGAATGTTCCTTCCCGGCCCGGCCCCGGACTGGGCGGCGGAGATAAATCGCCCGACCGATGGTGCGGCGGCGTGGGTTTCACATGCCCTTCTTGATGAACTTCACCGTCTCATCCCCCTCGCTGACGGCCACCGCCTTCTCCTGCTTGGTGTTGGTGCCAATATAATCGGCCGTAGCCGAGGCGAGGATCGGCATGTACTTTCTCAGCTCGTTGCTGGTGTCCACCGCGGACACATTGACGCTCCACACCTCGGGGGGCGAGCGGCCTTCCACGGATTCGCGGTTCTCGCGGGCGGAAATCTTAAGATACTTTTCGTAAACAATGATGGGCTCGGTTTCTTCCTTCCAGCCGATGATTTTCCGGATCTGGGGGCCCGGGACGCGGATGGTTTTGTACTTCATGCTGCCATCGGCGTTGGATCCCACCGGAACCGCTTCCCGTTGGGCCAGGCCCTCCTGCATGACGATGATGGGGGTGGTGATCGTTTCATACTTCATCCGCGGGGTATCCATGCCGTAATCAATTTCGATGATCAGGTCGGCGTGGGCGACCGAGGGGGCTTCGTACATCCCCCTGCCCGACAGGGCGGTTTTCACGTACTCGGACACTTCATTGTAGCGCAAATTGTCCTCGGGGATATTGGCATTATGCGAACGAACCTTGTAGGAGTGCGGCTCTTTGGCCTGTTGGGCAACCTGGCCTGCTTGGTTGATGGCATCCACCTGCAGGACGTAGGTGGTCGTGTTGCATCCCGCGAGCAACACCAAGGGGACGGCCAGCAGGGCCCGGCCCGGGAAATTTTGCCTGGTCATCGAAATCATTGCGCGGGAGTGTTGAGCTGGTTCGGGGAACGGCCGCGGGTTTACATGCCCTTCTTGATGAATTTCACGACCTCGGCGTTTTCATCAATGGTGATGGGCTTTGATTCCTTGGTGTTCGTGCCGATGTAGTCGGCCGTGGCTCCGGCGAGGATCGGGATGTATTTTCTCAGTTCCTGGCTCCGGTCCTCGGCTGAAACATTGACGCTCCAGACCTCGGCCGGGGCCCGGCCTTCGCTGGTCTCCTTGTTTTCCCGGGCCGACACCTTCAGGTATTTCTCGTAGACGATCACGGGCGTCACCTCCTCCTTGACCCCCATGAACTCGGTCCGGCCCGGAATATAAACCTGCACCTCCACCCAGATGACTTCGATGCTGCCGTCGGGCTTCCGGATGATGCGCTGTTCCTGCCGGGTTTCATACGTCCCTCCCGTCTGCAAAATAATGGGGGTGCTGATGGTCTCGAATTTCACGCGCGGGGCGTCCATGCCGTAGTCGATGTCGATCACGACGTCGGCCGCCTCGGGGCTCGGCGCTTCATACATGCCCTTGCCCGACAGGGCGGTCTTCACGTAATCGGATACTTCCTTGTAGCGGAGGCTGGTCTCATCGAGCCGGGGATTCTTCGAGCGGATATGGTACGACTGCGGGGCCCGGGCGGACTGGGCCGCCGTCTCCGTCGGCTTGGAGATCGCATCGACCTGCACGGTGTAGGTGGTGGTGGAACAACCAACGAACAGCGCAAGGGTGGTCGCCATGACGGCGCCCACGAAGTGGCGGGGCACTGGGGTTAATTTCATGGCCTGTCTCCGGATGAATGTCGGGTGTTGCCAGGATGGGCCGGGTGCAGTCGGGGCTCAGGGCCGGGCGGGCGGGGTGACGGGGGGGGCGCCGGTGTTGGCTTCGGTAGATTTGTCGGGGGTGGCACCCTTCAGGCGGGCCAGCTCTTCCTCCAGCCGGGCGATTTCCGCCTCGGTGGTAAGCAGTTTCTCCTGGGCTTCATCCAGGGATTTCTTCTTCGCGAGGGCGGAGTTGCGTTCATCCCGCAGGCGGGCCAGTCGCGTCGAGGCGTTGTCCACTTTCTGCTTCGCCTCGTTCAGCTCCATGTCGGAAATTTGAAAGCCCTGCGCGATGGCCAGTTCCTCGTCGAGCTCGGCCTTGGCCTTGGCTTCCTCGCCGCGCTTCTTCGCCAGCTCCTGCTGGTAGGCGCGTTCCTGGGCCAGGCGGTCCTGCTCCTTGCGCTCCTTGATTTCCTGGGTGAGGCCGACGAGGCCGCCAATGATCGCCCCGGCAGCGGCGCCGGCGAGCACGCCCTGGCTGGAGTTGCCGCTCGCGTTGCCGGCCAAACCGCCCACCACGGCGCCGGCCCCAAGCCCGGTGCCCGCCCCGGAGACGGTTTTGGACGGCGCCACCTGGCAGCCACCGGAGAAGCCCATCGACAAGGCCAGCACGACGGCCAAGGCCTGCTTCAACCGAAAACTGTTTCTAGAGGCACCGTTCACAGGGGAATCATGGGGATAACCAAGACGAAGGGGCAAGATAGTTGTATTGGCTATTTTTTCAAAGCCTCTTTTACTAGGCTCGATTCTGCTCGCCCACCCCTGTTTTGCCCGGCGACAGCCCCCAACCAACCGTTCCCGCCCATGGCCCTCCTGCCCAAAAAAGGCTTTCTCTCCCTGGACTTCATGGTGCCGAATCTCGCCTTGGTGTTCGCCTTTGTGAGCATCGAGATATTCTACCACACCACCGTGCGGCCGCGGGCCGCCGAATTGCTGCTGGAGCGCCGCGTCAAGGCCGCGCAGTCCGCCGGCAAGTCGAGCTCCATGGACCAGCATCAGCGCTCCGTCTATCTCATCATCAAGGATGAGGAGCCTAAATTTGAAGTCACCTTCTGCTTCTGGGGCATGATGGTGCTGGCCTACAAGATGGTGCGGGTCGCGCGCGAGCGACGGCTGCTCAAGCATGATTTCATCCAGCTGCAGGAAGGGGAACGCATCATTCCCGAGGACGCGCTGGACCGCTACAAAGAGCTGAAAGCTGTGATTGAGCGTACGCCGCAGTGGCGCGACCGCCTGCTGCCCGACTGCATCTTGGCCTCCCTGCAGCGTTTTCACGCCAGTAACTCGATCCAGGACGCAGCCACCGCGGTGAGGGAACGCGCGGACATCGCCGCCGACTCGCTGGATTCCTCGCTGTCACTTATCCGCTACATTGTCTGGGCCATTCCCGCGATCGGCTTTGTGGGCACCGTGCGCGGCATCGGCCACGCGCTTTCCTTCGCCGAGGAGGCGATCAAGGGAAACCTTGGCGCCGTGACGCAAAACCTGGGGCTCGCATTTAATTCCACTTTCGTCGGCCTCATCCTTTGCATTTTCCTGATGTATTTGCTGCACATCGTCCAATCGAGCCAGGAGGAGCTGATCATCGACATCCGGCATTATTGCCGCGACAAGCTCATCGATGTCATGAAGGTGCCGGCCCGCGATCGCGAAGAAATCCCCTATTCGGTAATCTAAGCCCATGCCAGCGCTCGGCCTCGAACTCTGTGATGTCAGCTTGCAGGCCGCCGTGAACGACGGCGGTCCGGCGGTCCGACCGCTGGAAGCCCCCGGCGGCTCCACCGCCCTGCTCGGCTGGCCGGCGTTTGTGGCCCGCGACGGGAATAGTTTCATGTACGGCCGGGCGGCGGAGGACATCTGGCATGTGCATCCGCGCAAGGTCTGCCATAATTTCCTGGCGCACCTGTCGCGGGAGGCCTCGCCGCTCTCGCTCGAGGGCAAGTTCCTGTCCTATTCCCAACTGGGTTATTTTTTCCTGCGCGATTACGGCCAGCAGGCTTTTGCCAGCCTGCCGGACAAGCTGGTCCTCGCGGTGCCCGGCACCTATTTGAAGGACCCCACCACCGAGGACGAAAAGGTCGGGCTGCTGCTGGGCATGGCCCAGGAACTCAAGTGGCCGCTGGCCGGCGTGGTGGACATGGCCTGCGCCGCCCTGTGCGACCCGAGCCTGCCGGGGGCGCACGCAGCGTGGCCGATCATCGTGCTGGACGTCCACCTGGACAACGCCGAGATCACTCTCTTCCAGACCGCGCAACAGCTCAAGCGCGTGGATTTTCTCCAGCTACCCCAGTCCGGATTCGCGCAACTGCTGAAGCAGGCTGTCACCGCGATGGGCAACCGGTTCCTGCGGCACACGGCCTTCGACATCCTCGCCGACGGGCGGCTGGAGCAGGCCTTTTACCGCCAGGTGAAGGATTTCGCCTTTGGCGGCGGACCGGAATTTCATTTTCAGATCAACACCGCCAAGCGCGCCTACGAGATGAACGCCACCCGCGAGCAGCTCCTGGCAGACACCCAGTCCTTCGTCGCCTCGCTCGCGACGGCCGTGGCCACACTGTTGCGCAAACACTCCCTCGATCCCCATGCCTGCACCCTCGCCCTCACCGAGCGCAGCTCCGCGATCCCGGGGCTGGAGTCGCGGTTCCGTCAGGCCGGGTTCAACCACCTGCTCCGGCTGCCGCGCGCCGCGGCCGCGCTCGGCGCCGCCCGCCTCGCCGCGGATCTGGCTGTGCCGTCTGACGTTTCCGATGTCCCGGTGCTGACCGCCGTGCCGCTGGCGCAAGCCAACCTGCGCCGGGGGGCCATCTGGGAAATGCAGTTGCAGCGGGCCGCGATTGCCGGCGCCCGGCAGGTGCCAACGCATGTCATCATCGATGGCATCGGCCATCCCCTGGTCGGCAATGGCACGGTGAAGATCGGTTCCCCCAGCCTGCCGAACCTCGACGTCACGCTGCCGGCGGCGTTCAAGGCCACCCCAGACTGCCTCGTGCAACTGATCCGTGACGCCGGCCGGCTCTGGCTCGACGAGGCCCAGGTCAGCGATAACGGCACGGCCGTGGCGGATTCCTCCGGCCGGCTGCCGGTGGAGGCCGGTGACCGCATGATTGTGCGCGTGGGGGAAATCGGGACCGAGCTGCTTTTCGCCACGTGCCGGCCGGGCCGCGCCTCCAACCCCTGACCGTTGCCCCGACATGGCTAGCGGCATCAGCAGCAGGCGGCGCGAGACGGAGGTGTTCAGCCTGGCCTTCCTCGACTGCATTTGCTGCGGCTTCGGCGCCGTGCTGCTGATCTTCATCCTCACCGTGAGCCAGCAGAAATCCCGCGATACCGAGAGCCTCGAACAGGTCGAAGAGCGGGTCCGGCAACTGGCGGTGAACGTCAAGACCAGCGCGGCCGAGGTCGCCCAGTTGGAACAGATGCTCGCGGCCGCGCAAAGCGAGTTCGACCAGCTCAAAACGCGCCAGACCGGCGAGCAGGTCAACCTCACCAACCGGCAGAAGGAGCTGCTCCTGCTGCTCCAGCAGACCGGCGCCCTCAAGGACGCGCTCGACAACCTTCTCGGCAAAAAGAAAGCCCTGCCCACGGAAGACAATCAGCCGCTGCCCATCCCCAATGAGGATCGCCGGCAATACCTCACCGGCGTCAAGTTTGACGGCACCCATGTGCTTTTTCTCGTGCGGGTGTCGGGCAGCATGCTGGGCGACACGATCCAGGACGCCGTCGCCCTGCTCGCTGAGCCCGAATTCAAGAAGCGGGAATCGCCCAAGTGGCAGCGGGTGGTCAAATCCCTGGAATGGATGATCGCCAACCTGGGGCCGGAGGCGAGCTTCCAAGTCCTGCTCTTCAACGATGAAACCACGCCGCTGCTGCCCTCGCGCGGCGACGCCTGGATCGCCCGCACCGACCGCCAGGGCCTGCAGGATGTGCTCACCAAGCTCCACACCATCGTGCCGGGCGGATCGGCCAATCTGGAGCGCGCCTTCACCACGGTGCGCTACATGCCGACCCTGCCGGATTCCGTCATCCTCCTGACCGACGGCCTGCCCACGACGAGCGACACCTCGCCGAACAACGGCAACACCGACGACGAGACCCGGGTGCAATACCTGCGGCACGCCGTGCGGCAGCTGCCCCCCCGCATCCCGGTCAGCACGATTCTCTTTCCGCTCGATGGCGACCCGGGCACGGCCGCGCTTTTCTGGGAGCTGGCCATCGACACGCGCGGCGCCCTCGTGAGTCCCTCCGCCAGCTGGCCCGACACATGATCCGCCGCCGCCCCACCCAGATTTTCAGTTTGGCGTTCCTTGACTGCATTTGCTGCGGATTTGGGGCCATCATTTTGCTTTTCGTTCTGACCGTGGACAAGCAGGACAAGGCCACCTTGGAAGCGCGCGACAAGCTCCGGGCCATGGCGGCCAGCTATGTCGCCAGCCTCGCCGAGCTGCAGCAGCGCAAGGGCGACCTCGAGAAGGGCAGCAATGACGCGGCCAACCTCGTGCTCGATGCCCAAAAACTGCAGGACAACCTGAAGGGGTTGCTCGACGACCTGGCGAACAAGATCCAGTATGAAAAAAAGGGGCACAAGGCGCTGGTCGCGGATATTGATGATCTGAAAAAGGACATCGCGGCCCGGCAGAAAAAGTCCGAGGTGACCCTCAAGGATGTCCAGCCCGCCCCCCTGGGCCTGCCGGCGGGCAGCAACCACATTGCCTTCATCATCGACACCTCGGGCAGCATGCGCGACGCCAACTCCGAGCGCATCTGGCCGATCGCGCTCAGGAAGTTTGAGGAAGTGCTCAATGCCTACCCGCAGGTCGATGGCCTGCAGTTCCTGGATGCCGACGGCCGCTTTATCTTCGGCAGCCACATGGCGGAGCAGAAGTGGCTGCCTGACACCCAGGAAACCCGCAATGCCGTCAAGCAGGCCCTCAACAATTACGATATTTACAGCAACAGCAATCCCGTGCCCGGCATCGTGCGCGCCCTGCGCACGCTCTATGATCCGAACGACGAGAAGATGACCATGACCATCTTCATCCTGGGCGATGAGTTCACCGGCACCGCCGACGCGGTGTTGAAGCGACTGGATGAACTTAATCCGAAGGACAAGGACGGGAAGCGCAAGGTCGTGATCAACGCCATCGGGTTTCCCACATCCATCATGATGGGATTTTCGATGGGCAACACGGGTGTGAAGCTGGCCAACCTGATGCGCGAAATCACCTATCAGCACGGTGGGACCTTCATCGCCCTGCGCGGTCTCGACAACGAGTGACGGGCGGACCTAGAGCATCTTCGCTTTAGTTAGACGCAACCGGCGCGAACCAAATTCGCTGACTCACTAGGAAAACACGCCTGAGGATTCTTTAGCCACATCCCACTAT
>JAYTUA010000018.1:0-11856 GCA_043745015.1 Opitutaceae bacterium | reverse complement strand
TCGCTCCTCCAGAACCGCCTGATTCTGAACCTGGCCGAATCCAAGCAATACTACCGCCAGCGCACCCACAGCATGATCAGCGGCGTCTTCAAGGGCAGCTCGCCGACCACCTCGCTGCCGTCCTACGGGATCGTGATCAAGCCCTACAAGGACATGGTTTCGCTCTACTACTCCTCCAGCGAGCAGTCCTCGGCGAACAACCCGTCCACCACCGGTGCCTTTGTGCCGGCGCTGACCAGCAGCAAGCAAAAGGAGTTCGGCCTGCGCGCCAAGGTGTGGGAAGACAAGGTGTACTTCACCCTCTCGCACTTCGACATCAAGCAGGACAACTTCTCGGTGCCCAACCCGGCCAACCTCACCACGCCGCCGCCCAGCCCGCTGCTGCCCCCCTGTTCTCCGATCGCACCGCCAAGGGTTGGGAATACGAATTGCGCGCCAATCCCACCAAGAACCTCTCGATCATCGGCAACTACACGGCCTTCAAGAACCGTGACCCGAACAACGTCGAGTTCCGCGGCACCGCCGAAAAATCCGGTGGCGTGCTCGTCAGCTACTCCTTCGACAAGGATAGCGCTCCTGCCTTGAAGGGCTTCCGGGCCGCTGTCGGGGTGGACTACATCGGCAACCGCCCTGGTGACGCCGCTTCCGGTCTCACGGCGGCGAGCACGTCTTCCAAGGTCATCCCGAACCTGCCCACCTTCTACTTGGGCTCACGGACCTTGGTGAACCTCACCCTGGCCTATAACTCCAAGAACAACTGGGGTGTCCAGGTGAACATGGATAACGTGTTCAACAAGGAATACCTCATGGCGAGCATCAACCGCTCGCTGGTGTATATCGGCTTGCCGACGAACGTGCGCGTCAGCGTCAATCGCAAGTTCTGATCGGCCGAACAGTCTGACTCGCTTCATTCCCGTGGCGCCGGCAGCCACGGGATTTTTTTTGCCCACCGCCGGAGGGCTGGAAAATCAGCGCCGCCTCGGTGGTCCTGGCTGACGGACACCAGATAACCATCTCGACCGACAGGGCCCCGGCCTCAGGCAATGGCCTTGCGGGCCAGACTGGACCGGCGTAAGCCGAAGGAGGCGGGCGGGCCGAGGAGTGGGGCGATGCCGGTATCATTACGGTGGGGCAGGGTAGCCCCATCGAACCAAGTGCCCTCAACCAAGGTGATCGTGGGGATGGCCGGAACCCCGTAGACATGCTGGTGCAACTGCCCGGCAAGGATCTCGACGGCCAGTTCGCCGACGCGGTTGCAGTTCTGATGCACGCCGGCCACCTTGCCGTCGGGCTGGTCGAGGAAGGTCTCCACAAAGGCGATATCCTTGGGCACCGAGAGGCCGAGGGTTTGGAGGCTGTCCCGCACAAAGGGGCCGTAACTGAGGATGACCTCCGGGCGGTGGGCGGTGAGCCACTGGGCCAGTTGATCGGGCGGCACGGCATAGTCGGGGCCCGACGTCAGGAGCCGCTCCGTGCGGAGTGGCGTGGAATAATAGAGAATCGGAATGTGGTTGAGGGGCGCACTCGTCTGCTGTTCCGCCAGAAAACCCGCGGACCAGGCGCGATCGACGAACACATCCCACCACCTCGGCATCACAAATCCAATGCGGCGGTAACCGGCGGCCCGGGCGCGCTGCATGGCCAGGGCAATGATGGTGCGCTGGTCGTTGGTCACGAGGTGCAGCAATTGCTCGCGCGGAGCGAAGTCGATCTTGACTGCACTGAACTTGGGCCAGTCGAAATCGAGGGCCGCCTGATGTTCCTGCCGGTGCGAGGCGAGGATCAGGCCCGTGATACCGCGGGCATAAAGGATGCGGCTCATGCGGCGGTGCGTCAGTCCCGGCTCGCCGAGCCAGAAATGCTCGAGCTGATAGCCCAAAGCCGCCGCCTTTTCCCTGGCGCCATTATAGAAGGAGAGGTGCGCGGGGTGGTCTTTCCAGCCCCAGCGGCTGTCCCAGTGGGTGAGGTAGGCCAGCAAGGAATTTGTCTTAAGGGGCCGGACTTGGCGCCGGTAGGCCACGAGGGCGCTCAATGCCGGATCACGCCGATAGCCCATCTGGGTGGCGAGCAGCTGCAGCCGTTGGCGCGTAGCGACGGGCAGGCTGGGATGATTGCGCAAGGCCAATGATACCGTCGTGGCGTGCACGCCGGCCTGCTTGGCCACCACCGCCATGGTGACACGATTGCACATGGGTGTGGAGAGAACGGGGTCGGGCAAAATCTGGGGCATGGAGGGGTAACTGGGGGTCTGCCGGGAGAGAGGTCAGCCAGTGCGTCACAGCGCGGCGATAGGAATGGTGCGCTATAATTGGCACAGAGCGCGGTTTATTCGTAAAGAATGCGTGTTTCGTCAATAGTTAGCGCAAATCTGGAGGGGTAGATTCTTATGTAAGAGTGGGAATAGGGGCGCATGTGCCTATGCTCCTCCCTCAACTGGCAACGCTAGGTTCTCCCCACCACCCCACCCCTGCTTTCGTGCATTTCACCCCGCGCCACCCCGCGCCACCCCAAGCTTTCCTGTCCGGTCCGTCCGTCCGCGCTGCCTGCTGCGGACTGTCCGCGGCAGCCGTAATTGAAAACAATTCCCTGTAGTAACCTATGAACACCACCAAAACCCCCCCGACCACGAGGTCCATTGCGACCTTGGTTTCCGCGGCCCTCCTATTCGCCGCTGCTCCATTGTGGAGCCAAACGACAGCCAAAGCTCCTGCTGCCATCCCGGTTCCCGACAAGAAGGACGAAGTCATTGAGTTGTCGCCCTTCGAGGTGACCGCCGGTGACGGCGATGAAACCTACACCGCCGCGACAACGCTCGCGGGCAACCGCCTGAACACGGAATTGCGCGATATCGGCAATGCCGTTACCGTCATCACCAGCCAGTTCCTCAAGGACATCCAGGCGACCAACAACGAAACGCTCCTCCAATACACCGCCGGCACCGAGGTCGGCAGCGTTCGGGGTAATTTCGCGGGCTTGGGCGACGGTGCGGTCCTCGATGAGGCCAGCCGCTTCACCCGGCCGAATCAAAACACGCGCGTCCGTGGTCTGGCTGCCGCCGACAACACCCGGGACTATTTCCTTTCGGACATTCCCTGGGATTCCTACAACGTTGATCGCGTCGACCTCCAGCGCGGGCCCAACTCCATTCTGTTCGGCTTGGGCAGCCCGGCGGGTCTGCTGAACGTCGGCTTGAAGCAGGCGGCCTTTAAGAACGCCAATGAAGTGGCGATCCGCCTCGACAGCTGGGGCAGTGTCCGCACGCAGGGTAACTTCAACAAGGTCATCATCCCCAACGAACTCGCCATCCGTTTTGATACGGTGTACGACAAGACCAAGTTCCAGCAGGAACCGGCCTATGAGGATAATAACCGCCTCTATGGCGCCCTCCGCTGGGAGCCGGCGTTCATGAAAAAGAACGGCGCGCGCACGATCGTCAAGGCAAGCATTGAAAACGGCAACATCGACAGCAACCGCCCGCGCTCTCTCCCGCCCTTGGATCGTATCTCCCCTTGGTTCTACTCCGGCACCTACAACGGCGTCTACAAGGCCGCGGGTACGGCGATCATCAACGGGGTGTCCACGCCGGTGACGGCGGGCCAGACCCGCGTTTTCAACTACCTGAACCGCGAGACCTTCAACCCGTTCCAGCTGCAGGATGATAACACCGGCCGGCCGAATCACGGCCAGGGTCGGCCCGTGATCAACGGCGGTCCGGACGCGGGCAAATACAACCCCGGCTTCAATCCGTGGCAGGGTAATTTCGCCAATCAGTTCTCCGGCATCGATTCGTTCTATCCCACCGCTTCGGCCTTGGCCCCCACCAGCAATATTGTCTGGGAAAGCTACGCCGTCCGGGGCCTCAGCACCACCGGGGCCATCGACGGCAGTTTGGCCCGCTCGTTTAATCGTCCCGGTGGCGTGGCCACCTACGATGCCTTTGCCGCCAATGCCGGCCTGCCCTACTACCAGTATGGTCTCTACAAGGCCGTCAGCCTGAAAGATCCGTCGACCTTCGATTACTACAACAACCTCATCGACGGCCCGAACAAGAACGAGTGGAACGACTGGAACGCCTACAATGTCAGCCTCGCCCAGACCTTCATGGACGACAAGTTCGGCTTCGAGGTCAACCTGCAGCATGAGGACTTCACCCGCGGTCAGTTGGCGCTCCTCACGGGCGGCACGCAGGCGATCTTCATCGACAACAACAGCACTTACAACGATGGCACACCCCATGGTAAGGTCGTGAATGGTGTGCTGGAACCCTGGGCCGATGGCACGCCCAACCCGAACGTCGGTCGTCCGTTCATCAGCGACAGCGGCCAGGGCGGTAACACGGAATTCAAGAGCCTGCGCGATGCCGTGCGCGCGACCGCCTTCTTCACCCACGATTTCACCCGGGGCGGTGATGCGGGCAAGAGCATCTGGCGCCGTATCCTGGGCAAGCACACGATCACGGGCTTGTATTCGGATGACACCCAGAAGACCGACAATCGCAATTGGGCCCGCTATTCGGCCCTCGATAACAATTACCTGAATTTCATCGGCCGGAACAACTTCCGGTTCAATGCCTCCGATGTTTCGGTTAATCGTATTATCTACCTCGGTGATTCGCTGGCCAGCAAGACCACGGCGGCCGGGGCCAATATCCCGCGCGCCACCGGGCTCGTGCAGGTTCCGTCGACGCTGCAGGTTCGCACGTTCGATTCCACCTGGGTCGCGACGACCGTCGATCCCGCGGCTTATTGGGCCAACGAATACTATCCCTCCACCCGCACCGAGTATAACAGCACCCAGTCGGAGAATCCCGCCAACTACCGCGGATTCGTCACCATTCCGATCAACATCATCGATTCGGAAACGAGTGCGAAGTATCGCAATCTGCTGACCACCGGGGCCCAGAAGACCAAGACCAGTGTCGCCTCCAAGGCCTTCGTCTTGCAGAATTACTTCTGGGACAAGTCGATCATCGGCACCTTCGGTTACCGCAAGGACACCGCCAAGGCCTGGGGCAAGACCTTGGACGCCAGCTCCACGGCCGTTCCCGGCTATCTTAACCTGTCCTCGACCGGTTATTCGCTGCCGGCGACACCCACCAACACGATCTCGGCGATCTCCCGCAGTTACAGCCTTGTCGCTCACGCCAACCAGCTGCCCTTCATGCGCAATTTCATGGAGAAGCTGCCGGTGGAGCTGACCTTCTTCTATAACAAGTCGTCCAACTTCCAGCCGTCCGCCTCGCGCGTGGACGTCTACGGCATACCGCTGACGGCCCCGTCGGGTAAGACAATTGACCGTGGTGTCTTGATTGAGACCAAGGACGGAAGGTTCTCCCTGAAGATCAACAAATTCGTCACCGCGCTCAAGGATGCCACCAGCTCAGCCCTGGGTAGCGCGGGCTTCATCGGCACGTCGCAGCAATACGGTGGCAACTGGGCCAACCAGTTCGAATACGATCTGTCGCGGGATAACCAGGCCTACACTATCAACACTCAGGCGAATAACCGCCCGGCTGGCGCGGCCAATCCTGCGGGCTACACCTCGGTCTTCATCCCGGGCAATGCGGACTTCGACCCCACCAACTCCCTGTATAATTACGGGCAGGACATCGGTGAGACCCTGGCTCAGGCCGCCGTCCGCGAAAAGGCCGCGATTGGTGCCTGGCGAGTCTGGCAGGCGCAGGTCGATCCGCGCTTCTACGCGGCCTGGGGCATCAAGCTCAACGACCTCACCAAGCCGCTGGTCGCCACCACGCCGCAGGGCTTCACTGTCACCGAGGACAGCGAATCCCATGGTTACGAAATCGAGTTCAACGCCAATCCGACCAAGAACTGGCGCCTGACCTTCAATGCCACGCAGGTTAATGCCACCCGGTCCAACGTGGGCGGCACGAACCTCCGTACGTTCATCACGGCCTATGAGAAAGCCCTCCGCACGACGGCTGCGGGTGACATTCGCATCTGGTGGGGTGGCGCGGGCAACGACACCACGTTCCGCACATGGTTCAACAGCGTCGGATCCAGCTGGGCGCAGAAATCCCTTTCCGAAGGGACCAAGGCGTCCGAACTGCGCGAATGGCGCTTCAATGCCATCACCAACTACGCCTTCCGCGAAGGCCGGCTCACCGGCTTCAATGTGGGTGGCGGCATTCGGTGGCAGGGTGAGAATGCCATTGGCAATCGCCCCGTGGGTGATCCCTTGGGCAGTGCGATCGCCTTCGATCTGTCCCGGCCTTATAATGGTCCTTCCGAAGCCAACTTTGATCTCTGGTTTGGCTATAACAAGCGGCTGCCGCGAAAGTTCTTCAACCAGAACATCGATTGGAATATCCAAATGAATATTACCAACGTCGGTGAGGGTAATAAGCTGATTCCGGTGACGGTTCAGCCCGATGGGACCCCGGCCACCTACCGCCTGTCCCCGCACCAATATATCACCCTGTCCAATACCTTTAAGTTCTAATTGGACGACGGGTCTTTGTTTTCAAGCGCCTCCTGCGGGAGGCGCTTTTTTTTGCGGCAAATTAACCTGCCCAGCCCTATGAATCTGCCGGTGAAACGGATTCCACGAATTACCACCGAGTGACATGCGCCCACGGCCCGCCCAGAACTCCCTAACGCCCCCGCGTTCCTATCGGCAAATATGCGCGGCAGCGGGCATCGGCTTGCTCGCCTTTTGGGTGTATTGGCCTGCCCTGACCGGTGGAGTGTTGTGGGATGATCCCGCCCATCTCACCCGCGTTGGGTTACGGTCGTGGGATGGGTTGCGACGGATCTGGTTCGAAGTGGGGGCCACCCAGGAGTATTACCCGGTGCTCCACTCCGCGTTTTGGCTCGAGCATCGCCTCTGGGGTGACGCGGTTCTGCCCTATCACCTGACCAATGTTTTCCTGCATGCCGCGAACTGCGGTCTGCTGGCCTGCCTGCTGCGCCGCCTCTGGTCGCAGCCGGTAGCCGGATCGCAGCCGCCGGCCGCCGGTGGCGCTTCGCTGGTCCCCGCCGGCACCGCGTGGTTCGCCGCCGCCTTGTTCGCCGTCCATCCGGTCTGCGTGGAATCGGTCGCTTGGATCACGGAGCAGAAAAACACCCTGTCCACCGCCTGCTACCTCCTGTCTGCCCTGTGCTACTTGGATTTTGCCGCCCGGCGCCGGGCGTGGTCCTACGCTCTGGCTTTCGGTTTGTTCCTGCTCGCCCTGGGGGCCAAGACCATGACGGTCACCTTGCCGGCGGGCCTGCTGGTGGTGCTGTGGTGGCAGCAGGGCCGGCTCGCCTGGCGGCGCGATGTGCTGCCGCTCTTGCCCTGGTTTGCCGTGGCCATCGCTGCCGGCTTGCTCACCGCCCAAGTCGAAAGCAACTGGGTGGGCGCGGAGACGGTGGTGACTGAATTGCCATTCCTGCAGCGTGGCCTGCTCGCCGCCCGGATTTTCTGGTTTTCCCTCGGCCACCTGCTGTGGCCGGCGGGTCTCACCTTCTTCTACCCGCAATGGGATGTGGCCACCGAGTCGGCGGGCTGGCTGGTCCACGTTATTGCCGGCTTGGCCGTGACCGCAGTCTTGTGGATGTACCGCGGGCGTTCCCGCGGGCCACTCGCTGTCTGGCTGCTGTATGCCGGCACGCTTTTCCCGGTGCTGGGGTTCTTCAAGGTTTTCTCCTTTTCCTTCTCCTACGTGGCGGATCATTTCCAATATCTGGCCATCCCCGCCGTCATGGCCGCCGTTGCGGCCGGGCTTTCACTGGCTTTCAAAAGGATTCCCCATCTACCGCGCCGGAGCGGGCCGGTGCTGGCCGGGGTAGTCGTTCTCCTGCTTGGCCTCTGTTCCCGCGGGCACAGCCGCCTCTATCTCGACGACCAGACGCTTTTCCAGGCCAACATCGCCGCCAATCCCGGCAGTTGGATGGGGCATCACATCCTCGCGACCACGGCAGCCAGATCTCCGGAGCGACGCGTAGAGGCCATCGCACTCTACCGCCAGTCGCTGCAGTTGAAAACGGACAACCCGGATTCACTGGCCGCCTTGGCGGCGTTGCTGGTCAAAGAGCCCGGACACAGCGAGGAGGCGACCGGCCTGTTCCAGGAAGCCGTGCGCCTGCGCCCCGCCTTTGCCGAGGCCCACAATGGCCTGGCCAACGAGCTAGCGGCGATCCCCGGGCGTCTGCCCGAGGCGATCGAGCATTACCAGGAGGCGTTGCGACTCCGGCCGCTCTTTGGCTTGGCCCGGGCCAATCTCGCCCAGGCTCTGGCCCAAATTCCCGGTCACGAGGCCGAGGCAATTGAATGTTTCGCCGAGGTGCTGCGGGTCATGCCGGATTATGCCCCGGCGCACTTTCACCTGGCCAGTTTGCTGGTTTCACAGCCGGGGCAGCTGCCCGAGGCGGTTCTGCATTACGAGGCGGTCCTGCGCCTGCGACCGGATTCAGTGGAGGCGCTCGACCAACTCGGCCTCGTGCTCGCACGGCTGGGCCGGCCGGAAGAGGCCCGGGCCTGCTGGAACCGGGCGCTGCAGGTCCGGCCTGATTTCGAGCCGGCGCAGAGAAACCTGCGCATGCTGGATATCGGCGGCGGACGTTGAGCGGAGCCTGGCGCGGACAGCAGGGGGTGCCCTTCCGTCTGCTCAGAGCCGGGCGCGCATTGGCGGCGGGAGCAGGGTTTTGGCCAGCTCCCGCAGTTTCTCATCCTTGATTTGCAGTTCCAGTTTCTTGCCGAGGGTCAAAAAGCGATAGAGCGTGGATTCCGAGAGGCTGCGCAGGTCGAGCTCGCCCATCTCATCGAGGCAAAGCTTCGCCTGGGCGCGGGCCAGCGGGCTTTGCCCGCCTTCCGCGAGCACCAGACTGAGACTGACGCGGCGATCCCAGGCAAGGGAATCACTGGAACCATCCTGCAGCCCGGCGGTGATCCCCGCCAGTGATTGGGTGAAACTCGCCCGGTCGCGCCGAGCGAGTTCGGTGCGGGCCTTGGCGACCTGCGCGCCAAGGTCGGCCCCGTAATCCGTGGCCAGCATCTTGGCCGCCAGGGAGGCCAGCTCAACCTGGCCCATATCCAGGAAATATTCGGTCAGCCGGCTGAGCGAGCTCGCGTGATCCTGCACGTCGGTCATCTCAAAGATCACCAGCCGGTCGTCCTCGAATTCCTTCACGTTCGGCAGATAATAGGGCACGGGCCGCAGCCAGCGCGGCGGCAGCCAGGTGTGCAGCATGGCCATGAGGGTGTGATCGGGCTGATCGGCGCCGAGCCGGGCATATTCGTCTAGAAAATCGTCCCAGGAGGGAATGACAATGTGGGTCAGGTTGCGCTGGCGCGCGACCGCCTGGGCTTCGTCGGCGGAGGTCGCCCCGGCGATACGTACCGACGCCCGGAATCCATCCTCGTTTTCGCCATAGGGCGAGCCGAGTCCGCGCAGCCCGCCGTGAAAATACACCGAGGTGGTCAGGTTCGGCGGGGCGAGCACGATGGCGCCATCGGGTCCCGTCCGCCGGGCCAGCCAATGGGCGAAGTCGCGTTCCGCCAACCCCTCGAGTTCGCGGCGTGTGACACCGGTGCCGGTATCCGCCGGGGGCACGAGCAAGATCACGCCGGGCAGCAGGGCCAGAGCCAGCACGAGCAGTCGCCAGCCGGGTAGTGGATTCGACGATCCGGCATTGTCCGTGCCGCTCAAGGCGGCGACCAGCAGCACGAGAAGCAGGGCATTGAGTTGATTCCACCAATTGAGCTGGGTGCAGGCGAATCCCAGGGCAAGCAGCACCGGGCCCAGCACGAGAGCGAGGGCGAGGCGCTGCGTGTCATTGGCCTCCCGGCGCCAGAGCTGCCTGCCGGCCATGACCAGAAACAGCAGGGGCAAACCGACGGCCAGGGTCTGCCAAGTGGCTCCTTCGTGGACGAGCCACTTGGCCAGATTGCCGAACTCAGTTTCCTCCCCCAATGCGGTCAAACGAAAGGCAAAGGGCGTCGTCAGGAAGCCGGGCGAATTCTTGAAGTACATGATCGCAGGCAAGGCTCCCATCGCCAGCCCGGCCAGGATGGGCCCGGCGAGCTCGCGCCGCTGCGGGAAGGTCTTGGCTCCCCGCAGCCAGGTTGTGGTCAGGACCAGCAAGTGTCCGCCCCCCAGCCAGGCGAGGGCATAGAGGGGATGGTTCTGGTTCAGTCGTGAGCCGGATAGATCGAGGTGCGCCGGAGCATATTCAATCAGCCACGCCAGCGTGGCGGTCACCGCACCGGCCACGCTCCACGCCCGCCACGGTTGGGCCGCCGCCGGGCTGCGCCGGGTCAGCCAGGTTCCGCCCAAGGCGCCAAGCCCGAGACCGATCAGTACCGGGGTGACGAGGCTGACGTTCAGCCACAAACCGATCCCGCCCAAGATGCCCGAGACGATGAACCACCGCTTGGGTGGTGTTTCGGCCGGGGTGGGCGGCAAGATGCCGGCCAGCAGGGTCAAGGCGCTGGCGGCCGACAGCAGCAGGGCCAGCCCGGTGTCGTCGGGACATCCCGGAAGAAACGCCCCGCCGAAGGGATATAAGGTGGCTCCGACGAGGGGAAACACGGTGGCGGGCAGCGGGCCGAACCGCGCCACACAGAGCCACGTGCCACCGGTGAGAAATAGGATGAGCAAAAGCGGGTCGGCCCACAGCGCCGCCTGTTCCACCGCGAGTCCGATAGAGTGGCCGGACAACTGGTGGTCGCACCACGCGATGGTTGCCAGCCACCAGCGGTAAAGTGACGGGGTGGTCACAGCTCGGCCGACCGGGGCATTGTCGTAATTCACATGGCGAAGCCGCCATTGTCCCGTGGCCAGCATCAGCTGCGTTTGCGCGATCCATTGGTAGCTCTCGTTGTTGTGTCCGGGCGCGAGGTGCACCCGGACGCCGCCAGCGTAACCCGTGGGCGATCCGGCATCGAGCACAGGCGCCGCCCTCGTCAGCTGGTTGAGACGTTCGACGTGCCGGATGCGCCCGAGGTTGATCCAGGCAAGGAAACCCAGGGAGAGCAGCAGGGTGGCAATCCAAGCACGGGGTGGAAGGCGACGGGGCAGGGTCATTTGGTTGGAGGCACTTGGTGCAAATTGCCGGGCTAAACCGCCCTTGGCAATGCTATGCGGCCCGGGCTCCCATCCGGCAGTTTGGCCGGGCTATTCCACCCGGAAGGACGCGTCAGGGTGATTGTGCCTGAGAGCGCCGGACGCCCTTGACTCGACTTTCCAATAGGCGACATTTCTTGGTGATGTTAGTCGCCCTGAAGCCCCTCCGCCGGACCCGAAAGTTTACTGGCCGGACCGGTTGGCTGCTCATGATCGGCTGTGCGGGCTTGGTTGCGTTTGCCGCAAGCCCGACGGACGGGCTGCAGTCGGTTCCGCTGGCCGCGCGCTCGGGACCGCGGGGTGCGGCGATGTTCACTCCGCTTCCGCCGGAGCGGACGGGCATCGTCACGGAGAACAGCTATGCCGATCCCAAGATGTGGGGTGAGCGTTACCAGGAATTCGCGCTCGGGGCCATCGGCACGGGTGTGACGGTGGGTGATTACGACAACGACGGCCGGCCGGACGTATTCATCGTGAGCAAGACCGGCCAGAGCCGGCTCTTTCGCAATCTGGGTGACTGGAAATTCGAGGATGTCACCGACCGGTCCGGTCTCGGCCGATCCACCAGCACCCTGGAGCAGGGGCTGTCATGGATGAAAGGCCTTGTCGGGGGCGCGGAATCGAACGCGGCGGCGGGGCCCTGGACCCAGGGAACCACGTTCGCGGACATCAACAACGACGGGTGGCTGGACTTGTATGTCTGCCGGTTTGCCGCGCCCAATCTGCTCTACGTCAACCAGCGCGACGGGACCTTCAAGGAAGAGGCGGCGGCGCGCGGGCTGGCCGTG
>JAYTUA010000017.1:0-11988 GCA_043745015.1 Opitutaceae bacterium | reverse complement strand
GTGCATCGTGCACCGAGTCAACAAGCTAAATATTTGACGAGCCGGGGAAATTTTCACGCAAGGAATGGAGGATTTTTGGGATTTACATGTCAGAAGGGGACAACATATCCTGATCACCCAATGGCACAGACTGTTAACCCTCATTCCGTCGTCGTCCTGAAACCGTTCACGGCGGAAGATGATACAAATCTGCGGGAAGCTTTGAAGCGCTGTTCCGCAGCTACTTACGAAGCAGCTGCCCAATTTCGCAAAACGGGTAACACCGAGCATTTGCCGGCCATCGTCCTCGGCATCATCGAGCGTTATGTTGAGCCGGATCTCCGGGCGAAACTGAAGGATGCGGACGATGACCTTCGCGTCATCGAGGATCTGGGCATCGACTCCCTGACGATGATGGAAATCGTCATCTTGGTGGAGGATGTCCTGCAGATGACCATCAACAACGAGGAGCTCCGTCACCTCCGCACGGTGGGTGACGTTAAGATCTTCATTGAGTGCAAGGTGCGCGGTCTGCCCCTGCCCAAGCCCACCAAGTTTATTCCGATCGAGCAGATTGTGTCCGTGATGCCCATCCAGCCTCCGTTCCTTTTCCTGGGCGAAGCCTCGGTCAATGCCCACGGGGCCAACGCCAAATACAAGATCAGCGGCCAGGAGTTTTTCCTCCAAGGCCACTTCAAGGACAATCCGGTGCTGCCGGCCTCCATCATGCTCGAGGCACTCGGGCAACTCGCGGTCCTTTTCCTCATCGAGGGGCAGGTCGGCGAGGCGGGCAAGACGGTCGACCACCGCACCATTTTCTTCACCTCGTGCGAAGGGGTCCGCTGCCATCGCGTCTGCCGTCCGGGCGACGTGCTCAGTCTTTCGATCAAGCCGAAGCGGCTCAAGTCCCCCCTCGCAACGTTCGAGGGACAGATCCGGGTCGGCCAGGAGAAGGCCGCCATCGCCGAGGAAATCACGCTCACCTTTGGGTTCGCCGAGGAAGTCGCCCAGCCCGTGCCGCAGGTCGCCCCGGCGGAACAGCCCCTGGCGCTCAATCCGGCCAAGTCGGCGGTCAACGCCTGAGCCGCCCCCGGCGGTGGTTGACCGTCGAGGCAAAAGCATTTTGATACGCGACACTTTGATTGGGCCGGCCCTCCCGGTTGGCGCGACTGAGTAATCCATGCGGAAAGTATACATCACCGGCGTCGGCTTCATCACCAGCATTGGCAACGATGCCGCCTCGGTCTCGGAAAGCCTGCGCGAGCTCCGGCATGGCATGGTGCAATATCCGCCATTCCAGAAACCCGACGTGCCGGTCAAGGTGGCCGCCCCCATCCGGGACTTTCAGACGGACAGCGTCGATCAGGAGGACTGGGTGTTTCCTGCGCGCTACAACATCCGCCGGGAAATCCTGCGCGGGATGGCGCCCCATGGGGTCTACGCCTATTGCGCCATGCTGCAGGCGGTGGAGGATGCCAAGCTCTCCGAGGCGGATTACTCCAATTCCGACACGGGACTCTATGCGGCCTCCGCCGGTTCACCCTTTTTGCTCGGGCATCATCTGGAGCGCATGCGGAAGGTCGGGGTCATGCGCTGCCCGCCGCTCGGGATCGTGGCCTCCATTTCCGGCACAGTGAATTTCAACATGGTGTCGCAATTCAAGATCAAGGGTGCCTCGACCGGTTTTTCATCCGCGTGTGCGTCGTCGGCGCACGCCATGGGTTTTGCCTATGACGAGATCGCGCTCGGCCGGCAGAAGCGGATGTTCGTCATCGGCGCCGAGGACGGCAACGTCGAGAGCATTTTGCCTTTCGCCGGCATGCGCGCGCTGTCGTTGCAGACCGATCCCTCCATCGCCTCGCGGCCGTTCGATGTGGCCCGCGATGGTTTTGTCGGCACCGGTGGGGCCGTCGCCCTGGTCTTGGAAAGCGAGGAGGAGGTCGCCCGCCGCCGCTCCAAGGTTTATTGCGAGATGGCCGGTTGGGGCCAGGCCTCCGACGGGCACAACGTGGCGATCTCGCATCCCGATGGCGAAGGCCTTCGCGCGGCCATCGAGAACGCCCTCAAGTATTCCGACGTGACGGCGGAGGAAGTGGACTACGTCAACGCCCACGCGACCTCCACGCCCATCGGCGACATCTCCGAAGCCAAGGCGCTCAAGGCCATTTTCAAGCATTCGCCCTCCCGTCCGGCCATCAGCAGCACCAAGGCCCTCACCGGTCACGGGCTGTCGCTCGCCGGGGCGCAGGAGGCGGCGTTCTGCGCCCTCGCCATCAAGGAAGGCTTCATTCCCGGATCGGCGCACATCACCAATCTCGATCCCGCCTGCGCCGGGCTGAACATCATCCGCGCCACCCTGCCACAACGGCCCAATGTCGTGCTGAGCAACAGCAGCGGCTTTGGCGGCGCCAACGTCGCGCTGATCTTCAAGGCCATCTGACGCGGATGAGCACCGGCCCGCTTTCCTCCCGCTACCGCACCGCCTTTGTGACCGGGGCCAGCACCGGCCTGGGCCTGGCCTTTACCGAGATGCTCCTGGCGGAGGGCGTCGAAGTCTGGGGCACCTCCCGGCATGCGGCCCGGCTGCCGGCGCGCGCCCGTTTCCATGCGGTGGCGCTCGATCTCGCCGATGGTGCCGCGGCCGAGAAAATCTTCCTCGCGGCCGAGCACGCCGCGGGCGGTTTCGACGTGGTGGTCAATAACGCCGGCTTCGGGGTTTTTGGTTCGTTCACCCATACTGACTTTGCGATCTGGGAGGAGCAGTTTCGCGTCATGTTGCTCAACACCGCCCGGCTCGCCCATGTCGCGCTCCGGGGCATGCTGGCGAGGAAGCGCGGCGCGCTCGTCAACATCTCCTCCATCGCCGGTGAGTTCGGCATGCCCTATCAGGCGACCTACAACGCGGTGAAAGCCGGCCTGTCGGCGCTCAACGAGAGCCTCATGTATGAGGTGCACGGCACGGGCGTGGTCATCATTGATTTCCGGCCCGGCGATTATCGCACCGACTTCGAGGGCGCGGTGCAGCGTCCGCCCCAGGGCGCCGCCCTCGACGCCGGTAATGCCGCCCGCATGGCGCGGGCTTGGCAGGCATTCGTCGGGATGATGCGCACCGGCCCGGCGCCGGCGCACGCGGCCGAGTCACTCAAATGCACCCTCCAGCGCGGCCGCAGCGGCACCGTGCGTTCCGGCCGTTTCTTTCAGGCCGTGCTCGCACCGTTGCTCGCCCGCCTCGGCTCCCTTTCGCTTCGGCGCCGGGTGCAGGAAAAATATTTCGGACTCTGAATATGGTTTTCGCACAATCAGTCGGCCGTTCTTGCTTGGGGGGCCATCGTGGTTCCGTCCACAGACAATAACCATGCCCAGTCGCGTCCGCATCCTCATCCTTACTTCCAGCACCGGCGCCGGCCACGACGCCCGGGCGCAGGCCTTTGCCGAGTGGTGCTTCGAACTCTACCGGCATGATGTGGATGTGCGCATCGAGCAGATGCTCGAGAAATCGTCGGGCTTTTTCCGGGCCGGCGTCAGTTTCTACAACTGGATCCAGAAAAAATCCCCGTGGATCCACAAGGCCTTCTTCCTCTTCGTGGAGCTGCTCAGCCTGCTCAACCGCCGCTCGGTCTCTTTCGGCCGGCGCTATTACGAGACGGTGCTCCGTGAATACCAGCCGCACCTCGTCTTCAGCGTCCACGACTGCCTCAACCGCGGCTATTTCCAACTGGCCCGGAAAATCCTCGGCGCGGACCAGGTCCGGTGCGCGACCTATTGCGGGGAGTTTTCCGGCGGCTTCGGCTACAGCGTCAACTGGGTGGAACCCACGGCCGACCTCTACATTTCCCGCACCCCCACGGCCCGCGATTATGCCGTCAAGCTGGGCATGCCGCCGGAGCGCACCCGGGTCCGCGGCCACCTGATGCAACCCCGCCAGTACATCGGGTTCATGAGCCCGCCGGCGCGGGCCGCTTACGTGGAACATGAACTCGAGTTGCGCGCCGACCTTTTCACCGTCTTCCTCGCCACGGGGGGCAACGGGGCCAACAACCACATCGATCTCCTGACGGAGCTGCTGCCCCACGCCGGGCGCGTGCAGGCGGTGGTCATTTGCGGTCGGAACCGCGAGGCCTACAACCAGGTCCTGAGCTGGCGCACCGACCACCCGCAGCTGCACTGCTTTTTGGACCGGTATTCGGATGAGGTCCATCTCCTGATGCAGGTCAGCGATGTCATTGTCACCCGCGGGGGCACGACGTTGTGCGCCAAGGCCCTGCATTTCCGGTGTCCGATCATTTTCAACGCCCTCGGCGGGGTGATGCCCCAGGAGGAACTGACGGTGAAATTCTTCAATCGCGGCGCCGGGGTCGCGCTCATCCACAGCGCCGCCGACCTGGGCCGGATCATCGCCGGGTGGCTGGCCGACCGGGCCAGCTACGGGCGTTTCCGCGACAATTTCCTGAACCTGCGTTACGAGGAGGATCCGACCCTCGTCATCACCGAGCTGGTCAATCTCGCGCAGGAGGTCGCGCACACCGAGTACCGGCCCGGCCCGTTTCCCCCCAAGCCGCGCGCGGTCTAGGCGGTGGGATCAGAGAGATATTTCCTCTCCTGGTATTCAAACCAGTCGAAGTCGGCGGGCCGTGCCGTGCCGGCCATATCCTGACAGGCCACGCCCACGAAGGCTCCGGTGAAGTTGGGCAACCCAGGCATGCTTGCTTCGTCGGAGAGGATGCTGGCGTCGAAAGGCTGGCGCAGCCATTGCCAGTCTTTGTCCACTCCCTCGACGCGATAGGCGAAGCGCAACCGCTCCTCGTCCACCTCAACGCGCAGTTCGATGCGCTTCCCGGCGGGAATCGTGATGGGCGGGGTGAAGGCATCGGCGACGACTCCATCGGGGATCGCGGACATTACACACAGGTGTTTGCCGACAGCATCGTCGTGCGAGACGTGGAAATAATGGAATTTGGCTGCGCCGTAATAGCAGATGAGTCCGGCCGCCTGCTGGAAGTGCTCGGGCTCGAACTCGACAACGGTGACAGCGCTGTAGCCGTGCGCCTGTTGCCGACGGGCGACGAGGGCCTGCTTGAACAGGCTGCCTACCGTCTCACGACCGAAGAGCCGCAGGTGTCCGGGCCGGGCGGTGAGGCTGAACAATTCATCCGGCCATGGCGTGCGCAGCCACTGGAACTCGATTGGCAGTTGCTGGGCGTCGAAGTCGCAGCGGGCGGACGTGGACGGAAAGGGATGCGCGGGCAGTTTCGGTGCTACGGGCTCGAGCTGCGGGATGCCCTGGCCGTCGGTCGTGCGGAGCCAGTCGTCTTTGCCCCACACCATCGGCTGGAGGGCGGTCTCGCGACCGAGGACGCAGCGGCCGCGATTGCGCAGCGGCCGGCCGCACAAGTAGGCGATGTAGGTTTCGCCGGCCTGGGTCTCGACGAGGTCGGCGTGCCCGGCGCGCTGGAGTGGGGCGTCGGGCCGGTGGCGCGAGCTGAGAATGGTGGTGTCGGGATGGAGTTCGTAGGGACCGGTGAGCTTGCGCGAGCGCGCCATGGTGACGGCGTGGCCCCAGCCGGTGCCGCCCTCGGCGGTGATGAGGTAATACCAGCCGTTGCGCTGGTAGAGGTGCGGCGCCTCGGTGAAGCCGAGTGGCGTGCCCTGGAAGATGTTCACGCGGGTGCCGACCAGCTTGCGTTCCTTGACGGAGTATTCCTGCAGCACAATGCCGGCGAAACGATTGTGGCCGGGCCGGTGGTCCCAGAGCTGGTTGACGAACCATTTGCGGCCGTCGTCGTCGTGAAACAGCGAGGGATCAAAGCCGCTGCTGTTTATATAAACCGGGTCGGACCACTCGCCGTCAATTTTATCGGCCGTCACGAGGTAGTTGTGGAAATCGCGGAGCGATGCACCTGACGCGCCCCCGACGGAAGTGCGGCCGTAGCGTTTCACGTCGGTGTAGATCAGCCAGAATCTGCCGTCGGCGTGCGTGAGACACGGAGCCCAGATGCCGCAGGAGTCGGGGTCGCCCAGCATGTTGAGCTGGCTGGGGCGCGTGAGCGGGCGGGTGAGCAACCGCCAGTTCACCAGATCGCGTGAGTGGTGGATCTGCACCCCGGGGAACCACTCGAAGGTGGACGTGGCGATGTAGTAGTCGTCGCCGACGCGCAGGATCGATGGGTCGGGATTGAACCCGGGCAAAATGGGATTGCGGATGTTCACGGGGGCGAATGGGCGGGTTAGGCGGATGAAGTAGCGCGTTCGCGCACCACGGTCCAGAGAACCGCCGCGCCGATGATGTCCAGGGCGGCCAGACCGATGAAGAAGGGGGTGTAGCCGATGGTGGTGACGTATTTCCCGATGAGCAGGGAGAACACCAGGATACCGGCGTTGCCCAAGGTGCCGGCCATGCCGGCGACGGTGGCCACCTCGTTGCGTTTGAAGAGATCGGAGGCCATCGTGATCACGGTGACCGAAAGTGTCTGGTGCGCAAATCCGGCCAGGCACAGCAGGGCGATGGCGGCGTAGGGGCTCTGGACGACCCCGACAAAGGCGACGCCGATCATCATCAGCGCCCCGCAGGTAAAGGCGCCGCGCCGGGCATTGATGAGGCTGACGCCGCGCCTTTGCAGGGCGACCACGATGGTCGGGCCGCAGAAGCAGCCGAGGTCGGCGGCGAGGAAGGGCATCCAAGCAAACAGGGCCATTTGCTTCAGGTCGAAGCCCCGGACGGTCATGAAATACAGGGGCAGCCAGAAGGAGAGCGTGCCCCACGTGGGGTCGGCCAGGAAACGGGGCAGGGCAATGCCCCAGAAATTGCGCTGCCGGACGATGGACATGACCGAGGGTTTGCGACCGTCGCTTTTGAGGTGCGTTTCCTGTCCGGATTCGATGTGGGCCCGCTCCTGATCGGAGAGTGTCGGATGCTTGGCCGGCGAATTGTAGAGGAGCAGCCACAGGGCGAGCCAGAGCAGGCCGAGCCCGCCGGTGACGACGAAGGCGGCCTGCCAGTTGTAGTAGAGTATCACCCATGTCACCAACGGCGGCGCCAGCATGGAGCCGAAGGAGGCGCCGATGTTATACAGGGCGCCCGCGTGGCCGCGTTCCTTGGCGGGAAACCATTCCGACACGGCCTTCATGCCGGCCGGATTGGCCGAGCCTTCCGCGAGACCGAGCAGGCCGCGCAAGCCGGCGAAGGCCGGCCAGCTGTGCGCCAGGCCGTGGGCCATGCTGGTGAGCGACCAGGCGGTGACGAAGAGCGCGAGACCGAGCTTCAAGCCGACGACATCCAGCACATAGCCGCAAAGGGGCTGCAGCATGATCGTGACCTGGAACGCGCCGGTGATCCACGAATATTGCTCAGTCGTAATACTGAGATCCTTCATGATCGTCGGCGCGGCGACCGCCAGGGTGCTGCGGGTCAGGTAATTGATGATCGCACCAAGCATGAGCAGGCTGATCATCCACCAGCGCAGACCGGGGATCTTGGGTAACGACATGATGGGGTGGTGGGGTTCGCCTAAGGAGTGGCGGGGAAAAACGCGCAGGCGACCTGATATTTCTACTCACGACTCCGGTCTTGTCCAGAACCGGCTGGGCCCGCGTCGGGCTAACACTATCCTAAGGATGGCTCGCGTGGGCGAGGGCGATGACGTTGTCCCAGCGCTCGAAGGGGGCGTGGCGCTTGATGACGATGTCCTGCCGGGGCTTGATCGCGGCGAGCGTCTCGGCGGTGGCGGCGGGATTCTTGATGACCTCTTCGACCACCCACGCGACTTCGTCGGCCTTCAGGCAGAGATGCGGCTCGATGGTGCGCTGCGGGATGTTGGTCCAGAACGGCGTGTCCACCGTGCCGGGGCAGATGGCGTGGACATGGATGCGGCGTCCGCCGGCGTCGGCGTCCACCTTCATCTGCGACGCGAGGTGCAGGGCGAATTTCAACTGCGCGCCCTTGGCCGTGCCGTAGCCGACTTCCTTGTTCCAGGTGCCGCCGCTGGCAAGGGAGCAGATTTCGATGATATGGCCCGGGCCGCCGGTGGTGGCGCGGAGTTTCGGCAGCGCGAGCTTGGCCGTGAGGAACGAGCCGGTCGTGGCGACCCCGACCGTCTCCTTCCACTCTTCCTCGTCGAGTTCGTCGATGGTCAGGCAGTGGCCCTTGCCGGCGCTGTGGATGAGGGCGTCGAGGGTCGGGCCGGCGGCCGCGACGAGACGGGCGACATCGGCGGAAACGGTGACGTCGCACGGGACGACCACGGCTTCGCCACCGGCCGTGCGGACCGCAGCAGCGACTTCGTCGAGCTTGTCCTGACGGCGGCCGCCGAGGACAACGCGCCAGCCTTGGGCGCCGAGGCGCAGCGCGATGGCCGCACCGATGCCGGTACCGGCACCCGTGATGATGGCAACTTTGCGGGTTGCTGGCTGGCTCATCGAATCAAACGCCCGAAGCGGCCAAATAAGGCAGCTTGGTGGCGGTCTGCTTGACGGCGGGGACGCCGTCGAGGAGTTCGCCGATGGCGTCCCAGCGGCCGTTGATCAGGGCGTCACGGGCGGTGTCACGGATCTGGGCCGGCACGGTCTGGCCGGCGAAGCGGATCTCCTGCTTCACGACGTCGATGACGACCTCGATCGAGGGATCTTTCTCCACGGCGGCGGCGATCCTGGCGATGTCCTCGCGCTGGGCGCAGGCGAGGGGCATGCCGAGGGTGATGCTGTTGCCGAAGAAGATCTCGGCGAAGTTCTCGGCGATGACGGACTTGATGCCGTATTTCTGGATCGCCTGCGGGGCGTGCTCGCGGGAGGAGCCGCAACCGAAGTTGGCGCCGGAGAGGAGGATCGTGGCGCCCTTGAAGCGGGCGTCGTTGAGCGGGTGCGGCTTGTCGGTGCCGTCGGCGTTCTTGCGGACGTCGTAGAAGAGGAATTCGCCGAGGCCGTCGAAGGTCACGCACTTCATGAAGCGCGCGGGGATGATGCGGTCGGTGTCGATGTCGTTGCCCGGGACGGTGACGGCGCGGCCGGCGAGGGAGGTGATTTTAGCTAAGGCCATGAGGATTAAGAGAAGAAATATTTAACCACGAAATACACGAATCACACGAAAGTGAAAACGATTGGGTTTGGTGTATTGGGTGTGTTTCGTGGTTAATCGGGTTGGTGGTTTGATTCAGTTGACGGCGAAGACTTCGCGGGCGTCGGCCACGGAGCCGGTGACGGCGGCGGCGGCGACCATGAGCGGGCTCATGAGCAGCGTGCGGCCGGTGGGCGAACCCTGGCGGCCCTTAAAGTTGCGGTTGGAGGAGCTGGCGCAGAGCTGGTCGCCGATGAGCTTGTCGGGGTTCATCGCGAGGCACATGGAGCAGCCGGCGGCGCGCCATTCGAAACCGGCCGCGGCGAGGACCTTGTCGATGCCTTCCTTCTCGCACTGGAGCGCGACGATCTGCGAGCCGGGGACGGCGATGGCCTTGACGCCCGGGGCGACCTTGCGGCCTTTGATATATTTGGCGACCTCGCGGAAGTCGGAGAGCCGGCCGTTGGTGCAGGAGCCGATGAAAGCGACGTCGATCTTCGTGCCCTTGATAGGCTTGCCGGCGGGCAGCTTCATGTAGGCGAGGGCCTCGATGATGCCGGCCTTGTCGTCGGCGGACGTGGCGGTGTCCGGGCTGGGGATGTTCTCGACGATGGAGATGCCCTGGCCGGGATTGATGCCCCAAGTGACGTTGGGGGCGATGTCGGCGGCGGCGATCCTGACGACATCGTCGTAGCGGCAGCCGGGGTCGGAGGCGGAGGATTTCCAGCGGGCGACGACGGCGTCCCAGTCGGCGGCCTTGGGCGCGTAGGGGCGGCCCTTGAGGTAGGCGAAGGTGGTCTCGTCGGGATTGACGTAGCCGACGCGCGCGCCGCCCTCGATGGACATGTTGCAGACAGTCATGCGTTCTTCCATCGTGAAGCCGTCAAAGGTGCTGCCGGCGTATTCGTAGGCGTAGCCAGTGCCACCGTTAACCCCGAGTTGGCGGATGATGTGCAAGATGACGTCCTTGGCGTAGACACCGGGGCGGAGTTTGCCGTTCACCTCGATGCGGCGGACCTTGAGCTGGCCAAGCGCCATGGTCTGCGTGGCGAGCACGTCGCGCACCTGGCTGGTGCCGATGCCGAGGGCGATCGCGCCAAACGCGCCGTGGGTGGAGGTGTGGGAGTCGCCGCAGGCGATGGTGGTGCCGGGCTGGGTGATGCCCTGCTCGGGGCCGACGATGTGGACGATGCCCTGCTTGCCGGTGGCGCGGTCGAAGAACGTGATGCCGAACTCCGCGCAGCTCTTGCGCAGCTCGTCCATCATGGCCTGTGCAAGCGGGTCGCGATACGGCTCGACGACCTGGTCGGTCGGGACGATGTGGTCCACCGTGGCAAAGGTGCGGTGGGGCATGAGGACCTTGAGGCCGAGGTCGTGCAGCATGCCGAAGGCCTGGGGCGAGGTGACCTCGTGGATGAGGTGCGTGCCGATGAGCAGCTGGGTCTGGCCGTTGGCCAGGGTTTTGACGGTGTGGGCGGCCCACACTTTTTCGAAGAGGGATTGAAGCATGGGGAGGGAGCAGTGAGAGTGAAAGTGAAGGTGAAAGGGGCGGAATTCTCCGCGGATTTCGCAGATGAACGCGGATGGATCGAATCAGATTGGATCAGTTATCCGCGAGCATCCGCGTGATCCGCGGTGATGGATTGGGTAGAACCTTACCAGAATCTTGCCATAACAGGAAATACTTGTTTGGTGTCCTGTGATGCCCCGCGAGTATCAGTATCCCTTCGAGCTCCGGCACCTCGTCTACTTCCGCGAGGTGGCGCGGCAGCTGCATTACCGCAAGGCGGCCGAGACGCTCGCCGTGGCCCAGCCGGCCCTCTCGCGGAGCATCACGCAGCTGGAAACGGCCCTCGGGGTCGACCTGCTCACCCGCACGCGGCGCAAGGTCGAGCTCACGACTGCCGGCCGGGCCTTCCTGGAACGCATCGAGCCCCTGCTGCGCGGACTCGCGGCGGTGCCCCGGGACATCCAGGCGCTGGCGGGCGGCCAGGCCGGGCAGGTGCGCGTGGCCTTCACCGGCCTGGCGATGGCCACGGTGCTCCCGGGGATCCTCCGCGACTTCAACCGGCGCTATCCCGGCATCCGGGTGGAATTGAACGAGTCGCCCACGTCCGCCCAGCTCGAGTCCCTGATGAACGGCGAGATTGCGTGCGGTTTCTTTCATCCCGATTCGGCGACGACCCCCGGGCTCGCCACCAAGGTGCTCATGCAGGAAAAGAACGGCGTGCTGCTCCCGGCCGGCCATCCGCTGGCCAAGGCGAAAAAACTGCGCCTGCGGGACCTGGCCGGCACGCCGTTCGTGATGTTTCCCCGCGCACACAATCCCGGTTTCTACGACCGCGTGCTGGCGGCATTCCGGCAGGCCGGGGTGTCGCCGCGAATTGCGGACGAGGTCTGGCCGCGCGCCAACGCCATCGGCCTCGTGCGGGCCGGGCTGGGCGCGACGTTCATGTCACCCTCCGAGGCCAAGCAACTGCCCAGCGAAGTGACGTTCCGGCCGATCGACGGCCCGGCGCCGGAGAGCCGCCTGGTGCTGGGCTGGCGCAAGGACGCACCCACTGACCCCGCCCTTGGGGCGTTCCTCACCGTGGCGGGGGCCGCGACCGCCTGAGAAAAATGTGTCGTTCCGCGATACAATCGAACCTTTCATGAATCTTATTTTTCATGTCATTCTGAGCGCAGCGAAGAATCCAGGGCCATCATCCGTGGCGATCATTCTGCTGGATCCTTCGCTGCGCTCAGGATGACACGCGACGAAGATTGAAAACCAAACCCACCATCGTCCTGTTGTTCACGACGTTTCCGAAAACGTCGGAGACTTTCCTGCAGCGTGATGTCGCGGCCCTGCAGGCCCAGGGCCTGAATCTCCGGCTCTATTCGCTGTGGGGCGGGGGCGGGGAGTTTCGCGGGCTGCCGGTGCGGAGCTTCAACAAGTGGAAGCTCGTGCCGCTGTTTCTGTT
>JAYTUA010000016.1:0-12077 GCA_043745015.1 Opitutaceae bacterium | reverse complement strand
TATTTGCCGGACTTGAAGCCCTCGAGCGCCTCGACGCGCTGCGACTGCGAGCGGTTGGCGTGGAGGACGGCGACGGAGTGGTTGGCGGCCTTGAGTTTGCGGGCGATCTTGTCGGCGCCGTGCTTGGTGCGGGAGAAGATGAGGCAGCTGTGGAAGTCGGTCTTCTCGAGCAGGGCGACCAGCAGGTCAAACTTCAGGCCCATATTGACGGGATAAAACGCATGAGTGACGGACTTGTTGACCGTGCGGGCGACGCCAATCTCGATACGGGCGGGATTGCGCAGGGCGAAGCGGGCGACTTCCTCGATCTCCGGCGGCACGGTGGCGGAGAAGAACAGCGTCTGGCGTTCGCGCGGGCATTTGCCGATGATCTTCTTCACGTCCTTGACGAAGCCCATGTCGAGCATGCGGTCCACCTCGTCAAGGATGAGGATCTTGAGGCCGTCGAGGCGCAGCGTGCCTTCCTGGAGGAAGTCCATGAGGCGGCCGGGCGTGGCGATGACGATGTCAGTGCCGGCCTGGATCTCGCTGCGCTGGCGGCCGTAGCCGACGCCGCCGTGGACGACGGTGGCGCGGATGTCGGTGAAGCGGCCGAAGTCGCGGAAGGCGGTCTCGACCTGCGCGGCGAGCTCGCGGGTGGGCTCGAGGACGAGCACGCGCGGGCCGCGGGCCTCGTGCTTGCCAAGGCGGGCGAGCACGGGGAGGGCGAAGGCGGCGGTCTTGCCGGTGCCGGTCTGGGCCGAGCCGATGAGGTCGCCGCCACCGAGGACGACGGGGATGGCGCGCAGCTGGATGGGCGTCGGATCGACGTAGCCCATGGCCTTGACACCGTTGAGCAGGGAGGGCGGCAGCCCGAGCTGAGTAAAAGACATAGCCGGTCATTACCCCGGGTATCTTCCTTCGACGCGAGGTAAATCCAGCCAGGCGAAGATTGGGCTCTCTTTTTGCGAGGGGCCGCGCACTGTAAAGGCATGGATAAACGTCCGTTCAGTGAACTGGGCATCTCGCCCGAGATTTTGAAGGCGGTGGACAAGATGGGTTTCGAGGAAGCCTCGCCCATCCAGACCGCCGTCATTCCCTTCGGCCTGGCCGGACGCGATGTCGTGGGCCAGTCGGCCACGGGGTCGGGCAAGACGGCCGCGTTTGCCATCCCGGCGATCGAGAAAGTCGACGTAGCGATGAAGAAGGTGCAGGTGCTCGTGCTCTGCCCGACGCGCGAGCTGGCGGTGCAGGTGGCCGAGGAATTTGGCAAGCTGGCGTCGTTCAAGCGGGGCCTGATGGAGGTGCCGATCTACGGCGGCCAGAGCTACGACCGGCAGTTCCGCGCGCTGGCGGCGGGCGCGCAGGTGGTCATCGGCACGCCCGGCCGCGTGATGGACCACATGGAGCGCGGCACGCTGCGGCTGGACGCGCTCAAGGTCATCATCCTCGACGAGGCCGACCGGATGCTCGACATGGGTTTCCGCGACGACATCGAGCACATCCTCAAGTCCGTGCCCAAGGAACGGCAGTGCCTGTTCTTCTCGGCGACGATGCCGACGGCCATCCAGGAGCTGATCAAGCGCTACACCCGCAACCCCGAGTGGATCCGGATCGAGGCGCACGCCCAGAACGCCCCGCAGGTGGAGCAGATCTACTTTGAAGTGGACCGCCGCTCGAAGATCGAGCTGCTCACGCGCCTGATCGACCTGCATGACTTCCGCTTCGGCATCATTTTTTGCAGCACCAAGATCATGGTGGACGAGCTCGACGAGCACCTGCACGCCCGCGGTTACTCGACGGACCGGCTGCACGGCGACATCACGCAGGCGCAGCGCACGCGGGTGATGGACAAGTTCCGCCGGCGCGGCTTCGAGTTCCTGGTCGCCACCGACGTGGCGGCGCGCGGGCTCGACGTGGACGACCTCGAGGTGGTGTTCAATTTCGACCTGCCCAACGACGCGGAGGACTACACGCACCGCATCGGCCGCACGGGCCGCGCGGGCAAGAAAGGCATGGCCTTCACCTTCGTGGCGGGCCGCGAACTCTACAAGATGCAGAACATGGTGCATTACGGCCGGCTGAAGATCCGCCGCGAGCGCCTGCCGTCGATGGACGAGGTGGAGGAGGCCAAGGGCAACCTGTTCTTCGAGAAACTGCGCGGCACGCTCGAGGAGAAGAAATTCAAGTCGCACGACCAGATGATCGACCGGCTGCTCGAACAGGGCTACACCAGCACCGACATCGCGTCGGCCTTGATCCACCTGATGCAGGGCGAGAACGCGGAGCCGGCCAAGGCGGCGCCCACCAAGCCCAAGGCGGAACGCATCGCCGCCAACGAACCGGCGCGACCGGCTCCCGTCGTCGCAGCCCCGGCGATGTCCGAGGTAGGGCGGCGAGTCCCTTCGCCGCCGGCTTTCGGCGCGGAGCGGAATCCGCGCCCTACCCAGGAAATACACTCCGGCGACAAATTCGCCGCGCAGAAGCGCACCTACGAGCGCAAGCCCCGCACGGGCCGCGAGCCGGGGTTCACGCCGGTATCATTTAATGTCGGCCGCCAGCATCTGATCACTCCCGCTGACCTCGTGGGGAAAATCGCGGGGGTCACCCGCCTGCCGGCCAACATTGTCGGGGCGATCGACATCCATGAGGACCACACCGAGGTGGACGTGGCCAACGAGCATGTGGAAACGGTGGTCGCCAAGCTGGCGGGCATCCGCGTGAAGAACCAGTCGTTGAAGCCCGCCATCGTGCCGCCCGCTGTTAAGTAAACTTCACGCAAAGGTGTCCCGGCCAGCCGCTTGACAGGAGGGAGCGGGTTCCGTATGCCCAAAGCCCGTTGCGTATGGAAGCCGCCCTCGATCAGCCGGTGCTCGTCCTGAACCGCCTCTGGCAGGCGGTGAACGTCATTGCCGCGCGCCGGGCCTTCGGCCTGCTGGCCCGCGAACACGCCCAGGTGGTGCACCAGACGGAGGATGCGTTCCACACCTACTCGCTGATGGATTGGATCGATTTCTCGAGCTACAATCCGCCGGTCGAGGCGCTGGAGACCGTGCGCACCATCAACCGCAACATCCGCCTGCCGCGGGTGATTCTGCTGACCTTCTTCGACAAGCTGCCCTGCAAGGAACTCAAGCTCACGCGCAACAATGTCTTCGAGCGCGATGATGAGCGGTGCCAGTATTGCGGCCACACCTTTCACCGCGAGCAGCTGAACCTCGACCACGTCATCCCGCGGCACTACGGCGGCAAGACGACTTGGGAGAACATCGTGTGCTCGTGCATCAAGTGCAATTCGCGCAAGGCCAACCGCCTGCCGCACGAGGCGCACATGCGGCTGGTGCGCAAGCCCGTGAAGCCGAAGTGGCGGCCGGTCATCTCGCTCGTGCTGGGCAACCACCACCACGAAAAGTGGAAGGATTTCCTCGACGTGGCCTACTGGAACGTCGAGCTGGAGGAGTAACCCGTCCGCCCCGGGCGGCGCGGGACCCGGGCCCTGACTTTCATGAGAAAATACCTGTTCGTCCTTCTTGCCGGCCTGTGCCTCGCCCTGTCCGCCCATGCGGCCCGCGACGACGAACGCATCGCCCAATTGAAGGAGGAGGTGCGCACCATCGAGGGGATGGCATCCGACAACGCGACCGATCGCGAGCGCCTGCAGCGCCGGCTGGGGGTGATGCGCCAGGAACTGGCGATCCTGGAAACCCGCCAGGCCTTGGACACCAAGGAACGCGGGCTCCAGACCGTCATGCGGGCCACGCCCCTCGGGACGCTGCGCGACCGGCTCCATGGCATTCCTTCCGACACCACCGTCCTCGAGACCCGGCTGCGCGACTTGAACGCCTTGCGCCTGCCCGTGGGCACCGAGCGGGACGCGCTGCTGCGGGCGGCCAGTGAACGGCCCAACGATCCCACCGCCACGGCCCGCCGGGCGGAACTGGAACAACGCACCTACACCAAGAACGAGCAATTGCGGGCCATGACTTTGCAGGAGGAGGCCCTGGAGACGGAGCTCGATCTCGTCCGCCAGGCCCAGGGACTGCGGGAGCGGCTCCGCACCGGCACGCCGCCCGCCCGTCCGTCCATGCGATCCCTGTTTGAACGGCGCCGGCAGATGGTGGGCGACCCGGGCCAGCCCGAGGAATTTGTGGCGCGGTTAAGGAACCTGCGGGACAACCTGCGCAACACCGAGGCGGCGCTGGAGCTGGCCAAGCAGAAGCTGGTCAAGTCGGACGAGGAACTCCAGCTGCTCGAGCGGCAAAGCAACTTTCTCCGGCGGAATGCGTCGGCGGATCAATTCCTCGCGAGCGAACGCGCGCAGAAACAGCTGCTCGGGGAGCGTATCCCGTTCCTCGTCGACCAGGTCGAGGCCCTGCGGAAGATCCGTGATCTCACGCTGGTCGGCCAGGACCTCGCGGTGCAGGAGAAATTGTTTGTGGCGGAGCAATACCAGGACCTGCGCGACGATTACCTGGCGCAACTGTGGTGGCCCGGGATCATCGCGGTGCTGCTCATCACGGCCCATTTGTGCATCAGCCGGCTGGTGCTGCCCAAGCGCTATCAGAAGGAGGCGCTCTTCCTCGCCCGGCGCCTCGGCCGCTACTCCGTCGGCCTGATCATCATCATTGTTTTCTGCTTCTACCTGATCGAGGACCTCACGTTGGTGGCCACGACGCTCGGTCTGGTGAGCGCGGCGATCGTCATCTCGATCCAGGACGTCTTCGCCGCGTTCTTCGGGTGGTTCGCCATCATGCTCGGCCGCAAGTTCACCATTGGCGACCGCCTGGAGATCGAGGGCGTGCGCGGCGACGTCCTCGACATCCAGCTGCTGCGCACGACGCTGATCGAGGTGAACAACTGGCTCGGGGTGGACCAGCCGACCGGCC
Source organism: Opitutaceae bacterium (assembly GCA_043745015.1). Classification (GTDB taxonomy): domain Bacteria; phylum Verrucomicrobiota; class Verrucomicrobiia; order Opitutales; family Opitutaceae; genus Lacunisphaera. The sequence goes on along the minus strand of JAYTUA010000016.1, from coordinate 7,212 downwards.
GGGTGCTGTTCATTCCCAATAATTTCATCTTCAAGTCCAAGGTCTTCAATTTTTCGCACGGCCATCCCTTCATCTGGGGCAAGATCGAGTTGACCGTCACCTATGGCACGCCGACCGCCGGCGCCATGGCGGTCTTCACCAAGGTGCTCGAGGAGGAGACCCGGCAGGATTTCGCCGAGGCCCGTGCCGCCGCCGGGGAAATGGAGCGGCGTTACGGCGTCGAGGACGCGGATTACAGCCCGAAGATCTACACGCGCATCGCGGAAAGCGGCGTGGCCTTCAGCCTGATTTACGTCAGCCACTACCGGAATTCCTCCAGCACGCGCAACCGCATCAACCGCCGCCTGATCGCCGAGCTCGAGACGCACAAGCACATCCAGCTCGCCTATAATACGCTCAGCGTTTTCGCCAGCACCGCCGTGCACGACGGGCCGTCGGCCGTGCTCGGGCAGGATGCGACGCAGGCGCCGTTCATGGTCCGGCCGCGCTAAGCACCCGTCTCAGGCGGTCAGGCAGGGCAGGGTGACGCGCATGGTGGTGCCGCGCGGGCCCGTGGCCACGAGCTTTAATTCGCCGTGGTGGTCCTTGACGATGCGCTGGGCGATGGTGAGGCCGAGGCCGGTGCCGCCGGCGCGCGTGGAAAGGAACGATTCAAAAATGCGCGGCTGCACCTCGGGCGAAATGCCGCCGCCGGTGTCGGCGATGTCGATATGGACGGCCGGCCCCTCAGGCAGGCAGGTGATGCGCAGGTCGCCGCCCTGGGGCATGGCGTGCAGCGCATTGAGGACGAGGTTCAGGAAAACCTGCTGCAGCTGGCCCTTGTTGACCTCGACGGCGAGGGGCGAGGCCGGCGGGGTGTAGTGGAGGATCACGCCGGCCTGCGAGAGCTTGGCGCGGAGCAGGTGGTGGGTGTCGCTGAGGATCTCGTCGAGCGACCAGCGGGAGTGGAGGGTGACCGGGGCGCGGCCAAAGGAGAGCACGCGGGTGACCAGGCTCTCCAGCTGTTCGATCTTTTCCGTGATGATCTCCAGGTCGCGGCGGCGGGGATCGGCGGGGCCGAAATCCGCGCCCAACGGGCCGTGGAGGAGCTTGATCACGGTCAGCGGATTGCGGATCTCATGGGCGATCTCGGCGGCGAGCAGGCCGAGCGTGGTGAGGGTTTCGTTTTTGCGGAGCACCTCCTCGGTCTGGAAGATGCGGGCGTAGAGCCGCGCGTTTTGCAGCGCGACAGAGGCGAAACTGGCGAGGGCGGTGAAGAGGCGCTTCTCATCGTCGGTGAAGCGATGGGGCTGGCCGTGGAAGACGGAGAGGATGCCGGCCGGCGCGCCCTCGAGGATGAGCGGGGTGGCGAGGGCGCTGCAGAGGGCGGGATCGCGGGGCAGGTCGGCGGCCTCGCGGTAGCGCGGGCTGTCAATCTGCTGGAACTCGGTGGTGCGGCCCGTGCGCAGGGTGGAGGCGAGCAGGGCGTCGTCGGCGGAAATGGTCTGCTGCTGCAGGGTGAGGGCGGCGGTGTTCAGGTCACCGGCGGCGGACCAGGCGTGGAGCCGGAGGTCGCGGTTGGCCGCGTCGTAGTCGTGCAGGAGGCAGAGCCGGGCGTTGAAGAGGGCGCGGCCGCTGTCGGTGATGGTGTTCAGCAGCTCCTCGGGGGCCAGCTGGGTGACGAGGGCGTGGCCGAGCTCGACGAGCGTGGTGAGCTGGGTGGAGTTGGTGCGCAGGCGCTCGAACTGCCAGAGGCGGTGCAGCACGGTGCCGGCCTCGGCGGCAAAGCGGCTGAGGCGGTCGAGGTCGGTGGAGGTGAAGGCGGCGGCCCGGTCGGCGTCGAGGTTGATGACCCCGATGACCTGGCCCTCGACGAGGATGGGCGCGGCCATTTCGCTGCACACGCCCCGGCGGGCGGCGATGTAGCGGGGCTCGTGGCTGACATCGGCGACGAGCAGGGGCCGGCCATGGAGTGCCACCCAGCCGGTGATGCCCTGTCCGGGGCGGAGGGCGAAGTCCCCCGTGTCGGGCGGCAAGCCCTGCTGGGCGCAGATTTCCAGGCTGCCGCTCTCGGGGGTGAGCAGGGAGAGCGAGCCGCTGTCGGCGGGGAATGCGGCCATGATGGCCGCCAGGATACCACTCTGGGCCGAGGCCGGGTCGGGCGCGGTGGTGGCGAGCGCGGCCAGCGCGTAAAGCGTCGCCAGATCGGAGGTCTCTTCCAGGCTCATGCGGCTAGAAGGGAACAGGATTGGGGCGGTTTGGGGAGAGCAAATTAGCGCTACTCCGTTAGGCGTCTGTTTTCCCGAGCGACACACCCCGCCCTGCGGGCACCCCTCTTGATAGAGGGGATTTTTTGCAGCGTGGGTTTGGGTCCCCTCTGGAGAGGGGTGGCGCGAAGCGACGGGGTGTGTTGGGCACCTAACGGAGAAGTGCTAACCGTCGGCCTGCGCCGGAGCGGGGGTGATGACGGCATGGAGCGCGTCGCGCAGCTTGGACAACCCGGTTTCACCCACCACGACATCGGCCGTCTCGGGCTCAATGTAGAAGGTGTCGAGGGCGATGCTGCGCTCGGTGTTGATGCGGGCAAAGGTGATGTCGAAGCCGTGGTCAGAGATGGTCTTCACCAGCTGGTAGAGCAGGCCGATGCGGTCGTGGGCCTGGATCTCGACGATGATGCGCTTGAGGGACAGCTCGTGGTAAACCTCGACGGTCGGGGGGAAGGTGGCGGGCTGCTCGGAGGCAGTCTTGTAGCGGTTGGCTTTGGCGAGCCGGGCGGCTTGGGCGGTGATCTCGGGGAGGAGATCCTTGTCGCTGACGAGGGCGTCGTCCACGGTGCGAGCGAAAGTCTCCATGGCTTTCTGGTTCTGCACCAGACCCCGGCCCGGCTCGACAACGTGAAAGCTGTCGATGGCGATGTGGTCGGAGCGCGTGGTGATGCGGGCCGAGAGGATGCTGAGGCCGGCCACACTGAAGGCGCCGGCAAGCTTATAGAAGAGGCCGGCGCGGTCCCAAGTGACGACGTGGACGGTGGTGTAGCTGCGGTTGAGGTCATCCTTCCATTCGATGACCGGGCGGAGCGGGCTGAGCGAATCGGCCGTCGAGATGGAGTAGAGCAGCCGGTTGACCATCTGGATGTGCAGGGTGATCTCGGGGCCGTCCGTTTGGATGAAGTAACGCTCGGGCAGCAGGCTGAAGTGCGCGTTGATCTCGTCCGGGCTGATGCCGGTGATGGTCTGGGCGATGATGGTCTGGCGGGTCATCTCCTTGCGCTCCTGGAGCCGGATCTCGACCTTGTCGCCGAGCGCCAGCCGCTCGAGCGTGGTGTCAAACAGCCGGCGATGGAGGGAATTCTTGTAGCTGTTCCAGAGGCTGGCGGAGGTGCCGTTGGCGTCGCAATACGTGTGGACGTAGAGGTAGCGCAGCTGGTCGGCGTCGCCCACCATCTCGGCAAATGCGGCTGAACTCTGGGGATCATCAAGGTCATGTTTCTGCCAGAAGCGTGCCATGATGAGATGATTTTTGATGATAAAGTTGATGGTCGCGCTGGTGTCGGCATTGGCCCCGAGGCGGGCCAGGATCGGGGCGGCGACCGTCACGCCGGCGTCGGCGTGGCCTTGGATGCCCTCGCTCTTGCCGATGTCGTGCAGGAGGAGGATGACGTAGAGCAGGGCGGGGCGGGTGGTCTGGTGGAGGACCTCGCGGTATTGCTGCGCGCGGGGGTCGGTCGAGGTGAAGATCGTGTCGAGTTCGCGGATGGTGCTGAGGGTGTGGATGTCCGCGGTGTAACGGTGGTAATACTCGTGCTGCACGAGGCAGGTCAGCGGGGCGAACTCGGGGATGAACCGCCCGAGCACGCCGAGTTCGTGCATGAGGGAGAGCGACGGGTAGACCTGGCCGGCTTCCTCCAGGATGGTGCGGAAGCTGAGGTTGGCGTCGGTGGACTCGATGACCTGGCGGGTGATAAGCTGGCTCGAGCCGCGGATCAGCGAGGCGAGGTCGAGGTCGGGGGTGCACCCGAGCTGCTGGCAGTGCCGGAAGACGCGGATGAGGCGGATGGGATCCTGCTGGAAGATGTCCTTGTTCTCGTAGGCCAGCTCGCGGCCGCGCAGCAGGAAGCCGTCGATGCGCTTGGTCTTTTCCGAGCGGCGGGCCAGCATCAGGTTCTTCAGCGAACCGACCAGGCCGGGACCGGCGGCGATGGTCAGGGCGAGGCGCTGCTCGATGGTTTTCGAGATGCGATAAATCGCCTGGGCGTGCCGGTAGTAGTCCTGCATGAACGCCTCAACCCGTTCGAGGAGCTCGGCCTGGTTGTAGCCGATGTTGGCGGCGAGGCGGGGCTGGACCTCCAGGTTGAGCACGTCGGTCGGGTGCTTGCTCATGTAGTGGAGCTCGCTGCGGATCCGGAGGAGGAAATCGTAGGCGTTCTGGAAATCACGCAGCTCGGCGGACTGCAGGTAGTGCTGCTCGACCAGTTCCTCCAGGCGGGTGATGCCGAGGCGGACGCGGGACATCCACAGGGCGTTCTGGTAGTCGCGGAGACCGCCCACGCCATTCTTGATGTCCGGCTCCTGGAGGAAAACGGTGTCCCCGTGCTGGGCGCGGCGGCTGGCCTGGTCGGCGAGGCGGGCGGTGATGTAGGCCTTGGGGTCGGTCTGCAGGTAATGCTTCCGGTAGGCGTCGGCGAAGTTATCGTAGAGGGTCTCGGTGCCCGCGATGAGGCGGGATTCGAGCAGGGCCGTCTTGGTCTTGATGTCGCGGTGGGCCTCGGCGAACACCTCGTTCAGGGTGCGGGTGGAGTGACCGATCTTCAGCTTCAGGTCCCACAGCGGATAGAGGGTGCCGTTGGAGAGGTGCTCCTGGAATTTGGCCAGCTCCGGGGATTTCCTGGTCTCCGGGTAGAGGAACATCACGTCCACATCGCTCAACGGGCTCAGCTCGGACCGGCCGTAGCCGCCGAGCGCGATCAGGCAGACGGGGACCGGCGGCTCGCCGTGCTGCTGGCGCCAGCCGGCGAGGGCGGCGGAGAACAGCGAGACCAGCAATCCGTCCATCCGGCCGGCCAGAGCCTCGCAAATCTTGCGGCCGGTCTCACCTGCCTGGTGGCGGGCCTGGATCCGCTGACCCTCGGTCTCCAGGTAGGCCTTGCACGCGGCCAGCCGCGCCGCGGTGGGAGTGTCGCTGGTGAAGACCGGCTGGTTGGTCACAGAAGGGGTGGAACGGGCGGACATGGAGGGCTGCTACATCAACAGTGCAACTCACTCGGGGAAAGCTGGAAATAAGCCATCGGTGGGCTGGAAGATGGAAATGATAATTCTGATTGACGGGTAAAAGGTGGCTTGAATACTCCGCCTTCTCTCGCGGGAGTAGCTCAGTTGGTAGAGCACCACCTTGCCAAGGTGGACGTCGAGAGTTCGAGTCTCTTCTCCCGCTCCAATTTGGAAAAGCGCCCTGTCATGACACTGGGCGCTTTTTTGTGTCCTAACGGGGCAGGATCAACATATTTAGGAGAGTTCGCGTCGCGCATTTCGGTGGCATGAGAAGACAGCTCGGGACAGGCTGAGACCCTTGGGATCAGTATCGTCTCAGTGGCTCAAGGCGACGCGGGCAGGTCCGGCTTGAACCCGATCGCGTCCAGCGCAGGCTTGATTTCGGGATTGGCCATGAAATTGCGCCAGACGAGCCCGGTGCGGTGATTCTCAATCATCACGACGATCGGCGCCTGGTTCAACGCCATGTAATCCTCGGCGAACCAATTCTGGGTTTCGTTGAAGCCATCGTGGAAGCCGTAGATGCCCCACGTCTTCGCCCCGAGGTCGCGGTAGAAATGACGCAGCGCCGCGAGGGATTCGGCGGGGGTGTAGGGCATGGAGGCGAGCGACGCCATGACATTGATGGTGCCGTTGTCGTCGCGCGGCAGGGCGCGGCCGCCGCCCGAATTGACGCCGGCGGAGCGGCCCCAGCAGTCCGCCCCGTAGCCCGCGAATTTGCGCGGATTGTCGATGGCGTAGGCCTGCTGGATCAGGGCGATGGACCGGTTGTTGGTGAAGTAGTTCGTGTAGCGGTCGCGGAGGCCGCGTGGATCGAAACCCATGAACGAGAAATGGGTGAAGAACAGTTCGGCACCGTTGCCCTCGCCGACCTCAAGCTTGATGCCGTGGTAGGAGTTGCCGTTGGTGAAGTGGTCGCCGTCGGTGGTGCGGCTCCAGCCTCGCCGGTATTGGATGTGGCGTTCGGACTGCCCGGCCCAGCCGGTGTGCCACAGGCTTGCGGGCACCGGATGGGTGGGCGAGGCGATGGCGAGCAGGTAGATGATCATGGTTTCGTTCCAGCCGATGAGCGGATGGCTGATGTGGAAACCGTGGTCGGGCGACCAGTGCCAGTAGAGCACGTCGCTGTCGGGGGTCTTCCGATACCAGTCCCACTCGACCTCGTGCCAGAGCCGGGTGGCGGTGGCGCGGATTTCGCGTTCGGCGGGTGTGTCGCGGTCGAAATACTGCCGCGCGGCGAGCAGCCCCTGGATCATGAACGCGGTCTCAACCAGATCGCCCCCGTTGTCGTATTTGCCGAAATACGGCACGGTCCGGCCCGTGCGGCCGTCGAGGAAGTGCGGCCATGCGCCGTGGTAACGGTCGGCCTTGGCGAGAAAGCGGACGATCTGGAGCATGCGTCCGGCGGCCTGCTCCCGCGGGACAAACTGCCGCTCCGTCGCAACCAGCAGGGCCATGACGCCGAAGCCGTTTCCGCCCAGCGCCATCAGGTTTGGGTCGCCGGGCGTGATTTCCGGCGCGAGGCCGGCGTTGGGGTGGCCGGCCTCCCAATAGTAGCGGAAGCAACCTTCCTGCACCATATTCATCAGCTCGTCGTCGCTCATCACGCGAGTGGTGGCGGTAACTGGGGCTGAGAGGGTTGACTCGTTTCCTGCCAGGTCAATGGCGCTGACCTTGTAGTGGGCGGTGCGGCCGGGCTCGCCGGTGAAATCCTCATAGCGCGTTCGGTCGCCGCGCTGCGTGCCGACCGGAGCGAAGTCCTTGCCATCCCACGAACGGTAGATCCGGTACTCGAGCAGGTCGGCAGCGTTACTGGACCGCCAGGTCAGATCGCAGTGCCGTTCGTAGCCCTTGACGGCGATGCCGTCCGGGGCGGACGGCGGGGTCGTTTCGGAGAGGGCGCGGTCGATGATCATGAAATCATCCAGGTAAAGCGTGTGCTCCACGCCGTCGTCGAGTCCCTGCA
>JAYTUA010000015.1:0-3081 GCA_043745015.1 Opitutaceae bacterium | reverse complement strand
TCGCCTGGAACCTGCAAAGCTGGGGCAAACTGTTGCCCAGCGAAGTCGTCCTGCCGGTCAGCAAGTTGAAGTGGCTCGAGCCGCGCCACATGTCGAACACCGAGAACCGCTGGGGCCGCGACCGCACCAACGATTTTCACTACATCTACTTCAACGGTTCCGGCTACAACTCGTGGGAGAACGTCTGGGGGCTGTGGAACCAGTTCACCCCGCGTGACGCGGCCGCACTCAAGCGCATCGCGCACCTCTACCGTAAATTCCCCGAGCCCCTCGTGAGCCCCGATTGGGAACCCTACGCCCACACCTGCCAGCACAATGTGTTCGCCTCGAAGTTCCCAAGCCGAACCGTCACCCTCTGGACGGTCGTGAACCGCAACGAATACGGCCTGGCTGGCGACCAGCTTCTCGTCGCCCACCAGGACGGCCGGAAATATTACGATGCCTGGCTCGGCGCGGAGCTCACCCCGGAGGTGCGGGCCGGCCAGGCGACCCTCGCCTTCCCGCTCGAATCACGCGGCTTCGGCGCCGTGCTCGCCGTGGAGCGCGGCACCAAGATCAAGGATCTTGCCGTTTTCCTCCGGGAGCGCCGCGCCCTCACGCGCACGCCGCTGCAGAGCCTCTCCGCCCAGTGGCGCTGCCTTCCGCAACAGATGATGCCGGTCAAGGCGACGCGCCGTGCCGCCAAGGCTCCCGCGGGCATGCTCACGATTCCCGCCGGCGAGTTCGAGTTCCGGGTCACGGGCGTCGAGATTGAAGGCTACACCTGGATCGGACACGATGTGCAATACCCCTGGGAGAACTCCCCGCGCCGCTCGCACGTGCACTGCCTGGAGCTGGGCGCATTCCACATCGACCGCTTCCCCGTGACCAACGCCCAGTTCAAGGACTTCATGGCTGCGGCCAGATACCGGCCAGCGGATGGCCACAATTTTCTGCGCCACTGGAAACGCGGCGCACCCCCGCGCGGCTGGGACCACAAGCCCGTGACGTGGGTTTCCCTGGAAGACGCCCGCGCCTACGCCACGTGGGCCGGCAAACGCCTGCCGCGCGAATGGGAGTGGCAGTATGCCGCCCAAGGTCGCGACGGACGGCTTTACCCGTGGGGCAACAATTGGAATGCCGCCAACGTGCCGAAGCCCAACCAAGGGCGCACCTTGCTCCCACCCGACGACGTCGATGCGCACCCGGGCGGCGCCAGCCCGTTTGGCGTCTTGGATCTCACCGGCAATGTCTGGCAATGGACCGACGAGTTTCACGACGAGCACACCCGGACCGCGGTGCTCCGCGGTGGCAGCTCCTACCAGCCGCAGTCCTCGCACTGGTATTTCCCGCAGGCCTACCAGCTCGACCAACATGGTAAATACCTGCTCATGTCCCCAGGCAAGGACCGCAGCGGCATGGTGGGTTTCCGCTGCGTGGTCGACGCTTCCTGACCTTCCCCGGCCATGCGCAGCAAACTCTTCGTCCCCGGTTCCCGTCCGGAACTTTTTCCGAAGGCCCTGGCCGGTCCGGCCGACGCCTTGTCGTTCGACCTCGAGGACGCGGTGCCGGAGGGCGGCAAGGCCGAGGCCCGACGCCTCGTCGGGGCCGCGCTGCAGTCGCCCGCCTGCGCCGCCTCCACGAAAATCCTGATCGTGCGCGTCAACAGCCTCGCCACACCGCATTTCGAGGCGGACCTCGCCGCCGTCACCGGGCCTCGGGTCGATTTGATCAATCTGCCCAAGGTCAACTCGGCTGACGACATTCGTCATGCGGTCAAAATTCTTTCCCGGCTTGAGGCGGAGCGCGGAATGTCCCGCCCCGTCGGCCTTCTGGTGAACATCGAGACGCCCCGCGGTCTGCGCCTCGCCGCGGAGATCGCCACGGCCGACCCGCGCGTCGCCGGGCTGCAGCTCGCCCTCGGTGATCTCTTCGAGCCGCTCGGCATCGACCGCACGGACTCCGCCGCCGTCCACCAGGTCCAGCTCGCGGTGCGCCTGGCCGCGGGCGAGGCCGGCATCTGGGCCTGCGACACCGCCTACGGTGCGATCAAGGACGTCGATGGGTTCCGCGCCGAAGCACTCGCCGCCAAGCGCCTTGGCTATATTGGCAAATCCTGCGTCCATCCCAGCCAGGTCACTTTGGCCAACGACATCTTTCTGCCCAGCGAAGCCGAAATCAGCTTCGCCCGCCGGGTGGTCGAGGCCGCCGCGCAGACCAAGGCTGGTGCTTTCACCATCGACGGCCGGATGATCGATGCACCCTTCATCAGGCGCGCCCATGCGGTCCTCGCCATCGCCCGCCAGTTCACGCCGCCGGCTTCCTGATTTCGTCCGCATGCCCCTCAAGAAACGCGACTACACGCCGGCTGCCCGCGGCCCGCTCCACGGCATCCGCGTCCTCGACCTTTCGCGCCTCTTCGCCGGCAATGTCCTGACTCAGCTCCTCGGCGACTTTGGCGCTGAAGTCATCAAGGTCGAACCGCCCGAGGGCGACACGCTGCGCGCCTGGCAGACCAACGGCGTTTCGACGCACTGGAAAATCTATTCCCGCAACAAGAAGAGCCTCGCGCTCGACCTGCGCAATCCCGCAGCGATCAATCTGCTCCGCCAACTCGTCCCCACCGCCCACCTTCTCATCGAGAGTTTCCGGCCCGGCGTCTTGGAGAAAATGGGCCTGGCGCCCGACCTGCTGCTCAAGCTCAACCCTAAGCTCGTCATCGCCCGCATCTCCGGCTGGGGCCAGGACGGCCCCTACAGCCAGCGGCCCGGCTTTGGCACGGTCATCGAGGGCATGTCGGGCTTCGCCTCCTTCAACGGCTTTGCCGACCGCGAGCCCGTGCTGCCGCCCATGTATCTCGCCGACGGCGTCGCCGGCCTCTACTGCGCCTCGGCCGTCATGATCGCGCTCCGGGAGGTCGAGCACAACGGCGGCGTCGGCCAGGTCATCGACCTGCCGCTGCTCGACCCGCTCTTCGCCATCCTCAGTCCGCAGGCCGCCAACTACCGGCTCACCGGCAAGGTCAAGCCGCGCACCGGCAGCCGCTCGACCAATTCCGCTCCGCGCAATGTCTACCGGTGCAAGGACGGCCAATACGTCGCC
>JAYTUA010000014.1:0-12124 GCA_043745015.1 Opitutaceae bacterium | reverse complement strand
TTGGGCTTCACCTGGTCGGCCCACCACTGGAGCAGCCAGACCATGCAGGCCTCGAGCGGGGTGCCGGTGGCCGTGCTGTCCTTGCTGTCCTTGCTGGCCCTCGCCGGAGCCGGCTGGGCGTGGTTGCGCAACCTGCATGATTTGAAATCCCTCGCCTGGTCGCTGCTCCCGGCGCTGGTGCCGGTGTTCGCCCACCTGCTGGGCCTTGAGCTGCTCGATTCGGGCTGGCTGTGGGGCGGGCTGGCCTGCCTCGCCCTGTTCCTGCTGAACATGGGGATGGTCCGCACCGGCCTGGCGACCGGCCGCGAGAGCTGGATCAACCTCGGCATGGGCTTCATCGCCCTCAACATCATCACGCGCTACTTCCTGCTGTTCGGCTCCATGCTGGAAGGCGGGGTGTTCTTCATCATCACCGGCCTGCTGGTGCTCGGGCTGGGTTGGTATCTCGAGCGCAAACGCCGCACGCTCGTCGGCACCGTGCGCCAGGAGGCTGCTTTATGAACCGCTCAAACCGATTGTTTTGGATCCTCGTGGTCGCGCAGACGCTGTTCCTGCTGACGTGGGCCGGCTGGCACGAATACGTGCGGCAGCACGCCACGGTACTCCTGCTCAAAGGCCGCCCGGTGGATCCGCAGGATTTGCTGCGGGGCGATTTCCTGACGATGAATTACGACATCAGCACCGTGACATTGCCGGCGGATCCCGCCGGGGCCGGTAAGAACCGTGCGGCCGGCCCGGACGTGTGGGTGCTGCTGGAGAAAAAAGACCGCTACTACGTGGTGGCGCAGGCCGCCCGCGAGAAATTGCACCCGCAGACCGGACAGGTGCTCGTGCGGGGCACCCCGGGCTACAACTGGCGCAGCAACACCGGCTCGGAACGGGTCCATTACGGCATCGAGAAATATTTTGTGCCGGAGGGGAAGGGCAACCCGCGCTTCACCTTGATGGAGGTCGAGGTGTCGGTCAGCCCGGCGCACCGGCTTTACATCAAGCAGGTTTTGCTGGACGGCAAGGCGTTCCCCTAAAGACTGGGGTGAGTCACCCCGCATGAAGTCACCCCGTCTATCCCTGGCCGCGCTGTTGGGCGCGCAGGCCCAGGTCACGTTCAACGACTGCGCGGCCAAGTTCATGCTCATCGCGCTCGCGCAGCAGGTGGCGCGGGCGGAAGGGCATGATGCGAAGCCCGTGATCGCATTCATCGGGGCGCTGCTCGTCCTGCCCTACGTGGCGTTCGGCCCGCTGTGCGGCTGGCTGGCGGACCGCTTTCCAAAGCGCAACGTGATCAACTTCGCGCTGGTTCTGCAGGTCGTGGTCATGGTCCTGATGCTGGCGGCGCTCGGGGGGCAGTCCTTCACCGGCTCGCTGGTGTGCTTCGCGCTGCTGTCGCTGCAGACGGCGATCCTGGCGCCGGCCAAGCGGGGGATCCTGCTCGAATACGCGGGCGAGGCGGAATTGTCGCGCTTGGTGGGCTACATGGAAATGTTGAATGTCACGGCCATCCTTGTGGGGTCGTTCGCGGGCGGGCAGCTTTTCTCCCACTGGCTGGCGGCAGGCGACGACATCTGGCACGCCGGATTAAAAGTGGCCGTATTGCTCACGGGTCTGTCGGTCGCGACGTGGGCGTTTTTCCAGCTGGCGCAGCCGACCAAGGCGCAGTCCACCGAGCCCTTCCGGTGGAGCCTGTGGGTGCGGCATTTCACCGACGTGAGCGAGGTGTGGCGGGAGCGGCCGTTATGGCGGACCGCGATGGGCATCTGTTTTTTCTACGGGGTCGGCGGCTACGTCATGCTGCTGGTCCCCCAGATTGCCTACGAAATGCAGGGCGGCGGAGTACGCACCGGCGCCGTATCGAGCATGATGCTGCTGATGGTTGGCGTGGGGACGATGGGCGGCAACCTGCTGGCCGGTCTCCTCTCGCGGCGGGGCGTCGAGTTGGGGCTGGCCCCGCTCGGGGGCGCGCTGCTGCTCGGGTCGCTTCTCGCCATGGGGTCCACGCCATTCGACGATCCGGCGTTCACGGGGCTCCTGGTGGCGGCTGGCTTCTCGACGGGGCTGTTTGTGGTGCCGCTCTACGCCTTCATCCAGCAGCGGGCCGGCAGCCACCGGCGCGGGCGCATTCTGGCCGGGGTGAGCCTGCTGGACAGTGTCGTCGGATTTTCCGTCAGCGGCATCTATGTGGTGGTGGCGGGAGACGGCGCCCTGGCGTTGAACCCGCACGCGCAGCTGTTCCTCCTCGCGGGCGTCACCCTGGCGATGCTCCTCTACGGCGTGTGGCACATTCCGCATCACACCGTCTGCACGGTCATGCGGCTGATCGGCCCGCTGTTTTACCGGGTGAAATCGATGGGCTGGGAAAACATTCCCGCGGGTGGGGCGCTGATGATTTGCAACCATCTGTCGTATGTCGACGCGGTCGTCCTGCAGCTCGCCTCGCCCCGGCCGATGCGGTTCGTGGCTTTTGCCGGCTTTGCCAAGAATCCCTTCATGCGGTTCATTTTCCGGGCGGCGGGCGTCATTCCCGTCGCGCCGAACAAGCCGATGAAGGGCATCCGGCTGGCGTGGGACGCCATCAAGGCCGGCGAACTGGTCTGCGTGTTCCCCGAGGGCGCGATCTCCCGCACCGGCCAGTTGATGATCCTGCGCCGCGGCTTCGGCCTGATCGCCGAGGCGGCCAAGGCCCCGGTGGTCCCGGCGGTGATCGACGGCCTGTGGGGCTCGGTCTATTCGTTCGCCGGCAACAAATACCTCTGGAAATCACCCCGGCTGATGCCGACGCCGGTCTGTGTGATTTTTGGCAAGGTGATTCCGCACCACCGCATCGACCTCGCCTCGGCGCGCCAGGCGCTGCTTGACTTGGGCGAACAGGCTTTCCAGGAGCGTCCGGTGCTCAAGCGCCACCTCGGCCGCGAGGCGGTCCGGGCGCTGGCGAAACACCCGTGGCGCATCGCGGTGGTGGACCGCACGGCGGCGCGGCGCGAGGTCAGCGCCGGGCAGTTGCTCGCGGTGGCGGCGGCCCTGTCGCGGCGGATCCGCGCCACCGTGCCGGAGCAACGCGTGGGCATCGTGCTGCCGCCGGGGGCGGGAGCCAACATCGCCAATCTCGCCATTGCCTGCGCGGGCAAGGTGCCGGTCAATTTGAATTTCACGGCAGGCAAGGCTGCGATCGAATCCTCGCTGCGGCTGGGCGAGATCAGCACCGTGCTCACGGCCGACGTCCTGCGGGCGAAGCTGCCGGGGTTTCCCTTCCCGGCGCACACGCTCGATCTGAAAAATGAGATCGAGGCCGCAGGCGGCAAGCAGGCCATTTTGCCCTGGCTGATCGCCGCGTATGTTCTCCCCAACCAGTGGGTGGCCGACCTCATCGGGCTGCCCCGCACCGGCGATCACGAAGAGGCGGCGCTGCTTTTCACCAGCGGCAGCTCGGGCGAACCCAAGGGGGTGATCCTCACGCACCGCAACATCCTGGCGAACTGCGCCCAGATTTCGTCGCTCTCCATCCTGCCGGCCTCGGCCACGATGCTCGGGTGCCTGCCGATCTTCCATTCGTTCGGCTTCACTGTGACGCTCTGGTATCCGATTTTGCGCGGCTGCAAGGTGGTCACGGTGCCCAGCCCGCTCGATACCCGCAAAATCGTCGAGGCCATCCAACTGGAAAAGGCCACCGTGATGGTCGGCGCGCCGACCTTTATCCGCCCGATCCTCAAGAAGGCGACGAAGGAGGAACTCAAGACGCTCAACCTCGTCGTCACCGGCGCGGAGAAGCTGCCGATGGATCTCTACGACGCATTTCTCGCCCAGTTTGGCATCGAGATCCTGCAGGGCTACGGGCTCACCGAGACGACACCCGCCGCCTGCATCAACCAGTATCACCCGCCCATCACGACCACCACGGCGGAGCACCAGGAGGGCAAACGCACCGGGGCCGTGGGCCGGCTGCTGCCGGGCTCCACCGCCCGCATCGTGGATCCCGAGACGGGAGAGGAATTGCCCATGACCTCCACCGGCATGCTCTGGTTGAAGGGGCCGCACGTTTTCCCCGGCTACCTGAAGGACGACGAAAAAACCGCCGCGGCGCTCAAGGACCGGTGGTTTGTCACCGGCGACCTCGGCCGGATTGATGAGGACGGATTCCTGTTCATCGAGGGCCGGCTCTCGCGCTTTTCCAAGATCGGCGGCGAGATGGTGCCGCACGGCACGGTCGAGCAGCGCATCATCTCCGCCTACGGCTGGGAAGAAACCGATGGACCGGTGGCCGTAATCACGGGTATTCCCGATGCCACCAAGGGTGAGGCGCTCGTGCTGCTGACCACCAAGGAGGTCGCCGCCGCCGACCTCCGGGCCAAGCTGCTCGACGCCGGTTTCCCCAATCTCTGGGTGCCCAAGATCATCGTCAAGGTCCCGGCGATCCCGGTCCTGGGCACGGGCAAGACCGACCTCAAGGGCTGCCGCGCCCTGGCGTTGGCGCACGCCGCCGCGTCGGTGGAGTCCTGAAATGTAGCCGCGTTGGAGCGCAGCGACAACGCGGCCACGCTTTCGCCCAATGCTCAAGCGCAGCTACGGGGCGGTGACGGCATCCTCATGCTTCTCGCGGGACACCCACAGGAGCAGGAACGCGGCGGCGCAGACCACGGTGCAGACGAGAAAAATTGCCCGGTAACCGATGCTGGTGGCCAGGGTGCCGAACGACAGATAGCCGATCGTGGAGCCGATCCGGTTGGCGGTGGTGTAGAGGTTGGTCGCGGTGCCGGGCTGGTCGGGAATGTAGCTCTGGAAAAAAGTAATGGCGATGCCCGAGACCACGGCGATCATCGCGGCGCTGAGAATCTGCGCCAGGTAGATGTGCCACGGGGCCTGCACGAAAAAGAGCAGGGCATAGTAGGCGACGGCGATGATCATACCGAGCCGGATCAAGCGGCCGGGATGGCTGCGCGAGGCCAGCAGGCCGAAGTAGAACAGGAACGGCAGCTCAAACACCGGGGCCACGCTGAAGGCGATGCCCACCTGCTGCTCCGTGCCGCCGAGGGTGCGCAGGATCAGCAGGGGCAGGTTCATCATGCCCATGGTGATGCAGGTGAAGACCAGCACGAAGGCCGCGAAGTAGCAGAGCAGGTCGGGTCGCCGCAGCACCTGGCGCAACGGCACCTTGGAGGCCCCGCCCGCCGCCGCCGGCGGCCGGGCCGGAATGTAGCGCCAGACGATGACCAGGAGGAGCAGGAACAGGGCGGCGCAGACGAGGAATATGCCCCGGTAGGAGTAGCGGATCATCACCCAGGCGGCGATGGCCGGCCCGATGGTCCAGGCGAGCGAGAACAGCAGCCGGAAAATATTCATATAGAGCGGCGCTTCCGCGTCCGGCACGCCGTGGCGGGTCAGGGACTCGCGCTGATAGGCAAAGAGCTGGGCAAAGGTGATCGAGGAAACGCCGAGAGCGAGCGAGCCGATGATCGTGAGCCACACGACATCGCGCACAAAGGCGTAGCCCGTGTAGCCGGCACAGCCGCACAGGCAGCTCAGCAGCAGGATCGAGCGCCGGCTGAACCGGGTGTCCGACCAGCGCGCCAGCGCCGTGGTGATGACGATGCCGCTCAGCGAGGTGATGGTCATGAACACGCCGAACACCCAGTTGGACATGCCGACCTCGATCGTGCCGAACATCGAGTAGAAGGGGGCGACAAACGAATAGGCCATGCCGAGCACGATGTTGCTCAGGACCATGATCCCGAATTCGGCCTGCTGGAACAGCCGGCGCCAGGGAGCGAGGAGATGTTGCATCTATTTAGACTCGCACAATGGACTGGCGGCGGAAGTACTTTTTTGCCCGCGCATAGACTACACACCCCGCCCTGTCGGGCACCCCTCTTCATAGAGGGGATCATCGCTGGCGTGGGTTTGGGTCCCCTCTGGAGAGGGGTGGCGCGAAGCGACGGGGTGTGTCAGGCTGATGTACGATCGACTGGTCAGATGGTCACGGTCTTGAATGCGCCGGCGTTCCACGATGGCCGGCCGGCCTCAGTCGCAAGGTCGTTGAAAGCGGCGACCTCGGCGGCGCTGAAGAGCAGGCCGCCCGCGGCGGCCGTGTGCCGGGCCCAGGTGGCTTCGAGCTGGCCGGGGAGCATGCACTGCTCGTTGCCGTGGCCGATGACATCGGCGATCACGGCCTTGACGTTCTGCTGCTGGTTGCGGCCCTTCGCGAAAGCGCCGCCGCTGATCGCGTCGGGATGGATGACCTGGAAGAAGAAAGCGCAGGTGCCTTTGTCCCCCTGGGCCCGGTCCAGGCGGCTGCGGATGGTCGGGATCGAGCCGCCGATGAACCCGCCGACAATTTCGTTGATGAGGGAGAGGCCGTAGCCCTTGTGCGCGCCGAAGGGCAGCAGGTACCGGGCCTTCTTCGCGTCGGTGGTCATGACGCCGTTTTCGTCGACGGCGGCATCCGGCGGGAGCGACTTGCCCTCACGGACAAACTGCTGGACGCGGCCCATGGCGACGACCGACGTGGCCCAGTCGATCACGATGGGATAGCCGACGGCTTCGGTGGTGGGAAAGCCCCACGAGTGCGGGTTGGTGCCGAGCGTGGGGAACTTGCCGCCGAAGGGGACGACTTCGGCGAGCGAGGCGGTGCAATTGGTGTAGGCGATGTAGCCTTTCTTCGCGGCATCCATCACGTAGCCGCCGCCCCAGAGATAATGGGTGGCGTTGTCGACGGAGACGGTGCCGATGCCATACTGGTCGGCCAGCTTCATCGCCGCGGCCATCGCCCGGTAGGCGATGGACTGGCCCAGTTTGCGGTTGGCATTCCAAATTTTGACCGCGGGGAAGCGGGAAGGGATTTCCTCGATCGTGGCGCCCGGCACCCAGCCGTTGACCCCGGTACCGAAGAGATGGTCGAGATGGAGGGCCTTGATGCCATTATGCGTGCGGATGCCGTGGCGGGAAGCCTCGGCGCAGAAGCGGGCGCCCTCGGCGGCCTCATCGGCGTCATAGCCGCGGTGATGGTAGGCGGCTTCAATGAGGGCGTTGTGCTGCGACTCGGGAACGATGTGGAAGGTCTCGGGCATGGGAGGGAGAGTGAGGGTGAAAGTGAGAGGGGCTGATCGCCTGCAAGCAGGCGCCTACACGACTTTTTTGACCGGCACCTCGGGATTGATCTGCGCGAGGGGCTTCTCGCCGTGCATGGCGAGGATGAGGTTCTTCACGGCGGCGGTGGCCTGGCGGACGACGCTTTCGTAGGTGCGTGAGCCAATGTGCGGGGTGCAGACGACATTGGGCAGTTTAAGCAACGGGTGATCGGCGCGGGGCGGCTCTTCGTCGAGGACATCCGTACCGTAGCCGCCGACCTGGCCGGATTTCAGCGCCGCGATCATGTCATCCGTGTGGACGATCTCGCCGCGGGCGCAATTGAGGATGAGCACGCCCTGCTTCATTTTCGGAAAGGATTTCGCGCTGATCATGTCGCGGGTCTCGGGCGTAAGATTCGTGTGGAGCGACAGGTAGTCGGCGGCGGCGTAGACCTCGTCGAGGGTGGCGGCGCGTTTCACCTGGTGGGCGGCGGCGAATTTCTCGTCCCAGTACACGTCGAAGCCGATCACGTTCATGCCGAAGGCCCGGGCGCGGAGGGCGACCTCCTTGCCGATGCGGCCGAGGCCGATGATCCCGATCGTCTTTTCCAGCAGCTCATGGCCGGTCTTGCGCTTCCAGCCGCCACTGCGGGTGGAGTCGGTGTGGAAAAACAGATTCTTCTCGAGGGCCAGCAACAGCAGGAAAGTGTGCTCGGCGACCGTGGTGTGGTTGACGCCCGGGGTGAAGAGCAGGGGCAGGCCGAACTCCGTGCAGGACTTCACGTCGATCTTGTCCACGCCAATGCCGTATTTGCTGATGACCTTCAGACGCGGACGGGCTTTCTCGAGGACCCGGCGGGTGATGAGGTCGTCACCGCAGATATAGCCGTCGATCTCGCCGACCAGGGCGAGGGTGTCGGCCTCGTTGAGCGGACCGCGGGCGCGGATGATCTCCCAGCCGGTGTCAGCCAGCAGCTGGTGGTGGCCGCCGGGGGTGTCCTGAAACGAGGTGGTGGTGAGAAGGATGCGGGTCATGGAAAGACTGAATCAAGCGGTGCCGGGCCCGGCTTTCAAAGAGAAACTTGCGGATATGCTGTCATGCGGGATTGCCCTCCGGGCCAAGTTTTCGTTGGGTGTTGTTTCGCTAATGAAAACACCTGCGCAAGTCACTGCCTCCCTTAAGCGCCGCCTGGGCGCCTGTGTGGACACCTCCGCGAAGGGCCGGTGGGCGGCCTCGTTCGACAGCAGTAAGATTTCCTTCCTGCCGGACGCGGTGATCACGCCCCGTCAGGAGTCGGACATCGGCGTGGTGCTCAAATTGGCCAACCAGCACCGGGTGCCGGTGACAGTGCGGGGCCGGGGCACGTCACTCATGGGCTCGGCTGCACCTGTGCGGGGCGGCTGGGTGATCGACATGCTCAAGCTGAACCAGGTGAAGATCGACGCCGATGCCGGCATGGCGCACGTGGGTGCGGGCGCGACGACGGCAAAGGTCCAGCGCGCGGCGGCCGCCAAGGGCTGGTTCTATCCGCCCGATCCGTCGTCCAAGGAGTTTTGCACCATTGGGGGCAACGTGGCTTGCAACGCCGGCGGCATGCATGGGGGCAAATATGGCGTGACACGTGACTTCGTCATCGCCCTGCGCGGTTTCCTGCCGACGGGAGAACTGGTGCAGTGGGGGACGGCGACCAAGAAATACGCCGCCGGCTTCAACCTGCGTGACCTGTGGATCGGCAGCGAGGGCATGCTGGGGGTCGTGACCGGGGCCGTGCTCAAGCTCGTGCCGCAGCCCGCCGCGCGCTGGACGCTGCTGACCTCGTTTGTCGATGAGACCGCGGCGCTCAAGTCGGCCAAGGTCCTGTTCCGGGCGCGCGTGCAGCCGGCCATCTGCGAATTTCTTGACCGCGAAAGCGTACTTTGCGCCGAACGGGCCACGGGCCAGACGGTGTTTCCGGGCCAGGCGGGGCGGCCGGTGCTTCTGCTGGAACTGGCGGGTTCGCTCGCCGAGGTGGACGACGTGAAGCGGGAGGTGCTGGCCTGGGCGCAGGCGCAGGCACTGGCGTACCAGGAAGCGCGCAGCCGGACCGAGGTGGAGGAATTGTGGGCCGTGCGCCGCAAGTGCTCGGGGGCGATGTTCGAGCTGGGCGACGCCAAGCTCAACGAGGACATCGTCGTCCCGATGAAGCATTACGAAAAGTTCGCCCGTTACCTCACCCGGCTGAAGAAGAAATCGGGTCTGCCGATCCCGACCTTCGGGCACCTCGCCGACGGCAACCTGCACGTCAACATCATGTATCACCGGGACAACCCGGTGGAGACCCGCGCCGCCGAGGCGGCAGTGCAGAGCCTGATGGAAACAGTCGTCGGACTGGGCGGGGCCATCTCGGGCGAGCACGGCATCGGCCTCGCCAAGACGCCGTTTCTAAGGCTCCAGCACAATCCGGCCCAGGTGAAGGCCATGCAGGCGGTCAAGAAGGCCCTTGATCCCCGCGGCATCCTGAATCCCGGCAAGATGTTTCAGGAGGTCCGCATCTGGAAATTCCCCAAGCTGCAGGTGAAGCTGCCGTGGGACCATAAGTGACGGGTGCTGCAGCAGGGTGTTCGGGATTGACGAGTCTAAAATCACCCTGATGGGATAATTTTCAGAGGGTACATGGCCCTTTTTTCCATTGCGCCGGCTATCGGCCGTCCCTCAATTCTTCGCTTTAAGCCATAATGTATCTCAAGGCGCTCAAGCTTCACGGTTTCAAAAGTTTCGCGGACAACACCACCCTCAGTTTCCAGCCTGGTGTGACGGCCATTGTCGGCCCCAACGGCTGCGGCAAGAGCAACATCGCCGACGCCATCCGCTGGGTGCTGGGCGAGCAGAGCGCCAAGGCCCTGCGCGGTGGCAAGATGCAGGACGTGATTTTCGAGGGCGCCGATACGCGCAAGTCCGCCCAGTTTTCCGAGGTGGCGCTGCTCCTCACCGAATGCGAACAGCAGCTCGGCAGTGATTTCCACGAGATCGAGATCATGCGCCGCGTCGGCCGCGACGGGCTGGGTGAATACTATTTCAACGGCCAGCCCTGCCGGCTGAAGGACATCAACAAGTTGTTCATGGACACCGGCGTGGGCCGGACGAGCTACTCGATCATGGCGCAGGGCCAGATCGACCAGATCCTGTCCTCGAAACCCGAGGAGCGGCGCGTGGTGTTCGAGGAGGCCGCCGGCATCACCAAATACAAGAGCCAGCGCCGGGAGGCGCTGAACAAGCTGGCGCTCACCGAGCAGAACCTCGCGCGCGTGTCCGACGTCATTACCGAGGTGGCCCGGCAAATCGGCTCGTTGAAGCGGCAGGCGGCGAAGGCCATGCGCTACAAGCGGCTCAGTTTCCGCCTGCGCCAGCTGGCCCTGGCCCAGGGCAATTTCCAGTGGCGCGGACTCAGCACCGCGCTCACCGAGCTCGAGGGCCGGGTGAGCGGCCTCCGCGCCGCCGCCGACACCCGCCGCGCCACGCTGGAGGGGAAATCCCAAGGACTCAACGCGCACAAGGCCGAACGCGGCTCGCTCAACCAACGGGTGCAGGACGCCCAGCAGGCGGTCTTTGACTTGCGGTCGGAGAAGGAAGCGGCCGAGAACCAGGCGGGCCTCGCCCAGGTCAAGCGCACCGGCATCGTCGAGCGGCTCGACGCGGGGAAGGATAATCAGCGGGAACTCGAAATGCAGCTGAAGGAGCTGGCTTCGCAGGTGGACACCGGCTCGCAGGACAAGCAGATGCAGCTCAGCCTGCTGGGCAGCTCCGACGCGGTTTTCCAGGACCGGAATCGCGAACTGGCGGTCATTGAGGGCGAGCTGACCAAGGCCGAGCAGCAGCTCAGCCAGGAGAAATTTCAACTGTTGCAGGCGGAGAGCACGGTCGCGCGGTTGCGGACCGACAGTTCCGGCCTCGAGGTCGATGCCCGCACCAGCCAGCACAAGTTCGACCAGCTTTCACAGGAACTGGCCCAGCTGCGCGCCGCGGTCGAGACCGCCGCCTCGGCCCTCGCCGAGGCCAGCCAGAAGGTGCAGGAAGCCCGCACCGCCCAGAGCCACGCCACCAACGACGCCCAGGCAGCCCAGACCGCCCTGCAGGAGGCCACCCAGAAATTCCGCGACGCCCAGCGTAAACTGCAGGAGATCGACCGCAGCCTCGCCCAGAAGACCGCGCGCCTGAAGCTGCTCCAGCAATTGCAGGAGAAGTGGGAAGGCTTCGGCGAAGGGGCGAAGGCGCTGCTGTCGGGCCGGCTCGCTGCCACGGTGGGCGAGCAGAAATTCACCCCGATCACCCAGGGGCTTGAGGTGAAGGCCGAATACGCCAAGGCGCTGGAGGCGCTGCTCGGCGCCTCGGTGGAAGCCATCAGTGTCGCCGACCTCGGCACGGCGCAGAAGATTCTAAAACAGCTGGAAGCCGACCAGATCGGGAGCGTGTGCCTGCAGGTGGCAGGTGTGAGCGGTGAGCAGTCAGCAGTGAGCAGTTTGCCGGCAGGTCTGCGGCCGGCGATTGATGCCGTCGCGAATCTTGAGCCGTCGCACCCGGCGGCCTCGGTGCTCAGTGCGTGTTATCTGGCGGACGACCTCGGGGCGTTTCTTGATTTCTGGCAGGCGAACCCGACCTTCAGCTTTCTCATGGTCGCGACCGCCAAGGGTGAACTCGTGGACCGGCGCGGCCTCATCTTCGGCGGCCACCACAAGAAGCCCGCCAACAGCATCGTGCAGCGGGAAGTTGACCTGCGCGAGACGGGCAAGGCGGTGGTGACCGAGTCCAAGGCCCACGACGAACAGCGCGCCCTGATCGACCAGCTCAACACCGTGCTCACTGAGGCTGAGCAAACCCTGGAGCAGCGGCGCAAGGAAGTGCTGAGTTCCTCCCAGCACGCCGCCGCCCTGCATACCGAGGAGAAGAACGCCCAGCGTTCACTGGATGAGGCCCGGAACCGGCTCCAGCGGATGGAGAACGAGCTGACCAATCTCAAGCGCGACCATGACGAGGCGCTGGCCCGGCTGGCCAAGGCGCAGGCCCAGCTGGCCGAGGCCAATGCCACGGTCGA
>JAYTUA010000013.1:0-12133 GCA_043745015.1 Opitutaceae bacterium | reverse complement strand
GGCTGGCGGCCGGGACCTCGCGGGCTGACATGCCCGGCCAATCGTAGGTTTTCAGCCCGGAAAAATATCCAATATACCCCAGCGGCTCCATGAAGACGGAGTCACCGGGCTGCGCATTGGCTTTCAGCCATTCCCCAATCACCCGGCGGTTGCCATCCTCAATGTAGATTTGCTGGGCGCGGGCCTGGCGCGCCGCGCCCCAGGAGAGCAGCAGCGCTCCGGTCAGCATGAGGCCGGCCCCGGTGCCGGCGAAGGTGCGCGACCACCGGCCTGATTGCCAGAGCTGGGCGAAAACCCCGGCCAGGGCAAAATAGGCCAGCAACGTGGTCGGGGGAAAATACCAGGGGAAGGGAAAGTAGGGGACGAACGACAGGTAGGAAACCGCGACATAATAGGCGAGGGAGGCGACGCGGGACTCGAGCCGCACCTTCGGCAGGAGCCAGAGAAGACAACTGAGGGTGGCAAGCATGCGGCCGAACGGCACCATCCAGACGGGCCAGGTGGGAAACATATAGTAGACGGGCAGGAAGGCGCCTTCCGCGGAGGTTTTCCCCTGCCAAATCATCCACGGCAATTGCCAGATGCCATGCAAGAAGCGGTCCAAGGCTCCGGCTCCCCCGCTGATGGCGCCCTTGGCCACAATGGTGTGCGGGATGGGTGAGCCATAGTACCACCAGGCCCAGAGGAGCCAGGGTCCGTAGAGTGCGGTGGTCAGCAGGCCGGCCTTGAGGAACAGGCCCAGTTGCTGGCCGCGTTTGCCTCCGGTGCGGTCAGCTTGGTTGAAAATCCAAAATCCTGCCGCGATCAGGCTGATATAGATGAAGCTGTCGGGCCGGGTCCACATCAGTCCCGCCCAAGCCCCGCCGAGGTGCAGCCACTGGCGCGGCCCGGGAGTCAAATGACTCCAAAGAGCGTAGACGAGAAACAGCAGCATGAACGCCGTCTCCATGCCATTGATGGTGAAATCGAGTGATTTGGCATCGGTGCACAACAGGGCGGTGAGAAACACCGCGGCCATGCCGGGATACCCCAGCCGGCGCGTCAGGCCGACCAGCAGGGCGGCCGCGCCACCCAGCGCGGCCATGCACATCAGGCGGAAAACCCAGAGCGCGGCCGGATCGGAATGGTTGCCGGTCAGCGCACAGGATGCCGCGGGCAGCAGCACCCCCAGCGGGGAGGTGAAGGTGTGCAGCCGGTCACCGTGATTGTAGACCAGCCCGTGGCCCGTGGCCAGATTCTTGCTGGAACGGAAGGTGATGTAGTAATCCTCCCAGACCCGATTGGTGTAGAACGCGAACACCAGCGCCATGAGGGCAGCGCAGAAAAAGGCGGTGGTCAGTGGGTTTTTGCTCACGAACTGGCGCATCATAAGGTGTCGCGGTAAAACAGCGTTTTCCGGGCGGTGTCAGCAGCAAACGCGGGAGTCGTTGACGGCTCCGGGGACAGGGAGGGAGCTCCGCTCATTGCCGGCATAAAACTATTGACCGGCGGATCGGACAAAACCGCCACTCCGCGAGGTCGTTCAGTTCAGGGCTCCAACCGCAAAGCATGCCAGTAAGTCCAGGCCCGGACCAGACGCTGGCCGGACCGGGCTTCCGTGCGCAGAATCAGCTGGCCGGAGGCGAGGGGCGGCAGCTTCACGCTAAAGGGGATGAAGCCCCGGTCGGCCGGGACATCCCGGGGGTTGAGCTCGCGTTGCCAGACGATGGTCCGGCGGCCGGCGGCATCCTCCACCTCAACGACAAACAGCCCGCCATCCGTGGCATCAGGGCCGAGGGCGGATTTGGCGAGCAGGCCGATTTCTCCGGACAACCGCGGTCCGCCCCTGGGCAAGGGAAACGCCAGCCGCGAGGGCGCATGGGCGAAGAGCACCGGCCGGTTCGCTTCATCAAGATCAGCGAAGCCGTAAGTGGTCTCGGCCTGGGTGGAGCGCAGCGGCCCGTCTGCAGCCTGAATGGTTGCACTGAATTCCTCGGCGGTGAGAGCCCCCCAGTAAGTGTGGTTGAAGGCATTGTCCTGGGGGTGGGCCGGGCGGGTGACCAGGCGGAGCAATCCTTCGGTGGGATAGGGCAGGTTCACCGAAAACGGCTGGGGCCCGCGTTGGGCGGGATTGTGGGCCGGGTCGCAGGGAACTTGCTGCAACAGCCGGGGCGGGCCGGACGGAGGCACGTGCCAGAATTCAAAAACCGTTCCGGCGGATTGTTTCGGTCCCGTCCAGGCATTGGGATGCAGACCCAGGACGCCGGTCAGCCGGTGCATGCCTTTTTGCAGGGGAAAATCAAGTTGCGAGGGAGCGTGCACCAGGACCACGTTGTTACCGTCAAGATACAGGGGCTCCAGGCGGTAGGGCGTCTCCACGTGGGTCGCGGCGATCTGCTGGTCACGAAAGAAAATCGGGCCCGGGGCCCCGACCCCCCGGATGGCCTGCCAATAAGCGAGGTCACTGGAAGCGTCGCTCAGGGCCCCGGGCGTGATCCACAATATGATCCGGCCGGCCTCATTGAAGGGCAGGAACACCCGCTCTTTTTGCAATCCCCGGTCGCCGCCCGTGGCCTGCGGGTTAAGGTTGCGGCGGTAGAGCGTGTGCAGTTGGCCCGACTCGCTCGCAAATTGCACCACCACCTCGGCGCCGTCCGATTTCCATTTTTCCGGCTGCTGATAGACGATGTCGGCTATCCCGAACTCGAGTTCCAGGGCATAAAGGTCCGGGGGTCGTTCATAAACCAGCTTGGCCGGGGTCTGGGCGTCCCACAGGTTCGAGCCCGGCAGGCGCTGCATCGGTCCGTAGAGATTGGTGGCTTCCAGCGGCGCGATGGCTTGCTGTTTGAATTCCAACGGCGGCCCGGCCGGCGGCGGGGGCAAGGCGGAGTCGACCAGGAAGGTGAGCGGCTGACTCGCCAGATTGCGCTGGCCGCGCGTGCGGGCCTGCAGCCGGCGTTCACCTTCCGGCAGGTCCAGGCCGAGCGCAAAAAACACCACTGTGCCCGGTTGGTCAGGTGGACAATCAATCCGCCGGTAAAGCTCATCGTCCTTATAGAGCTCAATCATGGTCGTGCCGGCCGGATAGGTGACTTTGATCGGGATGGTTTCCGGGCGGGTTTGCGCGCTGACCACCACTTGCACGGCGGGGTCCACCGGCAAATCGGCCGGGAAGCGGGCGCCGTAGGGCGCATCGGCAATCCGCCGGTAAACATGAAAACCGTGCGGATGGGTGGAATCAGGCTCCACCTCGGCAAACTCCCGCTCGATGATGGGCCAGAGCCAGGCCTGCGCCTTCAGCGGATATTTCGCATAACCCCGGGCCGTGCCCGTATCCACAATCACCCTAGGCGGGTGCCGGTCGAAATCACTCCGCATTTTTTCCGGCGCCCCGGGAATGATGGCGTAGGCCGTGTCCTTCAGGTAGTCGAGGTTGGTCCAGGGAATTTCGCCCGTCACCCAGTTGGTGTAGAAGTAGCGGGTGCTGGGCAGTCGCCGGGCATAGACGTGCATTTCCGGCAGGTAGCCCCAGACAAAAATCCTGTCCGCGGGTTTCGTGCGCGCCTGCACCAGCCGGCCGATCTCGGCACTGGCGCCGTCGTTGGTGTCGAGCCGGTGCAGCCAGACCAAGGTGGGCACCGCGACACTGGCGAGGGCGAAGACGGCGATAATCTGGCTGATCCGCCAGCGCCCCGTCTGGCCGGCGTCGCGCCACTGCCAGGATTTTTCGCGGGCGCGCGCCAACAGCCAGCCGCAGGCCAGGCTGATTCCCGGGATGACCTGGATCGAGTAGTGACTGAAATCCCGACCGCTGAGCATCGTCGACAGCAACCCGGCGGCCGACCAGCCCAGGATCAGCCAGGAGAGCATGGCCGGGCCCGCCGCTTTGCGCCGCAGGCTGCCGAAGGCCTGCCCCAGCAATCCGGCCGCCGCGACCAAGGCCAGGAGCAAAATCACCGGCAGGCGCGTGAGCAGAAGGATGAAGGGAATCCGGATCGCCAGCAGGCGTTCGCCCAGCGGCACCTCGGGCACGTAATACTTCGTGTTGTAAGTCCAGGTGTAGAAAACCAGGTCAGCCAGCGCCCCGCGTTGCTGAAAATAGATCACGGTGGCAAGCAGCGGCAGGGCCAGGCCGAGGAGGAGCGCGAGGCCCAGCCGGCCGAGTCGCGCGCGTGGCCCGGGATCGAATCCGGCCAGGAGCAACACGATGACGAGGCAGACGCCGAAATCGAGCAGGCCGGGCTGCTTGGCGAGACCGGAAAGGCCAAAGGCCACGCCGGAGCCCACCGCCAGCCACGCGGAATTCCGGTGCAGGGATTCGCTGAAGAGCCAGAAGCCCAGGCTCGAAAAGAAAATCACGAACCAGCCCGTGTGGGCCGTCAGGGCATCGATGGCGGGCAGGTAGCCGACACTGAGCCAGGTAAAGATGACGGCGGCGATCACCCCGGCCGGTTCCTGGCCGGCGCGGCGCGCAATCAGCCAGAGGAAAATGGCGGTCAGGCCCAGCATCAACGCGACCGCCCCGTGCACGGCCTGGGTGTTCCAATCGCCCGCCACCGCGAGGATCAGCGCCTTGGCGTAGGGTACGAGGGGGGGGCGGTTATCCGCGGCTTCGCGATACGGTATCTGGCCGGCGAGCACCTGCTGCGCCATCGTGATGGTGGAACCTTCATCGAGATTCCAGATCTGCCGGTGGAGTGAAGGCCAATGCAGCAGCAGCGCGCCCACCAGCAGGAGGAGGGCAAAACCCAGGCGACGAAAACGCAGGACACTTTGGGGCATGAAGGGAGCGCGCAAAGTGCGCTGATTCCGGCCCGGTTGGCAAGAATCCATCTGACCGGCACCGGAGTGCAACCGCGCCTAGCCGTGCTCGAGCCAGGCCTCGCGGGCGAGGTCTACGTGGCCGGGCAGCACCTGGCGGTGATCGTAGAAACGCAGGGCCTTGGAGTAGGCGGTGGGGGCGAGGGATTTGCCACTGCGTTCCTTGGCGAGGCAGGTCCACATCATCCTGGACAACGCGAGATGATCGCCGGGCGGCACGAGGTAGCCCTGCTGGCGCTGGCCGATCATCTCCACGATGCCATGTACATCGGTCGTGACGATCGGCGTGCGGAAGGCCATCGCCTCCATCACCACGCGCGGGAAGGATTCCTCGTAGCTCGTGCAGACGAACTGGTCGGCCGCGACGAAGAAGTCGAACACCTCGCGGGTCTCGGGCACGAGTGTGACATTCGGCAGGCCGAGCCGGGCGAGGTCGCGCTGCAGCAGGTCGAGGTAGATGCCCGGCCGCGCGCCGACCATGACGAACCGGAATTTGCCCCGGTGACCCTGCCGGTTGAAGTGCTCGATGGCGCGGAGGAAGATGTGCTGGCCCTTGCGTTCGCAGACCGTGCCGATGTTGGCGATCACGGTCTCGTCGTCGGCGAACCCGTGCTTGTGGCGCATCGCCGCCCGGGAGTGGCTCACCCGGAAGGCCTCGATGTCGTCGAGCTTGATCCAGCTCGGCACGAGGCGGAAATTTCCGCGGGTGTTGTGGTCTTCGTAGTAGGCCCGGGTGGCCGGGCACAGGAAGAGGGCGCGGGTGGTGTCCTGGAAGGCCTGCCCGACGAGCCGGTGCAGACCGAGTTCCAGCTTCTGCTCGAAGAAGCGGAAGATGGTCGAGCTCTCGTGGATGTAGAAGAGCGAGGGCTTGCCGGCCCGGGCGGCGAGAGGGACGCCCCAGAAACTCACGAGCGTGTTGCAGACGACGAGGTCGAGGTGGTCCCAATCCAGCTTTTGCGACAGATCGCCGAGGCGCTGGTGAAAGGTCTCCTCGTCGGGCGAACTGTAGAGCGGGGCCGCATCCATCACCGTGATGTGCGCGCCGAGCGCTTCAAAGGCCCCGCGGAGCGGACCGTCCTGCGCGGCCAGCACTTCCAGCTTGAAGCCTGCCTCGCGCGTCATCCACGTGGCGTACTCGAGGAGGAAGAGCGGGGCGCCCTCAAGGTTGAGATTATGCGTGAGCAGCAGCAGCCGGAGCTGGCCCGCGCGCGAATTCCGGCCCGGGGCCGATGCGGTGCAGCGCAGTTGGTTGCCGGCGAGGCTGAGGTGCCCGCTGACATAGGGATCCTTGAATGCCGGATAACGTCGCACGAACGCGATGTGCTCGGCGTCGTCAAACGTGACGCCGCGCGTCGCGCTGCCCCAGTGCATGAGCTGCGCCTGTGGCGTATAGATCACCCGATGGCCCGTCGTGCGCACGCGCAGGCAGTAGTCCACGTCGTTGTAGGCGACACCGAAGTCCTTTTCGTCGAAGCCGCCAAGCTGGCGGTAGAGGTCGGTGCGGGTCATCAGGCAGGCGCCGGTCACGGCCGAGACCTCGCGGGCGGCGGCGTGCCACTCGAGCGGCGCGTCGGCGGGCGCGACCTTGGCGAAGGGCGTGTCGGCCAGCCCGCCGTGCGGCCCGATGATGATGCCGGTGTGATTGAGCGTCTTGTCGGGATAGACGAGCCTGGCCCCGACGACGCCGACATCGGGCTGCTGGAACCACGAGGCCATCTCCTCCAGCCAGCCGGGCTCGAGGGCGTTCACGTCGTTGTTCAGGTGCAGCACCAGGGGCGTGTCGAGGTGCGGCAGGGCGAGGTTGACCAGATGCGAGTAGTTGAACGGCGCGCTGCGATCAGCCGGTCGCACCACCGTGCAGCGGAGGTCGGGGCGCTGCGTGATGGCGTCGAGGTAACGCCCGGCGTCGGCGTCGCGCGAGTGGTCGTCCACGATGACGAGCTTGGCGTGGCGCCAGTCCACTGTTTCCTCCAGCAGCTCGACGCATTCCTGCAACAGGTGCAGCCGGTCGCGCGTGGGAATGACAATGGTGACGGGCAGCCGGGCGAGGATGCCCGGCTCGGCGCGGAACTGGTGGTAGCGGATCTGCCGGTGATGGCCGGCCTCCGGTAGAAAGGGCGCGGTGTTGCGCCCCCGGCGTTGCACGGCCTCGGCCAGCGCCCGGCGCGCCTGTTCATACGACGGATCGCTCAGCGGAAGTTTATCCGGGCCGGCCTGGGCGTGGTGCAGGACGAGCGGGACGTGCGCGACCTGCTCCGGGCGCAACCGGTCGCCCAGACGCAGGAGGACATCGAACCACGGCACGCGGTCGAAATCGGGGCGAAATGAACCGAGCTCAATCAGGCGGTCGCGGCGAATGACACTGAGCTGGCCGGGGAACAGGCCCGAGTCGGCGAGCGCCGGACTCCAGTCGGGTTTGAACACCGGCTGGTCGCGCCGGCCGGCCCCGTCCAGCTGGTCCTCGTCGGTGTAGACCAGCTCCAAGGCCGGCTTCAGGGCGAACGCCTCGGCAATTTCTACCAGCGCATCGGGACTCAGGCGGGAGTGTCCGGGCAGCAGGGCCGCATGCGTGCCCTTGGCCGCCTGCAACGCGGCGTTTACGGCCCGGCTGAAATCTGCCGGGTCGGCGACCGTTTGGGTTTTCCACCGCTCGTCGTTGCCCGGCGCAGCCGCGCCGATGAACCAGGCCTGCCAGTGGGGATAAATCTGGGCGAGGAGTGAGCCGGCCAGTTCGCCCAATTGGGCCGGGGTGCAGTCACGCGCATCGATCAGCAAAAGAAAGCGCGGCCCGGTCGCGTCCAGTTTTTGCGCCACGGCCTCGAGCAACTGCCGCCGCCGGGGAGTGAGCGCGTGGGCGTCCTGCCACTTTCCGTAGGGATCATCCATTCCCGTTTGCAAGTGGGCGAGCGAGGTCGGGGCGAAGAGCTTGAACAACCGATAGGACTCGCGGCACTGCCGCCAGTATTCCGTGAGTGAACCAAGGCGCACGCCCTCGGTCCGGCAGGCGCGGGCGAAGGCTAGGGCGACCTCCGCAAAAGTCATCCGGCTGAACTCCGGCAGCGGCCGTTCCATCTGGACACAGCCGCGCTGGTAGAAACGCCGGACGAACACGAGGTGCCGCGAGCCGTCCTCGAGGTCGGCGAAGATTTTCAGGCAGACGGGATCGCCGGCCCGCTCGTCGATGTCGACCATGCCGAAGTATTGCGAGCGGGCCGCGTAGGGATGATCGGGAAACATCTGCCCGGCCTCGGCGCGTTCGCGGTTGCCGTAGTCCATTTCATTTTCCACGAGCGGATGTGTCGAGGCGACCAGCCGGCGAATGCGCTGCTCCTGGTGAATGATCCAGCCCTCGACGTTGAGTTTGCCAAACTGCGAGCCGCCGGTGAGGAGCGGTTTCTCGAGCGCACCGAAGAAGGGCGGGTTGGGCAGGGTTTCCAGCGGCACGACCGACGATTCGCGGGCGAGCTGTTGCGCGAGGGGGCGGAGATCCGCCGCTGCATCGGCGCGACGGGCCGGCAGGAGCTTGCGCAACTGATCGGGCACGACGCCCGGGTTGATCTGCCCGCCGGGCCGGGGGCCTTGGCTGACCTGGATCGGGGTGCGCCAGATCTCGACCCAGCGTCCGCCGGCATCGAGCAGTTCCAGCCGCAGTTCCGTGGCGCCCAGCGGCGGGGTCACGCGCAGCGAAAATCCCGCGTGGGGCAGGCCGGTCGAGCCGCGGTGCTTTTGCTCCAGCTCCGGCCGGGGTAGACCCAAGATGCCGAGGTGGGGCACGCCGCCGATGAGGGCGCGGATGTCGCTGAAGCTGGCCCCGGTCTTGGACAGAAACCAGCCGCTGATCCACGTCGGTTCGCCGGAAAATACCCACGCGGTGGGCAGCTCGACGTCAAAGATATAGGAGTCGTTTTCGTTCACGCGGCAGTCATTGAACCAAGGCAGAGCCCGCGCTGCGGCGCAAGCCGTTAGCCGCCCCGGGCGACGAGGGAGGCCAGCAGGTGTTCCCACTCGGGGAGGAGGCGCGCGGGGTCGTACCGCGCGCGGAACGACGGGGCCAGGGCAGTGGCCTCGCGTTGCGCGGATGAGGGGTCGGCCTCCCAAGCCAGCAGCGCATGGGCGAGGGCGAGCGGGTTGGCTTCATCCACGAGCGGAACGCGGGTGCCGCGGAAAATTTCCTCGGTCAGCGCGAGCCTGGGCGCCACGACCGGAATCCCGGCGGCGGCGGCATCAATCGCGGGACGAAGCGGTCCGCGGCCGAACAACGGCCCGAGGCAGAGGGCGAGACCGTCCACCGACCAGTCGGCCGGATGCGACAAAGCGGCGGAGTTGAAGGCGTCGTCCTGTCGAACGAGGCCCTCGTGAGCGATCTGGCCGGCCGGGCCCTGACGGAATTGCCAGCGGGTGGCCGTGGCGGGGTGGTGTCGGACCAGCCAGTCGGCCGCGCGCAACGGGGCGAGGGCGATGCGGGCTCCGCCGCCGGCAGCGGCCGTGGCCAAGTTGGGCGTATGCCAGTGCGCAATGATCGCGGCGGGGCAAGAGCCGAGCTGGGTGTGTTGCGCCCGTGCTGCGGTCGCGGAGGCAAAGCACACGGCGGTGGCCGCGCGCCAGCTTTCGCGCAGCAGGGTTTGCACGGCGGGGATCGCGGTGGCGTCGGGCTCCATCGGCTCGCCGGTGCTGCAGTCGAACAGCACGGGAATCTTTTGCCGTTGCGCGAAGGTGATGGCCCAGCCGCAGACGGGATCAAACACGGCGACGGCGTCGAGGTGCGACCAGAGAATCTGCCGTTGGAGATCGTGCAGCGCGCGTTCCATCGCGGCGGCATCGCCCGCGGCGAACAGCGGGCCGGGGTTCACCACGAGGGATTCGGCTCCGGCCTGTTCGAAATCCGCACGCAGCGGACCATCCTCCGCGCTGACGACCCGGGCCGCCCAGCGGTGGGAGGAAATCAGGTGTCGCGCCAGGTCAAGGGCGCGCAACGTGGCGTCGTTGGGCAGCAGGCTGCGGATCACCAGCAGCAGGCGCCGGGGCCGACCCGAGGGCAGGGCGGCCAGTGGCTGGATGTTTATCGCGGGATAATTCGCGGCGCCGGGTGCCGGGCGCGGGGTGCCGGGCGCGGGTTTGAGTCGTTGCGCAAAGCACAAATGCACCGAGCCGTCGGGTGACACGGCGTAGACCCGCAGGCAGGCGGGCGAGATGAGGGTGGCGGGAAAATCCACCGCTCCGCGCAGTCGGGCGTGGCGCGCGCCGGCGTGTTGCGGCACTTTCACCGCGAGGGCCTCGTCGGACAGGCTGTGATCGAGGTGATTGAAGACCAGCGTATCGGTCGTCGCGAGAACTGCGGCGAGCGGCCTCGTCTCGTCGAGCAGCCAGCCGAACACCGGCGCCCGGCCGTGGGAGATAACCGGGGTGGGGCCGGGATCGTCGAGGTGGCCGTGGAACGGGTGATGCGCATCGCGCACGGTCCAGGTGCCGGCGGCGTGGGTTTCCAACCGGCCCTCGATGCGGGGCGGCGGGGTGCCATCCGGTGCGACGGTGAGCGAAATGGACGGCAGGTCGTGCCAGCCGCCGTGGGCGTCCATCACCTCGAGCGTAAGCGTCACCGGGCCGTCGGCCACCGGCACGCCGAGGATGAACTCGGCGGGCAGCCACGACCGGGCGGATTTGAAATGGGCTGCGAGGTCGGTGCGGGGCAGGCCGAGCACCCCGAGGTGGGTCTGGCCGCCGTGTTGCACCCGCAGGTCAAGGCAGTCCTGACCGGGTTTGCCGACCACCCAGCCCCGCAGCCAGACAACGGGTCCGGCGAGATGCGCGCCCGGGGCCGGCCATTCGAGATTCGAAAAACACGAGGCGGACTCTTGCATCTTCAGGCGCGCAGTTCAGCCGCGGCCCGGGCCAGCCGGGTGTGCCGGGGCAGCGAGGCGGCCTCGTGGTATTTTTTCAGGATTGAGGCGCGGGCCTTTTCGGGGCGGCGGCGGTCGCCGGCAAAATGCGCCGCCAGGGCCAGTTTGATCGCCTCCGCCAGCCGGTAACGGTCGCCGGGCGGCGTCAGCCAGGCTTCGTCGGGCTCGATCATCTCCGCGATGCCGTTGACGTTGGTCGAGACGATGAGCCGGCTGAAAGCGGCGGACTCGAGCAGCACGCGCGGGAAGGATTCCTCGAAGCTCGTGCAGACGAAGACATCCGCCAGCTGGTAGAAATCAAAAATCTCGCCCGTTTCCGGGACGAAGAACGCGATTTCGGCCAGCCCGAGACGGGCGATCTCCTCCTGGAGGGTCTTGAGAAACAGGCCGGGCCGGGCCCCCACCATGAGGAAGTGGATTTTCCGTCCGGGATAGGTGAAGTGAAGTTCGGATTTCAGCAGGTCGATCGCCTGGATGAAGACATGCTGGCCCTTGCGGTCGCACACCGAACCGATGTTCACCACCAGGACGGCGTCGGGGTCGAGCCCGTGTTTGCGCCGCAGGTCGGCCGGTTGGTGCGCGGCGGCAAAAGTGTCGATGCGGCCGGCATCCACCCAGCTCGGCAGGAGGGCGAAGTTTCCGCGGTCGCCGAGATAGTCGAAGACCCGCCGGGAGGAATCGGCGGTGAACACCACGCGTGTCGCGAGGCGGAAGGCCTCCTCGACCAGGGGGAACAGCGCCGGGGCGAGCAGCGGCTCGAAGAAGCGCCGGATGGCGGCGCTCTCATGCACGTAGAGCAGCGAAGGCTTGCCCGCCTGCTTTGCCGCCTGGACCGCCCAGAACGAGACCATGGTGTTCGCGATCACGAGGTCGGTGGTGCTCCACGGGAGCGAGGCGGTGGCTGAGGCCAGGGCGGTCTGAAAATCCCCGGGCGACTTGGCGCGCAGCGCCGGGCCGACGTCAATCACGTCCACCGGCAGGCCGGCCTGGACAAAGACCTCGCGCATGGGTCCGTCCAGCGGCGAGACCACGCGTACCGTGGCGCCGGGTTGCTGCGCGAGATGTCGCGCCAGCTCGAAGATGAACCAGGGTGCGCCTTCGAAATTGAGGTTGTGGGTGACGACGAGAATGCGCAGCGGACTCGCCGCATCCTTCACGGCGGAAATATCCGGGGCGAGCCGGGCGCGGCCGGCCTTGGCCGGGGCCTCGGCGGCGTAGGCGGACCAAGCGGTGCCCAGCGCGGGTTTCACCGCGGACCAGTCGCCGACGGGCAGGCCGTGGCGCTGGGCTGATTGACGCAGGGCCCAGACCGCGCGGGCAAAAGTCAGGCGCGAGAGGCGGGGCAGGGCGGCATCCGCTCCGGCGATGATGCGCGGGGTGAAGCGCTGCGCGAAGGCGAGATGTTTCTCCCCGTTGGCGAGCTCGGCAAACACCTT
>JAYTUA010000012.1:0-3128 GCA_043745015.1 Opitutaceae bacterium | reverse complement strand
CAGGGGGACTTTCGCGGTGTTGGACTTTGTCCGGGCACTCGTCCGCGCGAGGATCGCGGTGTCCAGGCCGTGGGGCGAGCGGCTGTGCGGGCCGAGGTCATGGCACTTGAGGCAGAGGACGTCGTGCGCCTCCCGCCGGGCCGCTGTCGCCGCGGCGGTGACCGCGACGGTCACCGGCTCGACATGGCAGTCCGCGCAGCGCTGCGCCGAGGTGGCGTGCTGCGCGGTGAGCGGGCCGGGATTGGTCCAGTCCGATCCGCCAAGACCCCACAGGGCGAGGAGCACCACGCCCAGCGCGGCGCACGCGGCGAGCCAGCTCAGCCGGCCGCGCTGGCTCCGCAGGCTGCGCACCGGCCGGCAGGGCGGCACGGGACACCCGCAGGTGCCGTCCGGCATCGGACCCGGCGCGCAGGCCGCCCCGAGGGAAATGAGCCGCGTGCAAACCCAGCGGTCACCCTGTTTCGCCGGCAGGCACTGGCCGGTCGCCCGGCACTCGCCCTTGGCCCCGGGACCGAAAACGCAGGGACAGCCCTCCGCCGCGCGGCCGCAGGTCCACTCGTCCTGCGGGCGGTCGTAGGTCTTGCGGTTGTGGATGATGCTCTGGAGGAGACGGCGCATGGGCGGGGTTCAGAGCCGGTGGGTAAAATTCAGGACGAGCCACACGTGGGCGGCGGTCAGCACGAGCAGCGCGTAGGTCACCGGCACGTGCACAAAAAGCCAGACCTTGAGCAGGCGCTGGCCGGCCAGCTGGAAGTCGAGGTTGCGCTTGGCCTCGACCAGCTCGGCGAGTTGGTTGGCGAAGGCGGCCTCGCGGTCGTTCAGGAAACGGCGCAGCGCCGTCAGCTCGCGGCTGACCACATGGTGGGCCCGGTCGTCGCCCGTGAGGGGCGAGAGCAGGCCCGGCCGGCGCGCAAAATATCCGCCGAGGAAATTCAGGTGGAAATCACCGAGGGTGGTGGATTGCGTCTCGACCTCGGCTTTCCGCACCAGCTCCTCCGCTTCCGCCCGCAGCCGGTGCCGGAGCGCCGGGATGCGCTCGTAGACGAGGCTTTCGCCCGAGCGGGCCAGCCGGGGCGGCAGCCACCGGCTGAGCCAGAGGCCGAAGACGCCGCTGACGGCCACGCCGTAGAACGCGAGGGCGAGCAGCGACTCGAGGCGTCCGTCCGGCCAGCGGATGCCGGTGTGCAGCAGGAAGACGAGCAGGGCGATCCACCCCGCATAAATGTGCACCTGCATCCAGGTGTTCGCATCCAGCAGCGGGAGGAACGGCAGTTTTTTCCGCGCGTTGAAAAAGGCGAGCCCCAGCACGAGCGCCACCAGCAGCCAGCCGGTATACATCGCGACCGGCCGCAGGCCGATGGCGCCGAGGCGCCACGCTCCCGCCAACCCGAGGACGAGGGCGAGGGTGGCGAGCGAAAGCAACCAGCGGCGGCGGGCGAAGGGTTTCATCGGTGCAGCCAGTCGGTCAGCGCGCCGACATCGCGCATGTCGGCCCGGACCAGCGCGTCATGGGGACAGGCCCGGACGCAGGCCGGGCCGCCGGGAAGGTCGAGGCAGAGATCGCACTTGGTGGCGCGGCGGATCGGGCTGCCGGTCTCCTCCGCCACGACGGGCAGCCCCGCCTCGTCGTGCAACGCCACCATCTGGATCGTGCCGTAGGGGCAGCTGTGCGCGCAGACGGTGCAGCCGATGCAGGTATCGGGATTGATGACCACCGCGCCGCCGCCGACCTCCCGGTGGATGGCGCCCGTCGGGCAGCCGATCATGCAGACCGGATCGACGCAATGCATGCACGCGCTAGCGACCATGACGCCGCTGGCCTCCGGGCCCTGGCGGATGAAACGGGGATTGTTGTCGTGCGTGGCCGCGCAGGCGCTCACGCAGTCGTCGCAGCGCGTGCAGCGGTCGAGGTCGATCAGCATGGTCGCGCGGCCGTTGATGAAGCGCTGGGCGACGATGAACTCGAGGAAGTTCTCCCCGCCGCGTTCCGTCTTGGCGACAGCGGAAACTTCGACCGCCGGCGCGGGCGGCAGGGTCAGCTCCGCCAGTTGCGCGGGGGTGAGCCGGGGCAGCACGTGCTGCTCGAGCACGGCGGTGGGAATGAAGAGCACGTCCACGTAGCCGAGCGCCCGCAGGCTGCGGCGCAGCGGGACGTGCTGGTGGCTGTGCCAGCCGGTCGCGATTTCCGGCAGGCCGAAGGCTTCCCCCTTGGCGAGGTACGTGTCGGTCCGTTCGCCATGGTTGTAGACGTGGCTCACGCGGGCAAAGCCGCTGCGCAGGAGCAGGAGGCCGTTGGGATAGTCGCCCTCCCTGGCCATCAGGGGCTCCTGCTCGAGCCGCGCCCGTTCGCCGGCGGTCTCGCGCCCGCGGGCATAGGTCCCGTGCCAGTCGAATTCGCCGAAGGTCTCGAAGCGCGTCTCGTCGGCGACAAGCTGGAGGGTGGCTTGGTCCAGGTTCCACAACAGGGGGGTCTCGCGCAGGTGGGTGAGCAGGCTGCGCTCGCGGTAGCGGCGGTCGATCTCCACCTTCCACCCCGGGGCGTAGTTGCGCAGCTCGCGCAAGCCCTGCCAGCGGATCTCGAGCAGCTGGGCGTCGTCCGCCGCGATCACGGTGGCCGTGCGGGGGGTGCGCCCGAGCGCGGCGATCTCGCCGAAGAATTCCCCCGCGCTGAGCAGGATCGTGCCATTGGCCTCCAGCACGCCGGGCACATCCTGCAGGAAGATCCGCGGTTCGCCGCCCCGACCGACCTGCCACCCGGGGTTGGAACCCCGGGGCGCGGATTGTTCCGCAAAACGCGGCCGGGCCAGCCAGCGCTTGAGGCTGCCCCACACCGACGGGCGCACGCGCTCATGGCGGCCGAGCAGCTTGGCCGGCGGCTCCTTGAGCAGCACGCGCACGGCCCCGGTGAGAATGACGAAGGCCGAGTGGCCGTAGTCCCCCTGGCGCACGACGATCTCGCCGGGCTGGAGGCGGCGGATCCGGGCGTCGTTTTTCAGGACGCCGCGCAACGGGATGGAGGTGGGGAAGCGGTCCGCGCGGGTGGTGGCGAAGAGCGGGTGCGCGAGCACCAGATCGACGTCGGCCTCGGTCATGTCCGCGCTGAAGGGCACGTCCCAGCGCTCGGGCTC
>JAYTUA010000011.1:0-3131 GCA_043745015.1 Opitutaceae bacterium | reverse complement strand
CAGATGCAGATGAACAAGCAGATCGGCCTCACCTTCGAGCGCGCGCTCCGCTGCTACCTCCGCATGGACCCCGACATCATCCTCGTCGGCGAAATCCGCGACAAGGAAACCGCCCAGATCGCCTGCGAAGCGGCGCTCACCGGTCACTTGCTCGTCTCCACCCTCCACACCAACGACGCGCCCTCCACGGTGTCCCGCATGGGTGAAATGGGCATCGAGCCGTTCAACATCTCCGCCTCGCTCGTCTGCGTGTGCGCCCAGCGCCTCCTCCGCCGCGTCTGCAAGAATTGCAAGGTCAAGTATGTCCCCGAGGGCCGCGAACTGGAAATCATGCAGATCGCGCTGGGTGAGCCGGGCCCCTTCGAGATCTTCAAGGCGGCCCCCGGCGGCTGCCACATCTGCGGCGGCAACGGCTACAAGGGCCGCGTCGGCATCCACGAGCTCATGACCAACTCCGAGGAGCTCACCGAGGGCATCAACAAGGAGGTCGAGGTCGCCGACCTCAAGCGCATCGCCATGCGGAACGGCATGAAGACCCTCCACCAGGATTCGATCCTCAAGGTCAAGATGGGCATGACCACGATGGAGGACGCCCTCAGCAACGTGCCACCCGACCTGTTCACGGCTGAGGCGGCGCCCGCCGCGGCCGCGGCCAAGAAAGGGCACTAAACCTTCTCGCCCGAACTACCCCGCGGGCGGGCAAGCAAAGGAGGCGCGATCCGCAAGGGTCGCGCCTTTTTGCGTGTCAGGGGTTCCTGATCCCCTCTGGAGAGGGGTGGCGCGCAGCGCCGGGGGGTGTAAGCAATCAACCCTTGGGCTTATGATCGACAATCCAGCTATCAATTGCCCCGACAACTTCGTCTAGGCGTTTCCTCACGGTCATCTCTTCAAACCGCAGAAAGCGAATCCCCAAGCTCTCAAGCCTCCTCTGCCGATCTTCATCAGCCTGCCCCTTAAGCTTGTGGCTCTGACCGTCGATTTCGACGGCCAGCAGCAGTTCGGGTGCAAAGAAATCCACGATATACTCATCGATCGGCTTCTGCCGGTGAAAGTCATATCCACTGCGCTGCCCCTTGCTCAGAGATTGTCACAAAAGCACCTCGGCCAGCGTGCTTCGTTTTCTCAATTCGCGCGCCAGCGGTTTGAGCTTCGGATTGTAGCGAAGCGGCATGCATGGCATCTATCATTCGCCGAGACATGTTCAAGAACACACCCCACCCTTCGGGCACCCCTCTCCAGAGGGGATCAAACCCAAGGCTACGCAATCCCCCTGAAGCGCTCTTCCCGACAACGCCCTGCTCTCCCGGCGAACGAATCAGCCGGCAGCCGTTCTGGTTTAAACGGCGGACCCATTCAATGAATGTGGTGCTCGTCGTACTGCTCGATGGTCCAGGCCACAATACCCGTGGCGAAGATGATCAGCGCACAGGCGGTGATATCAATGCTCAGACCATTCAACAGGAGCGCCAAGCCAAACATGATGCCCGTGAGGATGACCGTAAGGGGAGATTTCATGAGATGATTCCTTTGGCGGCATTATATCATGATTTGGGCGGGAAAACCGGCCGGCTAGTGCCTTAGAATAAAATCTATGACCCTGCGCAGAACGGGCAATTTCCGCGCTATGGCGGCTACCGCTGCTAGCCGGGTGCTGCCCGGCTGCGATCTTAACTCGTGACCGGAGCCGACGGGGCCGCCGAGCGCACCGCGTCCGCGATGGTCACGGGCAAGGCCTCCGGCTCTCCCTTATGCTGGTCGAACTTCATCGAGATGGTCTTTGATACGCCGCGCTCCTGCATCGTCACGCCATAGATGGCGTCCGCCGTGGCGATGGTCGTCTTGTTGTGCGTGATGATGATGAACTGCGACTCCTTCACGAACTGCTTCAGCAGGTTGGTGAACCGGTGGATGTTCGACTCGTCGAGCGGCGCGTCCAGCTCGTCGAGCAGACAGAACGGCGACGGCTTCACCATGTAGAGAGCAAACAGCAGCGCCACGGCGGTGAGGGTCTTTTGCCCGCCCGAGAGCAGCGTGATGCCCTTGAGCTTGGTGCCGGGCGGCTGGGCCACGATCTCGATGCCGCTCTCCAGCGGATCCTCGGCCGTGACCAGCTCGATCTCGGCCCGGCCGCCGCCAAAGAGAATCTGGAAGGTGTAGGAGAAATTCTTGCGGATCTGGTCGAACGTGACTTGGAACTGCTCGAGCGAGGTCTGGTTGATGTCGTCGATGGCCTTGAGGAGCTGCGCCTTGGCGCTGGCCAGGTCCTCGCTCTGCGTCTTGAGGAACTCGAAGCGCTGCTTCAGCTCCGAGTATTCCTCGATCGCCACCAGGTTGACCGCACCCATGGCGCCGATGCGCTGGCGCAGCGCCTCCACCTCAGCCTTGAGTTCATCCCAATTGGTCGTGTCCAGCGCAGCCAGGTCAGCCGCGGTCGGCTCGCCCTTGTTTTCCTTCTTCCGGCGGCGGCGCTTCTCTGTAGGGGCGTCGCTTGACGACGCCCGGGCGCCGTCGAGCGGCGCCCCTACACTGGCGGACGAACCTTCGTCCTCATCATCCAAATCCAGATCCTTCAGGCCCGGGGGCTCGTCATCGGCGTGCCAGAGCAGCTGCCGCCAGTCCTGCGTGGCCACCTCCACTTGGAATTCATGGGTGAGTTCCTCGGTGAGGAACTGTACGCGGGCACGCGTCTCGGCGACCTTGACCTCGTTCTTGGACAACTCGGCCATGGCGGAGTCGGCTTCGGCGCGAATCGAGCTGAGGCCCGACTCAACGCTGGCGATCGCCTGTTCGACATTGGCCAGCTCGGTGCGGGATTTATCCACGTTGGCCTGCGCCACGGTCAGGGTGGTCGCCACCTCGGCGGCCCGGCGCTTCTGCTCCTCGCTGTCGCGCTCGAGCTGGGCGACCTGCTCGATCCAGGTCTCGATCTCGATGGCCCGCTGGTCGTGCAGGTCGGCCAGCTGCGCCCGGCGGCGCTCCATCTCCGTCAGGCCGCGATCGAGCACCTCGACCTTCTGGCGGCGGTCCGCCAGTTCCAGCCGGGCCTGGGCGAGGGATTCCTTCTTCTCCTCGCGATCGGCCCGCTTCGCCGTGATCGCTAGTTCCACGACGGAGATTTTTTGCTTCCGCGC
>JAYTUA010000010.1:0-12288 GCA_043745015.1 Opitutaceae bacterium | reverse complement strand
GAAGGGAGCCCGTAGGGCGACCGAAGTCGGGAGCGCCTCCTCTCCCCTTGTAGCGTAATAGAACCTTACCTTGAGGTCACGAACTCAGAAACGGCGGGGAAGCAAGGTCGTGCCGGACGATAAAATAATTGCGGCCATCGTAGCGTGACATGGTTATTTCTCCTTCGTGTTGTTTTGGATTTCTATGAGCGTGACTGTTTCGGCGACTTGGCCTTGGCCCTTTTCCGTTCAGTCCTTGTAAGTATGCGCACAATCCGCATTTCCTTGTTGGGATCGCTGCCGAATTGAACCACGATGCCACCGAATCGGGCTTCATCGGCCCAGCACTGAATGCCGTTAACGAAGCAAACATGAGATTTTCGGACCTTTCCGGTGTTGGTATACACGGCCTCAAAACCGCCGCCGATGTCTGTATTGTTGAATTCGAGCTTTCGGCCCTTCTCGTCTGATGCGAGCACTGCACAACTCCGGCAAAGATATTTCGGATATCTCGGATTGGCCGACACTTTATTGCCGCAAACGGGGCAAACTTGAAAAGCCACGCGTTTCATCTCCCCAGATTTGTAATCAAGCGATCCACGTCCAGCAACCAATCAATCGACACTCCGCGGAATATCGCACGGGCTTAAGAGGCGCAGAAGAAAACGCCAATGGAGGCAATACACGGTCCCCGTGTGTGCGCACTGCACTCATTTCCCGAGCGAGACCGAGCCGATCGGGGTCGCCTGTTTCGACCGCGCCTTATACCTTTTTCTCTTCCTTCACCGCGCAGGTGCTCAGGCCGAAGGGCAGGTAGGCCGGGCAGAAGCGGAAGGTGGCGGTCAGGATTGGGCCGAGGCCGATTACACCCCACCAGGATTTGAAGTACAGGCCCGCACCGAGCAGGCCGAGGCCGATGACATAGCGGAGGATGCGGTCGAAACCGCCGACATTGGGGTTCATGGGATTACGGGGTTGAGGTTGGACTGACGGAAGTTGTGCGCCGGTTGATCATGAAATACAGCACCGGCACGGCAAACCGGCTGATCAGCAGCGAGGCAACCTCGCCGGCCATCAGGGACAACGCAAGGCCCTGGAAGATCGGGTCGGGCAAAATCACCGAGGCGCCCACGATGACCGCCAGGGCGGTGAGCAGCATCGGCCGGAAGCGCACGGCGCCGGCCTCGACCACCGCCTCCGCCAGCGGCCGGCCCTGCGTGCGGCGCAGCTCGATGAAATCCACCAGAATGATGGAGTTGCGCACAACGATGCCGGCTCCGGCCATGAAACCGATCATCGAGGTGGCGGTGAAGAACGCGCCGAGGACGGCATGCGCGGGCAGTATGCCGATCAGCGAGAGCGGGATGACGACCATGATGACGAAGGGCGTCACGTAGTTTTTAAACCAGCCGACCATGAGCATGTAGATGAGGAGACAGACGGCGGCAAAGGCCAGGCCCAGGTCGCGGAACACCTCGAGGGTCACGTGCCATTCGCCGTCCCACTTGATGGCGGGCTCGAGGTCGCTGGCGGGTTGGTTAAGGTGGAAAATTTCTACGCGCCGGCCGGCGCCGCCGAAGTCGCGGCCGTCCAGCAGCGCGAGGCGCCGGTTCATGGTGAAGAGGGCGTAGGCCGGGCTGGCCACCGCGCCGGCGACGTCGCCGGTCACGTAGACCACCGGGTGCAGGTTCTTGCGGTAGAGATTCCGCTCGCCGGTGGTGCGGTGGAGGGTGACGAGCTCGCCGAGCGGCACGAGAGGACGCTCGCCGGCGCGGACCACCGCGTCGTGGTCGGAGCGCAGCTGAAGGGCGAGCAAGTCCTCGGGCCGGCTGCGTTGCGCGCGCGGTAGCTCGAGCACCAGGTCCACATCCTCGCGGTCGAGCGGTTGGTGGAGCAGGTCCACCTTCGCGCCGCTGACGGCGGTGCGGATCGTGCGCGCGATGGTCTCGGCGCTGATGTCGTGCAGGGCGGCCTTGGTGCGGTCGATCTGCAGGTGCACGGCGGGCTGCAGCTCCTCGACATACCAGTCCGTGTCCACCACGCCGGGCGTTTCGGTGAAGACCTGCTTCACGCGCGCGGCGAGGGCCAGGCGGGATTTTTCATCGGGGCCGTAGACCTCGGCCACGAGCGTCTGCAGCACCGGCGGGCCGGGCGGCACCTCGGCGACGGCGATGACCCCGCCGTATTTTGCGGCAATGGCCGTCAGGCGCGGGCGCACGCGGACGGCGATGACGTGGCTTTGCGCCGCGCGATCGTGCGCCGGCTGGAGGTTGACCTGCAGATCGGCGACGTTGGCGCCGCGCCGCAGGAAATAGTGGCGGACGAGGCCGTTGAAATTAAAGGGGGCGGAGGTGCCCGCGTAGACCTGGTAATCGCGCACCTCGGGTTCGGTGCGCACGGCGGCGGCGAGTTCGCGGGCGACGCGGGCCGTCTCCTCCAACGTCGTACCCTCGGGCATGTTCAGCACCACCTGGAACTCCGACTTGTTGTCGAAGGGCAGCATCTTGATCTTCACGAGGCCCGCGGGCACGAGCGCAGCGGCGAGCAGGAGCAGGCCGGCCACGAGGGCGAGGAAAGTCCAGCGCCACCGCGGACGCGCGATCATCGGTTCCATGACGCGGTGATAGAGGCGGGTGAAAAAGGTATCGGCTTCGCGGTCGTGCAGGTCGGCGTCGTGCGCGGGAGTGAGACGCAGCCCGGGCCGGCCGAGCACGCGCAGCGCGGCCCACGGCGTGATGGTGAATGCGACGACCACGGAAAAGAGCATGGCCGCACTTGCGCCGACGGGGATGGGCCGCATGTAGGGGCCCATGAGCCCGCCGACAAAGGCCATGGGCAGCACGGCGGCGATCACCGCCCAAGTGGCCAGCAGGGTGGGATTACCCACCTCGTCCACCGCCTGCACGGCGATATCGAAGAGACTTTGGTTGCGAGCCCCGGGCAGGCGCAGGTGGCGCACGATGTTCTCGACCACCACGATGGCGTCATCCACCAGAATGCCGATGGAGAAGATCAGCGCGAAGAGCGTGATGCGGTTCAGGGTGTAGCCGTAGAGATAAAAAACCAGCAGGGTCAGGCCCAGGGTGACCGGGATGGCCAGCAG
Source organism: Opitutaceae bacterium (assembly GCA_043745015.1). Lineage (GTDB taxonomy): Bacteria > Verrucomicrobiota > Verrucomicrobiia > Opitutales > Opitutaceae > Lacunisphaera. The sequence continues at coordinate 9,206 of JAYTUA010000010.1, read as the reverse complement.
CACGACGAGCGACTCGCGCCAGCCGAGGAAGACCAGAATGAGCAGCGACACGCCGAACACGGCGATGCCCATGTGCAGCAGCAGCTCGTTGGATTTCTCGCTGGCGGTGGCGCCGTAGTTGCGGCTGATGGTCACGCTGACGTCGGCGGGCAGGAGCCGGCCCTTGAGCGTCTCCACGGTGTGCAAGACGCGCTGCACGGTGTCCACCGCATTGGCGCCGAGCCGCTTGGCGATGCTGAGCGTGACGGCCGCTTCCTCACCGGCGGCAGTGCCGTGCAGCACGTAGTCGGCGGGTTCGGCGGGTCCGTCCTCGACGGTGGCGACGTCGCGCAGGTAGATCGGGCTGCCCTGATGCAGACCGAGCACGATGGCCCCGGCCTCGGTGGCATCGCGCAGGTAGTCGCCGGTCTCGACCAGCAACTCGCGGTTGTAAGCGGGGAGACGTCCGCTCTGCGTGCGCTGGTTGGCCGCGCGCAGACGGTTGGCCACGTCGTCGAGCGTGAGCTGGCGGGAGGCGAGCTTCACCGGGTCTGCGAGCACACGCAGCTGGCGGCGCACGCCGCCGATGAGCGTGGTCTCGGCGACATCCGGCAACGCCTTGACGGCGTCATCAAGCTGCGCGGCCAGACGGCGCAGCGTCAGGTGATCGTGGGTGGCGCTGTGCAGCGTGAGAGCGAGCACCGGCACGTCGTCGATGGTGCGCGGCTTGATGAGGGGCGGGCTCACCCCGGGCGGGATGCGGTCGTAGTTGGCCTGCATCTTCTGGTTGAGTCGCACGAGGCTCTGCTCGGGGTCGCTGCCGACCTTGAAGCGCACGATCACAAGCGAGGAGCCGGGACTGGAGGTGGAGTAGAGGTATTCCACGCCCGGGATTTCCCACAGCAGTTTCTCCATGGGGCGGGTGACGCGGTTCTCCACCTCGGCGGCGGTGGCCCCGGGCATGGCGACCAACACGTCAATCATCGGCACCTTGATCTGGGGCTCCTCCTCGCGGGGGAGCAGCAGCACCGCGAACACGCCCAGCAGCAGCGAGGCCACCACCGCCAGCGGCGTGAGCGGAGAGCCGGCGAACGCGGCGGCCAAGCGGCCGGCCAGTCCGCGCGGGGTGGCGGTGGGAACGGGGGTCATGGCGCCACCGTCACGCGGGCTCCCTCGCGCAGCGAGGCGGGCGGATTGACCAGCACGGTTTCACCGGGCTGCAAGCCACTGAGAATCTCCAGGCGGCCGCCAACGGCGCGGCCGGTCTTGACCAGCCGGAGCTGGGCCCGGCCCCCGCCGGCGACAAAGACGCGCTCCATCTGGCCGAAGCGGGTGACGGCGGCGGCCGGCACCAGCAGCGCCTCGGTGCGACCGAGGACAACCTGCAGGCGGGCAAACTGGCCTGAGCGGGCCGAGCCGGGCGGCAGCGCGACCTTCACCAGCACGGAACGGCTCACTGCGTCCGCGGCAGCGGACAATTCCTCAATGAGGCCATCGACCGGAGGAGAAGCATCATTCAACACCACGGAGATCGAACGGCCCAGCCGAAGCGTGGGGGCGGCTTGTTCGGGCACGGTGCCCTCGGCGCGGAGGCGGGCAGTTGATTCGAGAGTAAGAAGCGGCAGACCCGGGGTGGCGAGATCACCGGGCAACACGGGTTTCTCCGTGATCACGCCGGCGAACGGTGCGCGGATGCTGGCATGGGCCACCATCGCCTCGGCCTCGGCCAAACCGGCCTGGGTAAAGCGCTGGCGATCCTCGGCGGTGCGCAGGGTGTCGGGGGCGTTCACGCCCTTGGCCACGAGGGTGCGTTCGCGCTCCGTGGCGCGCTCGGCCTCGGCGAGCTGGGCTTGGGCCTGGCGGACGCGCGCCTCGGCTTCGGGCACGGCGAGGGTGACGAGGATATCGCCGGCTTTCACCTCCTGACCCAAGCCCCACGGCAGGGTGGCGATGGTGCCGGTCAGCTTGGCCGAGATCACGGCGCGCTCAACCGGGCGCACCGTGGCCGGCACCTCGATCACCGCAGGCAGGGATTCGCTGGCGACCACGGCGGTCTGGACGGCCACCGGGGGCGAGTCAGTGCCCGGGATGGTGGTTTCAACCCGCCGGCAGCCGGCGGCAAGCAGGACCACGGCGAGAAGCGGGAAGAGCCGGCTCATGGCGGAATCAGGAGCGGCCGCCCCAGTGGATCACATCCCGGTCGTCCACCCAGCCGAGTTTGCGGAGGATCAGCGTGGGCGGGCAGAAACCGGTGAAGACGGACTGGACGAGGTTGAGTCCGACGAAGGCGGGCAACAGCAGCCAGGCGGGATGGACCCAGTGGGCGAGGGCGACCCCGAGCAGGGTGACGGAGCCGGCGAGCAAGCGGACAAGGTTGTGGGTGGTCATGGAGGGGGTGTATTTATATGAGCATATGCACATATACTTGCAATGGGGTCAAGGGATTGTTTTCTCCCTGGGTATGCCCAAACACCGCCCGCTCTCCGATGAGGCACTGCAGCACGTCGCCCGGCGTTTTGCCGTTCTGGCCGAACCGATGCGCCTCCGGCTCATCCAAGCGCTGTTTACCGGGGAAAGGAATGTCACCGAGCTCGTCGAGGCCACGGCCGGCACCCAGGCCAACGTCTCGCGCCACCTCCAGACCCTCATCGCCGCGCACATCCTGGCCCGGCGCAAGGCGGGGCTGCAGGTTTTCTACCGCATTGCGGACCCGACGATTCCGAAGCTGTGTGAACTGGTCTGCGGCAATGTCGGCATGTCACTCAAGAACCAGGCCGCGCATTTCGACGCTTGAGTTGGAGGGCCGGCGGCCCGCCTGACATTTTTCAGGGCCGGGCTAGGGCAGCTTGGTCAGGTCCAGCACGAAGATCCCATGGCCAATGCCGGCGGCTTCGCCGGCGTGGCCCATCTGGAAGGCGAGGAAGCGGCCGTCGTCACTCACGACCCCGTTGGACGCCTTGTAACCGGGATAGTCGCTGAAATGAGTCAGGCGTTGGTATTGGCCGCGGCCGTCGAGCGAGAGCTTCCACAGATCGATGTTGCCCGGCCCGAGGAGATTCTGGGAGTCACATTCGACCAGCGTATGCGCCCCGTCGGGGAACATGCCCTCGGGCTCGTCGTAGACGGCCGGGGTGTCGGTGTATTTGGTGACCTTGCCGGTCGCCAGATCGATGCCCAGCACGTCGCTCTTCCGGCCGCGCTCCTGGTAGGCGCTGGCGGTGATCTCCTGTTCCTGCGGCGGGCGGAAGTTCTGCGGCTCGAGCGTGCAGCGGAAGGGCAGCGTGGTGCCGTCGATGATCAGGCGGTTGTTGGCGAGGGCGGGCACACCGTCGGTGTAGACAATGTCCGCCTCGTACAATTTCGAGGTCGAGAGGTCGCCTTCACCAGGTTTCGGTGACTGCCATTCCGGCCACGCGAGGTGCAGGCGGTGGCGCGACACGGCCGGACCCTCGTTGCAGCGCACGCCGAGGGCAACGGGCGGCAGCTTCTTCGTGCCGCTCAGCACGGAGAGATAACATTGGTTGCGCGAGGCGCCGGGGTTCTTCGTGTCGTAGGTCAGCGGCCCCGAGAGCAGGATGTCGCCGTTGGCGAGGTAGAGCGCGCGGGTGTAGCCATAATGCGCGTAGTGCGAGGTCAGGTTGGTGATGGCACCGCTGGCGACGTCGAACTCCAGGGCGTCGCCATAGGTCTTGGCCAGGAAAAGAATTTTTTTGCCGTCGGGCGACCAGTCGGCGCGCTCGCCGAAATGGGTGAGCCGCCTGATGTGCGGCGGGAGGTGATCCGCAGGGCTCTGGTCGGCGGTAGGGTCGGCGGCAAAGCCGGACAAGGGGGCAGCGAGCAGAATCAGGGCAAGGGTGGGGCAAAGCATGGCCACACCCTAGCCAGAAACACCTTTCGCGCACGAACCAAACCGTCGCAACGTTGGACTGTTAAACAAAAAGCCCGCCTCAAGGGCGGGCTGGGGCGCTTACTTTTTCCTTTTCGGCGGCGTGACGTTCTTCATGCCGCCAACTGCGCCGGGCTTGGCCCCGGCACCATTGTTGATGGGCAGGTCGGGCTCGGGCATGCGGTTGATGATCATCTGCTGACCGATGGTGAACAGGCCGTTGATGGTCGAGTAGAGGGCGAGGCCGGAGGCGAAAGTGTAGCAGAACAGGGTGAAGATCCACGGCATGACCTTGAACATCGTCTGCTGGGCGGGATCGACCGACGGCGTGGGCGTGAGCCGCATCTGGAAGATCATCGTGGCGCCCATGAGCAGCGGCATGATGTTGATCGGCAGGCCGAGGAGGTGCCCCACGGTGTCGGGCGCGGAGAGATCATGGGCCCAGAGGAAGGAGGCGAAGCGCAGCTCCGAGGTGCTCTGCAACATCGAGAAGAAGCCGACGAAGAACGGGATGGTGATGAGGACGGGGATGCAGCCGCCGACCGGGTTGACCTTGTTCTCCTTGAAGAGGCGGAGGGTCTCGGCCTGGAGCTTCTGGGGGTTGTCCTTGTACTTCTCGCGCATGGCCTGCATGTGCGGCTGGAGCTTGGCCATGCGCTTGGCGGAGCGGGAGGCGGCAAGCGTGAGCGGGAGGAAGACGATCTTCAGCGTGAGGGTGGTGATGACAATGGCCCAGCCCCAGCTCGGGATGATCGAGTGGAACCAGGTCATGATGGTCAGCAGCAGCGGCGCGAAAAACCCGGAAAAGAAGATCTTGTTGAAGAAGAAGGAGTCGAACTGCATGACCTTCTCCTCGCCGTGCGAGAAGACGGCGGCATTGCCGAGGCGCTTGTATTCCTTGGGGCCCGCGTAGAAATTGGCGCCAAAGGTCGACGAAGCGCCGGCGGCCAGCGGCTTGAGGTCGAACTGCGCATAACCCGTGACGCCGTAGAGGCGCTTGTCGTCCACGGGAGCGTTGGGATCGAGCTTCACGCGTTCCACCCGGACGCCGTTGCCGGGCAGGTCGGGGGTCAGAATCATGCAGAAGAACTGGTTCTTCACGGAGGCCCAGCTGATGGCGGCCGGGCGGTCGATAAAGGCCGGGGGCGTGCCGTCCTTCATGCCGACCATGCTGAGGAAACCGCCGCCTTCGAGGTCGCTGCGGGCGATGAACTTGGTGTCGGTGCCATCGGAGTAGCCGGAATTCAGGTACAGGCCGTAGTCCGCCGCGTTCAACGGGGTGGCGGTGCCAAGGTTGAAGACCGCGCGGGGCAGGACCTGGGGCTTGTCGGTGAGATTGCGGAAGGTGGTCTCGTGGCGGATCTGGTAGTCGTCGCGGCCGGGAGCCTTCGCCAGGGTGTAGCGCCGGGTGACCTCGAGGCTGTCGCTGGTGGCGCGGTAAACGACCTCGGTGTCGCTCTTCGACAACAGGGTGTAGGCCTTGTGGCGGTCCGCGCCGGGGAAGTCGGTGAGACTGAGGGCCGGTGCCGCCTTGATGGAATTGAGGGTGTAGAGCCCGGGCTGGCCCTGGATGGCGAGATGCTTCTTGAGCGCGACGCTGTCGATGGCGCCGCCGTGGTTGGTGAGCGTCACCACGATGAAGTCGTTGGCGAGGGTGACGGTCTCGGCGAGGCCGACGGCCGGATGAGTGACCGCAGTCAGGGACGTGGCCACCGGTACGCCGGTCTGGCCGGGGGCGGCCGGGGTGGTGGCGGACTCGGCCGAGGGCGGTGTGACCGGCAGGGGCGCGGGCGGGCGCGGGCCATAACGGGCGCTGAAGTAGAAGCTCGCCATCGCAGCGAGGAGAAGCAGCACACCGATTGTCGTGTTCTTTTTGTCCATGAAGAAGGGGGTCAGGAAAGGGAGACTTTGGTGCAGACCGGCCGGGACCGGGGTGGCACCGGATCTTCGCCGCCGGCGTGCCACGGGCCGCACTTGGCGAGACGGACGGCAGTGAACGCAAGGCCGGTGAAGAAGCCGTGTTCCTGCAGGGCGGCGCGGGCGTAGTGCGAGCAGGTCGGGGCGAAGCGGCAGCCGCAGGAAGGGTTGATCACCACCAGCGCAGGCGAGACAGTGCGCTGGTAAATCCAGATGAGCCCGCTCACGGCGCGGACGGGCAGACCGAGGAGGACTTGGCCAAAATCACGCATGGGGCGTCAGTTTTGCGCAGGCTTGGACGAAGCGCTGGCCGGCTTCGGCAAATTCCATGCGGAGGAGCGCGGCGCGGGCGGTCAGCACGAGGTCGAGGCCGGGAGGCACCAGGTGTTGGTGCTGGCGGAAGAGGGTGCGGAGGCGGCGCTTGGCGCGGTTGCGGTGGACGGCATCGCCCACGGCGGCGCGGGAGGCGACGACCCCGACGCGGGCGGGAGCAGCCGGCGCACCCGCCGGGCGGGCGCACCACGTGAGCAGGAAGGCCCCGCAGTCCATGCGGCGGCCCTGTTCTCGGACGGCGCGAAAATCGTCGTTGCGCCGCAGGCGCTGCCCGGCGCGGAGACGCATGGTCAGACGACGGTCAGACGCTTGCGGCCCTTGCGGCGGCGGGCGGCGAGGACCTTGCGGCCGCCGCGGGTGGCCTTGCGGGCACGAAAACCGATCTTGCGGGCGCGTTTCTTGCGGTGCGGGCGGAATGTAGGCTTCATAGTTTTATGGCAAAAAGAGGGTCAGATTCGCGGGAGGGGGCGGGGGGTGTCAAGCGAGAGGTTTTGCCCTGAAAACCGGCCGGTGCAAGCCCCGGGCCGTTACTTTCTCGCCTCGGGATTCGACTGTGAACACCCTGCGGATAAATATCCTTTGCGTTCCGGCGCGGCCACCGCGAACTTGGGCGCATGGCCGAGTCATGCCGTCAACCGACCCGTTCTCCGGACACCCCACCCACCTCGAAGGCGCCGGCCTCCCCGGGCCGGAAGGGTGGGCCGCTGTTCTGGACGGTCACCGGCAACGACTTCGGGCGCTCGAACAGCTGGGCGAAAAAGCAGCCCAATGCGGTATCCGAGCAGATCAGGACCGCGCTCTCGTCCTCGTCCGCGAAGACGAAGTAAGCCTGCTGGAGTCCAGCGGCGGCAACTGGGCCGCCATGGGCGAGGCCATCCGGGAATTCCGCCGGCAACTGCCGCTCATTCCCTTCGAGACCTTCGGGTTCAGCTCGGAGGCCGAGGACCCGTTCGAGGCGGACAGCGCCCTGCTGCGGCGGATCGGCGGGGGCGTCGAGGCGCTGGCTTTTGTCGATGCCCGGCATTCGGTCTACAAGTTTTTCCTCTTCCGCGAGGGCGGCGACGTGGGGGCGACGTTTGCCTTTGCGCGCGGGGAGGGCGACCTGCTGCAGGCGACCGCCGTGCCCGGCAGCTACCGGATGCTGTTTGAGAAGCTGAAGCTCACGCACCAGTTTGGCATCCCGACCGAGATCACCGGGATCACGCCCGAAGGCATTGTGGTCGCGAAACAAACCTTCGGCCGGATGCTGCCGGAAAAAACGGATGTCTCGGGCCTCGACCCGGAACGGCTCATCCCGATCCCTTCGCGTTTCCTGCGCGCGGATCGCGATCACCCCCGCCTGGCTTTCCTCGATGGCGCCCCGTGGCTGGTGGCCGACACCCATGACCGCAACGTCGTCGTGACGGAGGACGGCGCGCGGCGGGTGATCGACCTGGTGGCTGCGCCCCTGCCACCGGAATGGCTGGGCCAGATGGCATTGTTCCGTGACTGGATCGAACGGGCCCGAAAGGATCCGCGGGCCGGAATCCTGGTGGCGGTGGACGACAGCGAGCTGTAACTCAGCCCTTCTTGTCGCTGTCGAGGAAGGCGAGGACGTTCTCGGCCTGTTTGTCGGTCACGCCCGTGTCCTTGTAGACGATCTTGCCGCCCTTGATGACGTAGCACTCGCGTGCCGCTATGACCAGGCCGGACTGGCCGAAGGCCTTCACGACCTTCTTGTCGGTGTCGGCGATCAGGGGGAAAGGGAAATGGTTCACTTCCTTGAACTCCTTCTGCTTCTCGACCGGATCGGTGCTCACGCCCACGACGGCCGCGCCGCGCTTGGTCAGTTCGGTGCTGGCGTCGCGCAACGAGCAGCCCTGCTTGGTGCAGCCACCGGTGAGCGCCTTGGGATAAAACCACACGACCGTGTAGGCATTCTTGGCATACACGTCGCTGAGATTCAGGGTCGCACCGGAATCGGTGACGGCGGAGACGACAGGGGCGGCATCGCCGACCTTGAGCGAATCGGCGGAGAGCTTGGCGAAAAAGCCGAGGAGGGCGGAGAACATAAGAATGAGGCGGAGGGGTTTCATGACGGCGCACCGTAGCCAGCGCGAAGCAATTGGCAAATATTCGTAAGGGAAGAGCGCGGGTGACCGACGCGGTTCCGCCCGGTTCCGCCCCGTGGCGAAAAACCTTGGAAATTTCCCCCGGGCGGAACCCGCGTCGCCGTCCCGTGTTAGGAGAGGCGTCAACTGCGCTGACCCGCGCACTGGCAATCAACAAACCAAAACAGAATATGAAAACCCGTCATTCCATCAAATCCCTGATCATGATCTCGGCCCTGGCCCTGAGCCTCGGGGCCAAGGCCCGCGCTGACGACATGATGCCAGCCAGCAAGGCCGCGCCGGCGGCCGGTAACCTGGGCTTGCTAGGCCAGGTCTATGGCACCCTGACCTACGGCTACATCGACCTCGATAGCTCATCGATCCACGGGGACAATTACTCCCTCTCACTCAACCAGCCGCTGGCTTTCGGCCTCGATGGCATCCTGAGCTACGAGTTTTCCGAGACGGGTGACATCGCGGGCGCCCGCGGAAAGCGGCACACGCTGGCGGCGGCGCTCCGCGCCTTCAGCAGCTCCTACAACTGGGGCAAACCGTACCTCGAGGCCGGAGGCGGCTATGCCCGGGTCAGCACCGGAGGCATCGACGACAACTCCTTGGTGTGGGAAGTCGCCGGCGGGATCGAATTCCAGGTGGCGCCAGCCACCACGGTCACGCCCTATGTCCAATATATGGACGCGCCTGAATTGACGGGTGACGGGGCCTGGAATTTTGGCGTGAAGGCCAGCCACTGGGTCAACTCCCAGTGGGCGGTCACGGCCGGTCTCGCGACCGATAACAACCAGAACACGACGTTCACCGTCGGCACCAACTTCCGCTTCTAAGGTTCCACCCTGGGGAGAAGTATGCGCCCGGGCCGCGACGCAGGGATGCGTCGCGGCCCCGCTTTTGACCAACCGGCCTCACTTCCGCTTGAGCACGCGCGCCACCCAGGTCGAGGCGAACTGCGTGGCGACCACGGAGAGGGTGAAGAGGTAGAGGCC
>JAYTUA010000009.1:0-3134 GCA_043745015.1 Opitutaceae bacterium | reverse complement strand
GGCATTGCAGCAGGCCGCACAAGGCGCGGGAGATGGTCAGGCCCAGGCCGGTGCCGCCGTATTTACGGGCGGTGCCCGAGTCCGCCTGCTGGAAGGCCTCGAAGACGGCTGCCTGCCGGTCCTTCGGGATGCCGATGCCGGTGTCCACCACGTCCACCCGGAGCGGGCGGTGCGTGACCGGATGGACGGCGAGGCGGAGGGTGATGCTGCCGCGCTCGGTGAACTTGAGGGCGTTGCCCACGAGGTTGATGAGCACCTGCCGCAGGCGTCCGGCGTCCGTGCGGATGGGGGCCACGTTCGGCGGCAGTTCGGCGGACAGCTTGATGGGCCGGTCACGGACCTGGGCGTCCTGGGTGGCGAGCACTTCCGTGATCAGCTGGTCCATATGCACGGGGGCGAGGTCCAGGTCCACCTTGCGGGCCTCGATCTTGGTGAGGTCGAGGATCTCGTTGATGAGGCCCAGGAGATGTTTGCCGTTGGCGAGGATGCGCTCCAGCAGCGCGAGGTCGTCGGGGCGCAGGTTGCCGGGCTTGTTCTTGAAGAGGATGTTGCTGAAGCCGATGACGGAGTTGAGCGGTGTGCGAAGCTCGTGGCTCATGTTGGCGAGGAACTCGCTCTTGGTGCGGCTGGCGGCCTCGGCGGCGGCGGTGCGCTCGGCCACGCGCTGCTCGAGGGTTTCGTTCAACTGCCGCAGGGCCTCCTCCACCTGGGCGCGGTGCTGGGACTCGGTTTGCAGGCTTTCGTTGACGTTGCGCAGCGCCTGCGAGGCCTCCTGGATGCCGGCGAGCATCTGGTTGAACGCGTCGGTGAGCTGCCCGATCTCGTCCTCGCCCTCCTTCGTCGCGCGCACCGAGTAGTCCCGGTGGGTCTGCACGCTGTGCGCCGCCTGCGCCAGCGCGACGATGGGGTGCGAGATGGCCTCCTCGAACCGCCGCGACACCCACCACGTCACCGCCAGCAGGCAGGCCATCACCCCGGCGAGGATCAGCCCGTAACGGACCAGTTGGGCATTCAACAGTTGCAAGTCGGACTGGAGGAACAGGTGGCCGACGAACTCGTCTCCCGCCCCGATCGGATGCACGTATTCCAGCCCGCCGGCCAGAAACCGGTGGCCGGGCTGAAGCTGGGCGGGGAAAGTGAACCCCTGCAGGCCGGGCCGCACGTAGGCGGCGAAGCGCTGGCCGTTCGCGGTGAACAAGGCAGCGGCCATGATGGCGGGCCGGCTGGTGAACGTGGTTAGCGTTTCGGTGGCGCGTTTGGGATCCTGAAATTCCAACTGCACCCGCGCGCCCACCGCCAGCGTCTCGGCCATCGCCCGCAAGTCCCGCGCGGCCTTCGCCCGCTCAGTGACGTAGCCGTAGCCCAGCGCCAGCAGCGCCGCGATGAACAGCGGGATGACGCTGCTGGCGGTGATGCCGAGGGCCAGCTTGCGCCGGATGGGAAGGTCGCGAAACGGCCGGCTCATGGGGGTTCGAGGCTGGTCCGCGCCTTCGGCCACACCCGCTTGGCGGCCCCCAGCATTTCGGAGTGGATGCTCAACCCCGCGCGTTCCACGGGCTCGATCTTCACCTCAAAGCGCACCCTCCCCTCGCTCAACGCGAACTTGATCATCAGGCCCTGCTGGGCAAACAGGCCGTCCTGATCGCACACGGTCAACACCGCCCGGGCCCGGAGGGCCTCGACGATCTCCCGCACCGCGCCGCGCTCGCCCTGGCCGATGAAGACGATATGGCAGACATCCAAGTCGGCCAGACGACGGGCGCGGAGGACGACGAGCTTGCGGCCTCCCTGGGTGGCGCGCCCGTCCACCCGGCGCTCGAGCGCGGCCGCGAGCGCGTCATCGCCGAGCACGGCCACCACGACGGGATGGTTGGTGTCCGTGAAGGCCGGCGCGGGCCACTCCACGTATTTGCTGAACAGGTAGAGATAGTCCGCCTTCACCTCCACTTCCGATTTCGGCAGTGCGGGGGCCGCCCCATGCACCGCAGTGGCGGTCACCAACATCAATACGGCCAACCGCAGCGCACTGAGGTGGTTCAGCCAAACCCGGCAGCGGGCGGCGAAGTTGGAAACTAGAAGCGCCATGTGACCTTTCCTAACACGCCCCGGCGGAATTCGGCCACCGGCGCCGCGATCAGCGAGCTGGAGCCGAACTCGGGGTGGTGCTGATCTAGGAGGTTTTGCCCAACGACTTCAAACGTCAAATCCTTCCGCGGGCTCCAGCCGATCCGCGCGTCCAACGCCACGTAGGCGGGGATGACATTGCCCGCCCCGCCGGGGTTGAAGCCGGACAACCGGTCCACGTAACGGCCGATGAGGTCCAGTTCCACCGCGTGGGGCAGGTTCCACGAGGAGCGCACGTGGAGCTGGTTCTGCGGACTCTGGCCTTCCGCCGCCTCCGCCGAAGCCGCCAGTCCGGCCCGCCGGTGGAGGTTGGCCTTCAGCAGCGTGTAGGCGGCATGCACTTGCCAAGGTTCCGCCACTTGCCACGTCGCGCCGAGTTCCGCGCCATAGAACTCCCCTTTCATGCCGTTTTGATACGTCAAGGGCAGGATGGCGGGGGGGCCGGGTATGACCGCGCCCGGCACGGTCACGCGCAGGTTATGATAGACGTTGTAGAAGAGTGCGGTGTCGAAGGACAGGCTCAGGCGCGGTTGCACCCGGTAGCCGAGCTCGTAGGCCCACAACTCCTCGGACTTAAGCGCCGTATTGCCCATTATGCGGGGGAAGGTCGGGCCGGCCAGCGGCAGGAGCACAATGCCGAAGGCGTCCTCCGCGAGATTGGGCGTGCGCACGGCGCGCGAGGCGGCGGCCCAGACGCTCTGGGCCGGCGTGGGCGTCCACAGCAGCCGGGCGCTGGGCTGGACCTCGAACCCCGTGAATTCGTTTCGCTCGACCTTGGCGCCGAGCGTGAGGCGGAGAAGGTCCGGCACCAGGGAGATTTCATCCTGCAGGAACGCGCTCACCAGATGGGTCTGACGGTGGCTGGGCCGGAGATCCAACGCGAACCCGCCGTCGCGCCCGCTGAACCCGAGGTTCGCATCCACGAAGCGGTAGCCGAAGCCGAACACCAGCTTGTTGCGTTCTCCCACCGGCAGTTGCTGCTGGAAATCCAGTTCCCAAATGTCCCAGCG
>JAYTUA010000008.1:0-12437 GCA_043745015.1 Opitutaceae bacterium | reverse complement strand
GATGCGGTCGGCCGCGAGCGCGGTGACCTTGAAGCCACGCTGGGTGAGATGCACGGGGTCGGTCGCGGCCGTCACCTTGAAGCCATTGGCCAGCACCTCCACCGCACAAGGCCGGTTGTCGGCGGCGTAGGTTTCCTCCGGTTCGTCGGCGCCCGGACGCGAGACCCACAGGCGGTGACCGCCCATCAGGTCCCACGGGCCGCGGCGGTATTTGCCCGGAGCCCACAGCAGGAGGTTGTCGCCACCGGGCCGGCCCCAGAAGGCGATGCGCGGGCCCTTGGCAGTCAGGGCGACCAGGCGCAGCCGGGCCGTGCGAATCTCGATGGCGGCGAGCCCGCCGAACTTGAGGCGTTTGATCGTGAGCTGGGACTTCTTCATGGGGTGCCACTGACCTAACCGATGCCCCCGGACCATGCAAATAGGTATTCGCGACTTACACGACGGCACAAAAACCCGTTGCCAGTGGCTGAGGCGTGGACAGTTACGGGACTCGAACCAGTGGCGAATATGCGGTGCACCAATTTGGCCACAGCAAAGTATCCCACTTCAGATTCCTGTCGGATTATTTCGCCCAATATGAGCCGCAATGCGGCTCATGTGCTCTTGGAGTCTCAGTGAAGTCGGCAGCGGCATTACTCGAGACTCAAGCCGTCCTGCCAACAAGTCGTCAACCACCGCTGAGATCTCATAGTCGAATCCCTGGCTTTGGCGGCTGTCACGAAAATGCTCCACGCATTCGTCAAGCCGGTAATGAATCGCCTCGCTGGCCCGCCAGAAGTCGGGAATTGCGATGTAGCCATCCTCGCCGATCACGTAGGCCCAGTTGCAGAGCTTGCATCGGAACGAGGTGCCGAGGGTTGCAGTCGAGTCGGCATAACGCCAGAGCATGACCAAGTCGTCCTCGACCCCATTAGGTGCGTGCCGCGCCACCACCTGCATCTCTCCCGGATCAGTTTGTTGTATCAACCACGCAAAGGCCACCGGGTAGATGCCCATCTCCAGGAGACAGCCGCCACCGAGCGCTGTATCGTATTCCCGACGACTAGCGTCATAGGGCAACAGAGGATAGCCGAAATTCGCCTGGACATGCCGGATGCGGCCGATGCGGCCTTCGCGGATCCAAGCCACGGCTTGCCGAATGGCCGGCAGAAAATACGTCCACATGCCTTCCATCAGGTAGCCGCCCGTTTCCCGCGCCACGGCCAGTAGCGTCCGGCATTCAGTAACGTTGAGGGTCAGCGGCTTTTCACACAGCACCGCTTTGCCGGCGCGCAGGGCCGCCGACGCATGGGGCAAGTGCTGCGCGTGGGGTGTCGCGATGTAGACCGCATTGACCTCCGGATCGGCGAACAGCGCCTCGTAGCCACCGTACGCACGGCCGATCCCATGTTGGTGCGCAAACTTCGCCGCGTTCTCCTGCTGGCGTGCGGCGACTGCGACCAGCTCTCCATTGGCGACGAACCTCATGTCTTGGGCAAACGAGCTGGCGATCCGCCCCGTACCGACAATGCCCCATTTGATTCTCCTCATGGCTGACCCATTTTGTGTGACATCATGCGTTGCTCAAGCTGCTCGAGGGTCTGGCCCTTGGTTTCCGGCATGTAGCGGTAAACCAGCAGGAGGCTGACAACGCCAAACAGGGCGTAGAGCAGAAAGGTGCCTGCGTTGCCCAGGGTCGCCAGTTCCCACGGGAAAAGAAACTGCACGAGAAAGCTGACCCCGGCATTGAGGAAGCCGATGGTCGCCATCGCGAGACCACGCAGATGGTTGGGGAAAATCTCCGAGAGCACCACCCACATCACCGGCCCTAGGGAAACCGCAAACGAGGCGACAAAGCCGAGGATGCCTGCGAGCACCACATAGGGATTCATGTGCGTTCCCGCCTGTACCAGCAGTGCCTCGTTCTTCTTGAATGATTCCGCGCCGAGGCGCGAGGCCAGCTCCCGTTTGAACGAGAGATCGTCGGTAAACACCCTGTCCTTGAGCGGAGCCAGTTGCACCGGATCAATCTTGGCCGCAATCCCGGCCAAGACGTGATCATCAAGAAAATAGCGGGCCTGGTGGAATCCGTAGGCCGCCACCGAGAGACTAATCACTACGCCGGCCAGACCGCCAACCAGCAGTGGCCTCCGTCCCAGCCGGTCAATCAGCACCATCGCCACAACGGTGAATACCACGTTGATCACGCCCACCCAGACGGCCTGGGCAAAGGCCGCATCCCGGCCGACCCCGCTTTTCTCGAAGATGCTGGTCGCGAAAAAGAAGACGGCATTGATTCCCGTGATCTGCTGGGCCACGGCAACGATGACACCGATGAACAGGGCAAACCACATTTTCCGGCTGAATAATTCCCGTAGCCTCGCCCCGCCCGCGTCCTTGCACTCCTGCATGCTCTGACGAACATCGGCTATCTGCGCCTCCGCCTCGGCCGGAGGCATCATCCCGATGAGCACACGACGAGCCTCGTCAGTCCGGTTCCGAACCACCAGCCAACGAGGGCTCTCAGGAATAAGAAAAAGCAGCATGACCCAAACCACGGCAGGCAGGATTTCCAGACCAAGCATCCAGCGCCACGGGTGCCCGGCAAGCCCAAGCCCCACGATCCATGTTTGCTGCCGGCTGCTGAGCGCGACCAATAGGTAGTTGGCAAAATAGGCGGCCGACAATCCAACGACGATATTCATCTGACCGACCGAGACTAGCAGGCCACGCAGTCGGGCGGGAGCAATCTCCGCCACGTAGATTGGCGTGATCATCAGCGAGCCGAAAGCCAAGCCGCCGATGAACCGGGCAATCACCAAGCTCAGAAATCCGGGAGCGAGCGCTGAAGCAACACCCGATACCACGTAAAGCACCGCCACCGTGATCAACATGCGCTTGCGGCCGACTATATCACTCAACGGCGCTACCGTAAGACTGGCTACAATGGCCGCCAGCGAGGGCGCACTAACCACCAAACCCTGCTGCCACACGTCGAGCCCCCACTCCTGGCTCACATAGCCGACCACGCCCGAGATCACCGCGGCATCAAAGCCGAAGACGAATCCACCGATCGATACTACGACAGTGATGAAGAATACCCCGCGATTGGTTGAGGACATAGTTTGGATGATGCTGGCTTTGCGCCCGCTCGCTCCGGGCGAAGCAGGTGGCGACACAGAATTTTTTAGCGTGCGCCTGGCTCGACTAGGAATGGCGCTCCTCCACGATCGTCTTGGTCGAGAATCGATAACGCATGTTACGATAGACACAGACATCCGTTACGTCATCGGGGGTGTTGGCAGGAGCGGCACGGTAATTGGTGGATACGCGGTATTTGCCGTGCACTGGCATGACGCTGTGCCAGCAATGCCCGTGCAGAAGAACGAGCGTGCCCTTCTTGGGATAAAGGGTGATCTGTCCCTCAAGGTCTCCGTGAGGATCGCCTGCCGGAAGCGCGCCACCGGTGTGGGTACGTGGCACCAGCCTCAATTGACCGCCGATCTCATCCACGATGTCCCGGGTATAAAGAAGTCGGTTCAGATTGTAGTCATCCTTGGTCTCGGGCGGGCAGTCTTGATGCCAGGCTTGGCCATTCGTGCCTTGGGCCGAATACATGACCATGCTATACTGGGAGTGCCAGCCTTCCCCCAGCAGAGCCGCGGTCATGGCCGCGAGCCGCAAATCATCGTCGATCACATTGAATCGGTCCACGCCCTCGCGTTGCGGAAACCAGGGCACGATCTGGGTCTCGGCTCGCGTGGCAAACTCATCGTTGAGACAGGTGTCAAAATCTCCTTGGAAATGCGCGAGGATCAATTCGTGCAGTTCGTCCATCAGGGCGGAGGCAAAGTAGTTCTCGATGACCACGTAACCGTTGGCCCAGAATTCATCGCGGATTTTTTGGAGATCAGGTGGCATGGGTATCGGCGGAGACTGGACCGCGTTCAGGGTTTCACCAGTGGCTACGGAATGGAACCGTTCGCCTCAGCATGGATAAATATCGGGTCGGCCAGAGCGTTCACCCAGCGGTCGCGCACTAGGTGGTTGCTGTTGAGCCGGGCGTCACCCCAGTCGTGCCAAGTGAAGCCGAGACGCTCGGACCACTCGCGCCATTCCCAGTTGATGTAGGCTGTGGCCTTGATTTCAGGCCGGGTGCGCAGGAGATGCAGCATCGGCTCAAACCAGCGCTGCCAGCTCTTCTCGCCCTCGAGCACGCCGACATGGCGCGGGGTCATTTCTCCGATCATGACGGGTTTCCGATGAACGCGGGAGGCATCCAGGAAGGCCACGAGCTGCGGCTTGGTGAACTCGTCCTCGGAGAAAATATCCACACCCCACCAGTCCACCCATTCGTCGCCGGGGTAGAACTTCATCAGCTCAGACTGCGCCGGCCAGCCCGAGGAGGCGCCCGCCGCACACCACACCGTGGCAAAAGTCAGACCACGGGCGCGCAGCATCCGGGTGATATGGATCCATGCGGCCGTGAATGTGGCGGGTTGATAGTTATTCCAGCTGCCCTCGAACTCATAGCCGATGCGGATGAAGACCGGCCGGTCAAGGGCAGCGAGCGCGGAGGCGAAAGCTGCCAATTGGGCATCGTATTTCCCCTCCGCCACAGCGGTATCCCTGCCGGTGCCATCGTCTTTGCCTCCCGTCAGGTTAAGTCCGATCTGCGGTATCATCTTAAGCGGGGCTATCGCGGCCAGCTCGGCCCGGATGCGTGTCCCCCATTCCACCACCTCGGCCACCGGATGGATCAAGCCGATGTAAGTCATATATATCAGGGGTTGGTGCGCCCGGTCAAAGTTCTGCCGGTAGTTGTTGAAACCCTCGGGGTCCTGACCCGCTCCATGAATGATCCGGTTCCCGGGTTCGAGGCGGACACCAAATTCAACTCGCGGCACATACTCTGTAGCGGACACCAGCGAAGCGCCGGCTAGCAGGGCAAATCCACCGAAGAGAAGAATCGCCCGGAGATGAGCGAAACTGCTGCAGGATTTCATGATTCCAGGGTGGTTGAATCTTTGTCCAGTGCCGAGTGCCGATACGCAAAGTGGGCGAAATCCGCCGGAATGGGCGCAGTCGTGCTGTCCTGTGCGCACAGGCCGATGAATGTGCCGGTGAAGCCCCACGCGCCTCCTTCGATCACCCGGTCATCGGAGAGCAGGGTGGCATCGAGCTCCGGCCCGATTTGCTGGAGCGGGCCACCTTCGGGCGCGTAGAAATAGCGGAGCGTCTCGCTGTCCAGCTCCGCGCAAAGCTCGACCGGACCGTCGTCGGGCACGCGCAGTCCGGACCCGGCGGGGTTGGTATAGACTCCATTGTCCCCGCACAACAGCCGCAGCTCGCGGCCGCCACCATCACGACCGGTCAGCAGCAGGTAATGAAAATTGGTCGTGTTATAGTAAAAGGCGAGCCCGGCGGACTGCTGGAAGCTGGTCGGAGAGAAATCGAGCCGGACGCTGACACGACAATGCTGATGCTGGAGGCGAAGGCCCAACAAGCTCTGATCGAAGCAGGAAAGCAACGACTGGCGTCCGCGCAAGCGCAGGGCGCCCGACCGTTCCGACAGGCTAAGCCAGGACTTGTCGGGCGGCTCGCGCAGGGTGCTCCAGTGCGGATCAAGTTTAGTGGTAGCAAAATTATCGGAGAACTGCGGCGACAGAGGCGGAACCGCGGGACCGGGCACCTCGATTTCCAGGGCGGGCAATGAGCCGCCCTCGGCCAGGCGCGGCCACTCGCCCGCCGGCCACTCGATGGCCTGCAAGGCGGTTTCACGGCCCAAGATGCACCGCCGGTGCGGCCCGACCGGCCGGCTGCACAAATGGGCGAGATACCAGCGACCGTCCGGGGCCTGGACCAAAGAACCATGCCCGGCCTTCTGCAACGCAGCCTCGGGATGGCCGGCGGAAGTGAGGATGGGATTTTCCGGACCCAATTCGTAGGGGCCGCCAATGGTGCGGGACCGCGCGACGGTGACCGCATGATTCTCGCCGGTGCCACCTTCCGCGGTGACGAGGTAATAGTAACCAAAACGCTTGTAGAGGTGCGGCCCCTCGGTGACCCCGAGGGGGGAACCGCGAAAAATATTCACCGGCTGGCTGAGCAGGCGTTGCGCTCGAGCGTCATACTCCTGCAAGGCGATACCGGCAAACTGGTTTCGATCGGGTCGCGGATCCCAGATTTGATTCAGGAGCCATTTACGGCCATCGTCATCGTGAAACAATGAGGGATCAAATCCGCTGCTGTTGAGCATGACCGGGTCGCTCCACGGGCCGGTGATCGATGGGGCGGTGACGAGGTAATTCCGCACATCCTTCGAGCAGCCATTGAAGGCCTTGACGTCAGAATAGATGAGCCAGAACAATCCCTCAGCATGGCTGAGGGCGGGAGCCCAGACTCCGCCGGAATCGGGATTGCCCCGCAAGTCCAACTGGGAACGACGGGTCAAGGCGTGGCCCGCCAGACGCCAATTCACCAGATCCCGTGAGTGATGAATCCTGACGCCGGGCCACCACTCGAAGGTGGACGTCGCGATGTAGTAGTCCTCCCCCACCCGGACGATGCTGGGATCAGGATGAAAACCCGGCAGAATTGGATTACGCAGCATAGGCACGACGAAACTAGAGGAGGCCAACAGTTGAGCCCGAAGGGTGCGTGCCACCACCAGTGGCACGCACCCAGCTTGCTTACCTGACTAAATATTCCTGTCGATCATCAGAACCGAATGCCGTAGTTGAGTTTGGCGGACAGCGGCGTGGCATAGATCAAACCATAGAGGGCACGATCATTGAACAGATTGGACACATTGAGCTGCAGATACTGGTTATGACCACCGGAGCTCTTCCAATTATAGCGGACCATGGCATCGACATTGTGCCGCGGCTTCGTGTAGAGCACGAGTAGCTGGCCGTTGCCGTCGATGATGAGCTGACCGGAACCGTGGGTCACACCCGACATATACTGGCGCTTCGATTCCCAGAAACCGCCGAGGCCAACTGAAAGGCCCTTAAGCTGGCCTTCAAACCGGTAATTTGCCCAGAAATCGAAACGGGTTTTCGGCGTGTCGTCGCCCGCGGCCTGGCCGGCGCCGGTGCGGGTTTCCGTCGCAGGTCCTTGGGTGGTGCCACCCGTGTCGCCATAGATCTGGTTGCGGGGCAGTCCGAGGGTGCCCCAGGATCCGTTGTTGAAATTCCAGACGGCCCAACGGTCCTGCCGGTAGGGATATTTCATCCATTGCCCAAAATTCACGCGTTGCACCTCGGTGATGGCGCCATTGAGCACGAACTCAAGATTCCGGGTGGCCTTGACCAGCACCTGGGCATCGTAGCCCTTCGACTCATCGGTCAGCAGGAGCGTGGCGTTGTTCGAGCCATTGCCATGGAACGCCATGGTGTCCATCGTCGCAATGTTGACGAGCGGATCGGAGCCGTCGGCACCGTCAAAAAGCCAGCCCGGCCAGTTGGCCCCGTTGTCGCCATCGATCGTGGCAAAAGCCGCATCCATGTAACCGGCACCGTCGGCCTTGGTTGCGTCGAGATGCCATACGCCGCTGCCATCCTTGAAAGCTGCGCCGGAACCAACCGCCTTGTTCCACGCCGTCACCACCACCGGCTGGTCGAGGGTGGGCATGCCGGTCCCTTTCCAAGAACCGCCGCCATTGCTGCCACCGGGCGCCGAGGAAGGCGTGAAATTGCTCAATCGGAAGACAACATCCTTGTTCGGATTGAAGCGGGGGGCACCCAGCGTCACGGTGGAATACCATGGCGCACCGACATAACCGGTCTTGCTGATCTTGAATCTGCTGATCGTGCCGGAGATGCGGCCGCCTAGGAAATCAAACTTCAGACCAATCTCCTTGCTCTTGGCGAGACTGGCACCGGCGGGAGCGCCGGTGTCGGGCAGCAATTGGCCGGAGAAATTGGGCTGTAAGCCTTGGGACTCCAAGACATAGAGGGAAAGCTCCTTTGTGAGCTGAAAGCTCAGGCCCTTCTGGTAGGTTTTTTGCCGCTGACTATCGCCACGGGTGGCGGAAGTGGACGGCGTGGCCCCCGGAATAGAAATGCCGAGGTTGCTGTTGGCGGCATCGTTGGTGTCGCGGCGCGCGCCGAAGAGCAACAGCAACCGATTGTCCAGGAACTTGCCCTGATAGCTCGCGTAGAGCGCCTTGTTCCAGGCCAGGGATTGGCTGGTGTTGTTGTGGAACATGCCCCGATCAGGGGAACCGTCGCCCTGTTTGCCGAAGACCAGCGGGGTCAGATCATTCGGCGCCTTGTAGTTGTAGCCACCCGGGGCCGTGATCCAGCTTGCGCGATCCAACTGATTGTGGATCTCCGAATAGCCCGCCAGGATCTGATTGTCGATCCGCACCCATTTGCTGGCCTTGCCAAACAATTCCGTGCCGGCAGTGACCTCGGCGCGAACCTGTTTGCGAGTGTTATCACTGTCATTTCGGCTCCATGCATACTGAATGATTGAGCCGGGAACCGCGCCTTTCTGGATGTTTAGGCTGCCATCACTCCGGGTCGGATCGAGCGGGAAGAGATTTATCGTTTGCTGCAGGGCTGACGGACCGACGTTGGTGAAGAGCTGGGCCTGCACGTCGCGGAATTGCGCATTGTAGGTGGAGTAGTTGTATCCCACGAGGAAGTAGATGTTTTTGTAGAGCTCTTGGGTGAGCTTGAACTCGGCATTGCTGGCCTGGGAGTTCTGATAGGTGTCAGGTCCCGTGACCCGGTATGAGCGCGGGTCGGCACCGGGAGGCGTATAAAGACCGCCATGCTCGTTTTGGTCATTGTTAATGCCCACGTTCGCCACCGATCGCAGCTGCCGCGCGCCGATGCCATTCATGTTCTGCGCGCCGTATTCGGCATCGAGATATACTTCGGTCTTGGTTGCCGGCATCCGCCAAAGCAAAGCCGGGGAGACGAAATAGTGGTTCTCCTTGAAGTAGTCGGTGCTGTCCTTCGTGGACTGCGCTGCGCCCGATACCCGGTAGGTCAGCATTTTGTCCGGCGACAGCGGTCCGGTCGTGTCAAACTGCCCGCGCATCAGGCTGTTTGTCCCATAGGTCGCATCGTAGCTCGAGCCCTTGGTCTCGGAGGGACGCTTCACCAGGTAGTTTACCACGCCGCCAAAATTGCCGGTCCCATAGAAAAGGGCCGCCGGACCGCGCACCACTTCCACCCGGTCAATGTTCACGGAGTCGGTGGAGTTCTGGCGGATGAATCCGTCGCGCAGGGCATTGTCGGTGACGAAGCCGCGCAGCTTGATCTGCACCGCATTGGGGTTGGCTGTGGCTCCCTCGGGGTTATTCACGCCGCCCGGTCCTTGATAGGCCGTGGCGCCAAGGCTGGACAGGTCGTTCTGCGAAGTCAGAATCACCCCCGAACTATACCGCAGGGCGGATCGCAGGTCGGTGGCACCGGTGTCATCAAGGAACTGCCGCGTGATCACCTCGATCGGCATCGGGGTGTCCTTGATCGCCGTGTTCAGCCGGGTCCCGGAAATCGAGTTGGTGGCGCGATAGCCCTCGTCCTTGTTGGTCGAGACCACAAAGGGCGACAGGATCAGGGTTTCATCGGCGGCCGTTTTTTCCGCCGGCTTGGTCGTCTGTCCGACCGAAACCAACGGGGTGATTGCGCTCAGTCCGAAGCTGAGCAGAAATGCGAAGGTCGCACGCGGGGTTAGAGAGTTCCTAGATTTCATGGCAGGGGTGTTGTTCTTAGTGCTTTCTGGCCGATGCCGCCCGATTCGACCGAGGCAGGTGGATGGTTGGTCCAGTGGGTGCTCGAGGAATCATCACAGCGGAATCAGCTCTTGGGTTAGGGACACCGCGGTATGCGGCGCATGAGCAGTCAGACTGCATCCTCGCTTGGTCAATTAATATGTGCGCAATGCTATTCGAAAAATATTCCTGAATATTCAATACGGATATATTTGTAAGTGCCTAACACCTAAATATGTATAGTCTACCTATTAAACCTTAACATGAGTTCGTGTGCACATATTCAGGAATATGTGCACATCTTTGTGTATTGCCTTTCAGTGGCCTCCGATCAATTCGCCTAGCCCTGGATGAAGCCTCCCAATCAACAGCAACTTGCTCGCCTGCTTAACCTGTCTCGCACCACGGTCTCGCGCAGCCTTTCAAACCACCCGGCCATCCACCCCGACACCCGCAGCAAAGTCCAGTCTCTCGCGAGCAAGCTCGGCTATCGCAACGCCCCCACCCGCGTCGTGCGACGCAGCAAACAAAGCAAACCACTTACCATCGGCGTGCTGATCGGCATGCCGGCCGTCAATCTCGGCATGGCCACCTTCCCGGCCGTTTTACAGGGCATCCGCGATCGGGCCTCGATTGACCATGTCGCGGTCGATGTCGTCAGCCAGGATCCGGCCGATCTCAATCCCCAAAACCTCCGGCAGCCTGTCTTCCGCCAGATCCGGGCCAGCGACTGGCGCGGGGTCGTGCTGATTTATCCGTTTGCCCCGGAAGTCGTGGATCATCTATCAAAAAAAATCTCCACTGTTTCGGTTCTCACGGAATATGATCATCTGCAGATCGACACGATCGACACCGACCATTCCGACATCATTGGCGTGATCGGCCGGTTGGCGCGGCTCGGTCATCGCCGGGTTGGTTTTGTCACCTGGCACTATCCCGTCGGTGGTCGGTGGGCCTCCCGGCGCTTTGCCTCCTACGCCGAGGGAATTTTCCAACATGGACTCATCTTTGATCCGGTCTGGACGGTAAATATTCACCACGAGCAGGCGCCGTTGGCCTCCCCGGCTGCTGTCGCGGAGTATGTCGCCCGGCAGACGCGGGACGCTGGAGTCACCGCGTGGGTCTGCGCCGCCGACCACCAGGCCTACCAGCTCATTGCCGACCTGCGGGTCTGCGGGCTGGAGGTGCCCCGCGACTGCTCGATCACCGGCTTCGATGGCATCACCCCACCACCAGGGATGCCGCAGCTTACCACGCTGGCCGTCGCCCATGCGGACATCGGCGGCTCGGCGGTGAGCAGGTTGCTCAGCCGCATTTTGCATCCCACCTCACCTCGCCGGAAAATTCTGGTCGAAACCAGCCTGATTGAGGGGGCCACCATCACCCCGCCCCGCCCGATCACCGCCTGACGGACAGTCCAATCGGTCGATCAATTATATGGCGCGTGTATTTCGTCCTACAAACCCGATACCCGACCAGCTTGTGGTCATCCAAATGAACTTCGGCAGCAGATTGCGAAAACAACTGTTTATCCTCCTGCCGCTGCTTGCTACCGGGCGGTCGCCAAGCGTGCCGGTCAATTGGTGCATCAGCTCACCGCGCAAGCAGGGCTTCTTTAGACTGCTGGCCGAAAGCACCGGCCCAAAGCACTGACTCTGGGAGCATCTCAGCACTCGTCTACTGAAGCATACTGTTGCTGGGGTCCTAACGAGTTGTGCAGGTAATATCATAAACTCATTTTCTCCTGACTGGCTTTCGCCACCCCGGACGGAAAAGATAGCCGTTGACAGGGCAAAATCGCAGAACTCATTGTGCCCCCTCACTTGTTGCAGGGTGGAGCAGCCTGGTAGCTCGTCAGGCTCATAACCTGAAGGTCGCTGGTTCAAATCCAGCCCCTGCACCCAATTTAGGAAGGCCCCCGGTCAATCCCGGGGGCCTTTCGTTGGAAAGACTAATTGAACGGCCAGCCTCAACCCCACCTCCCGATGATGCCCCGCTTATTCCGCCTGTTCGCATTGGTCGCGACCGCCGCGCTCTCGTTGCCCGCCGCCACCCCCGTCAGCCCGGTTCCGCCCCAAGCCAGTCTTCGGGTCGCCACCATCCAGGTGCGCGTCGCCCCCGACCACCGCGACTGGACTTACCAGCTGGGTGAGTCTGTGAAATTCCGTGTGATGGTCACGGCCGACAACACGCCAATCGACAACGCCACGGTCACCTACTCGGTCGGCCCTGACCTGATGCCGGCTGAGAAAAAGACCGCCCTCGTCCCCCTTGACGGCCTGGTCGTGGATGGCGGCACCCTGAAGGAAGGCGGTTTCATCCGCCTCAAGGCCTCGGTCGAGATCGCGGGCCGGACCTACGCCGGCGCCGCGACCGCCGCCTTCGCTCCCGAAACGATCAAGCCCTACCAGACCGAGCCGGCCGACTTCGATGCCTTCTGGCAAAAGGGGAAAGCGGATCTGGCCAAGATCCCGCTGGAGGCCCGCCTCACTTTGATGCCCGAAGCCTGCACGGACACGGTCAATGTCTATCACGTCAACTTCCGCACGCTCGGCCAGAACTGGAACCCCACGCCGCCCCGCATCTACGGCATCCTGTGCGAACCGAAAGCCCCGGGCAAATACCCCGCCGTCCTCAAGGTGCCCGGCGCCGGGGTGCGCTCCTACGCGGGCGACACGCAACTCGCCGCCCGCGGTGCCATCGTGCTCGAGATCGGCATCCACGGCAT
>JAYTUA010000007.1:0-40282 GCA_043745015.1 Opitutaceae bacterium | reverse complement strand
TGCAGTGGACGCGGCTGACGGGCGGCGAGACACCGCCGGCCTTCGCCGAGCGCGTGAAGAAATTACTCGGTGGCTCTGAAATGGAAACGACCCGTCCTCGTGTCGCTGAGCATCCGAGCGCGGGTGTGTCGCTTGTGAACCCGATGCCACGCCGCTCTTGGCTCGTGCCCGCGATCCTCGGAGTTATCGCGATCCTCGCGCTCGCACTCTGGCAGCCATGGCGCCGCGTGGCGCCACTTTCGACTTCCGCATCACTCGTGCCGACCATGCCCACGGCCAGTGCGACGGAGATCGCACGCGTGCGGGCGCGCATCATCCCTGACCGCTGGCAGCGGCAGGATTTCGAGGCGATTTCTTCCACGCTGGATCGCATCATCCTCGCCAATCCGGAGGAGGCCGAGGCGTGGGTCTTGCGCAGCATCATCAACAGCCTCCAGGTCACGCGGAACCAGGATTCCGGCACCAAGCCGCTGGAGGCCGGCAAGGCGGCGGCGGAGCGAGCGCTGCGTCTCGCGCCGGCGAATCCCCTCGGCGAACTCGCACTGGGCATGCACTTGGTGGCCATGGTGAGCCGGGGCGGCGACGTGCACGCGGCGCGGGCGCACATCGACCGCGCGGTGGCGGGACGGCCGCCCGACGCCATGACCCGCTATGCCGAGCTGGTCTCCTACTGGCAGGGTTTTCAGTTCGAGGACACGGAGCGTTGTGCGCGCGCCTGGCTGGCCGCGGAGCCGTCGGCCAGTTTTCCCGCCTTGATCCTTGCGCTGATGAACATAACCATACGGCGTCCGGCCGAGGCCGAAAAATGGGCGGAACAGGCGGCGACCGACAAGGACGTCACCGGAGTGCGCGCGCTGGCGGTAATGTTCGATGCGCGTTACTATCTGCTGGCCAACCTGCCGGCGGCGCGGGCGGCCTTGAACCGGCAGGCGGCCGGCGGCCAGACCGCGCACCGGGTGGTTTTTGCCCGCTGGCTGCTCGCGATGGCGGAGCACCGGTGGGATGTGGCGCTGCAGGAATTGGCGCGCATTCCCGAGTCCATCCTGTTCGACCGGAATTTCCACGGCCCCAAGGCGCTGCTGGCGGGTCTCGCGCACCGGGCGGCCGGCCGCCCCGAGGCCATGGCCGGGCAGTTGCGCGAGGCGGAGCGGCTTGAGCGGGAGGAACTGGCGCGCGATCCCGACAACGAGGAGCTGCATGCGGTGCTGGCGCTCACGCTCGCGTGCGCAGGCCAGGCGGACGGGGCCCGGGCCGAACTGGCCACGATTGCGCCGTTGGTGCGCGACCGGGCACCCAGCGTCTACACCGGGCAGCTCATCTGTCTCGTTGCGGAGACCTACGCCGAGCTGGGCGAGCCGGCGAACCTGCTCCCCTGGCTCAGGAAATTATTCGTGGAGCCGTCGGCCCTCCCGTTCACGCCGGCTTCGGTGCGGTTGAACACGCACTTCGGTCGCGTGATCGACACCCCCGAGGTCCAGGCCCTGCTCAAGGAATTCGCCTCGCTCGACCAGCCCGCCCCGGCTTCCCTTGCTCCCTCCTCCCTGCTCCCTGCTCCCGCAAGTCCGCCCCCGGCGGACGCGAAATCCGTCGCCGTGCTGGCGTTCGCCAACCTGAGCGACGACAAGGACAACGAGTATTTCTCCGACGGCATCAGCGAGGAATTGCTTAACGTGCTGGCGAAGATACCCGGGCTGAAAGTCACGGCGCGCACCTCGTCGTTTTACTTCAAGGGCAAGCAGGTGCCGATGGCGGAGATTGCGCGGCAGCTGGGCGTGGCCTACGTCGTCGAGGGCAGTGTGCGCAAGCAGGGCGACAAGGTCCGCATCACCGCGCAACTCATCAAGGCCGCGGACGGTTTCCACGTCTGGTCGGACACTTTCACGCGCGAGCTGAAGGATATCTTTGCCGTGCAGGATGAGATTGCCGGGCTGATCGCGCAGAACCTCTCGCTCAAGCTGGCCGAGTCCGCGCAGGCGAAGAAGTTGGTAAATCCTGATGCCTACCGGTTGGTGCTGGAAGGCCGTCATTTCTGGAACCTGCGGACGGACGAAGGATTCGCCCGCGCGGAAGCCGCCTACACGAAAGCGCTGACGCTTGACCCGAATTTCGCCGAGGCCCATGCCGGTCTCGCCGAAGTTTACGTCATTCGCGGGAATTTCCGGCAATTGGAGGGGTTTGATGATTATGTGGACGACGCCAAACGCGCGCATGCGGAAGCGCGGCTGGCGATCAGCCTTGATCCCGCAATGTCCGAACCCTACTCGGCGCTGGGCTTCGGGTTGATGCTCGACGGCAATCTGGCGGAGTCCGAACGCCAGTTTCAAACGGCGCTGACGTTGAACCCCAATTCCGCGCTGGCCCACTGCTGGCATGCGGAATTGTTGACGAACGAGGGCCGGCTGGACGCCGCCTTGGCGGAATACGAGCGAACCAGTGAACTCGACCCGCTTTGGTTCATCAATCTGCAGGTCTACGCCCGGAAGCTTGGCTTGGCCCGGCGATTCAGCGAAGCCCTTAAAATGAACGAGCGCGCGGCAGCGATGCGGTCGGACATCTACATTCCGAACCAGGGTGAACAAGCCCGGATTCTGTGGGGTCTGGACCGCCAGACGGAAGCGATCGAAGTCGCGCGGCTGATGAGGCGGAGGCTGGATCTGCGGCCGCGGTGGACGGCCGACAATCTCGCCATCCGCGTGCTGTGGCTGGCGGGACTCAAACAGGAGGCGGCCAATTACGCCACGGCACTGTTCGCAAAATTGCCCGCCGATAGTTACCTCCGCGGATTTGCGCTGTGCGCGATGAACCGCTTTGCGGAGGCACTGCCATTCTTGGAACGGACGCCGGTTATCTCGGTGCAGGAGCTCTTTTGGGATGAGACTTGGGATTCGTCGCGCCACGATCCAAGGTTTCAGCAACTGATGGCGAAGCTCGGTCGAACCCAGGACTACGACGTGGCCCGGGCGACGTTCACCCGGATGGCACAAGAGCCAGGGGCGAAGAAATGAGCGACGCCACCAAAGCCGTTTTTCTGAGCTACGCCTCGCCGGCCGTCGCCAAGCCTATGGCCCGGCACGCAGGACGCTTTGCGAAGGTGAAGGTGCGGCATGAGTGAACCGACCAAAGCGGTATTCTTGAGCTACGCGTCGCAAGACGCGGAGGCGGCGCGCAAGATTTGCGACGCGCTGCGCGCCGCCGGGGTGGAGGTGTGGTTCGATGCGGATGGCGGACTTGAGCACGGCGACGAATGGGACGCGAAGATCCGCCGCCAGATCAAGGAGTGCGTGTTGTTCATTCCAATCATCTCCGCTAACACGCAGGCGCGCGAGGAAGGCTACTTCCGGATCGAGTGGGAACTGGCCGCGGAGCGCGCGATGGGTATCGCCTCCGGCGTGGCCTTCATCCTGCCGGTCGTGATCGACGACACCCGCGAGCCTGACGCGCTCGTGCCGGACCGTTTCCGCAAAGTGCAATGGACGCGGCTGCGCGACGGCACGGTGCCGCCCGAGGTGCTGCAGCGTTTCCTGAAACTCTGGTCGCACCGCACGGGCGCGTTGAAGCACGAGGCTGCGCATCAGGAAATGGAGCCGGGGCGCCCTCGCCCCGGAGAACGCGGCGAGGGCGCCGCGTCCCCAGTAATTCCGAAGGCGACCCGCCGCGTCCCTGCGGCGGCATGGATCGGGGCGCTCGTGATCGCGCTCGGACTCGTGAGCTTTGTTGCGCTGCGGCCAAAGCCGAATGCGGGCGCCGGGACGCGCCCGCCCACCTCGGAAAAATCTGCCGCGCCGAGCGAGGCCGACCAGCTGATCGTGCGCGCCTATGCGTTTTTCGGCAAAATGAATTACACGCGCGACAAACTCGCGGCGGCCGAGGATCTCACGCGCAAGGCCACCGAGATTGCCAGCGACTCCGCCCGCGCGTGGGCCGCGCGGGCCTACGTGCAGTCGAGCTACATCCTGCGTGGCTGGGACACCGGTGAAAAGCGCCGCGAGGACACCCAGACCTTTGCGAACCGCGCGCTCGCCCTCGACGCCAACGAGACCACCGCGATGCTCGCGCTCACCTACGTGCTCAACCGGCAGCGGGCTTTCGCGCAGGCGGAGACGCTGGCCCGCCGCGCCATCGCGCTTCGTCCGGATGATTATCGCCCGCGAACCGCGCTCACCACGGCCGTCGTCGGCCAGGGTCGCACCGCCGAGGCGTTGGCGATCGCGCAGGAAAACGTGCGGCTGTTTCCGCGCGAACCGCTCACGCACTACGATCTCGCCCTCGGCTATCTGATCCGGGGCGATCTGGAAACGGCGCTCGCGGGCTTTGAGGCTGCGCTCGCGGTGCAGCCGTTTGCGAGTGCCTTGCTGCAAAAAACAACCCTGCTCGTGCTCGTCCGGCACGATGTGCCCGCGGCGCGCGCCACGCTCGACCAGCTCGCGCCCGATGATCGCACCGAAGACCGCGCCGTCGGCGTCGCGCTCTGGCTCGCGCTCGTCGAGCGCAACCCCGCGCGCGTGCAGGAGGCGGCCGGGCTCACCGCGCGCAATTATTTCGAGGACACCGTGGTGCGCGGCGCCAAGGCGTGGTCGCTCGCGTTCGCTTATCAACTCGCGGGGAAGGAAAGCCTCGCCCGCCAGCAATGGCAGGCGGCCGAAGTGGTGTTGCGGCAGCGGTTGCGCGACCACCCCGAGGCGACGGACGACCAGGCCCGGCTGGCGGTCACGCTCGCGTGGCTTGGCCGCACGGATGAGGCCGCGCGGGAAATTGCGCCGTGGGAATCGGCCGCGCGCGAGCAGCCCAGTCCCAGGTCGGCCTATTTGCTGGCGCAGTATTACACGGCACTGGGTGACGCGGCCAAAGCGGCGCCCTATCTCGCACAAGCGATGAAACTCCGGCCGTTCGTTTCGAAAAACTCCCTGCGGCTCGACCCGCAGTGGGATAAGCTGCGTGGTCAGCCGGAGTTCGAGGCGCTCCTCACGGATCCGAAAAAAGAAACGACGGCCAGCGCGACTGTGGCCGACGAAAAATCCGTCGCCGTGCTGGCGTTCGCGAATCTCTCCGACGACAAGGATAACGAGTATTTTTCCGACGGCATCAGCGAGGAGTTGCTCAACGTGCTGGCGAAAATTCCCGGCCTGAAAGTCTCGGCGCGGACCTCGGCGTTTTATTTCAAGGGCAAGCAGGTGCCGTTGCCGGAAATCGCGCGGCAGCTCGGCGTCGCCTACGTGATCGAGGGCAGCGTGCGCAAGCAGGGCACGAAGGTCCGCATCACCGCGCAGCTCATCAAGGCCGCGGACGGTTTCCATGTGTGGTCCGACACCTTTACGCGCGAGTTGAAAGACATCTTCGCCGTGCAGGACGAGATCGCAGGGCTCATCGCGAAAAACCTCGAACTCAAGATGGGCATGACGCCGGCGCGCCCGACGATCGACGTCGAGGCCTATCAGGAATATCTCGCCGGCCGGGCCGCCGCCGCCAAGGCCAGCATGGCCGACCTGCGGGAGGCCGTGACGCATTTCGAACGCGCGGTGGCGGTGGAACCGAAGTTCACGGCCGCCTGGGTGCAGCTGGCGAGTGCGCACACGCGGCTGGGTCGTTGGGGCGGCGTCCCGACGCGGCAAGCGTGGCCGGCGGCGCGGGCTGCGATTGCCAAGGCCCAAGCGCTCGAACCGGATTCACCCGACGTGTTGCTCGCGCTGGGCTGGATCCTGCGCACCGCCGACTGGGACTGGCGCGGCGCGGAACAAGCTTTCCGCCGATCGCTCCAATTGCAGCCGAATCAACCCGATGCCCTGACCGGCGCGGCGGTTCTCCTCTTCAACATCGGCCAGACCGAGGAAGCTTTCCGACTGGGCCGGCAGGCGGCCCAGCTCGATCCCCTCAACGCCTCCACCCAATTCGACCTGAGTCTCATGTTCTATTTTAACAACAACTGGGCCGAGTCCGAGCGCTCGGCGCGCCGGGCTTTGCAGCTCGCCCCCGGCGGGAGCTTTCACGGCCTGTTGAGTTTCAGCCTCATCAAGCAGAAGCGCTACGCGGAAGCCGAGGCTGAGGCGCGGCTGGAAAGCGATGAACTCGAACAAACGAACGCCCTGAGCCTTCTGGCCCTGGCTCGAGGCCAGGATGCGGCCGTCCGGGAATGCCGGGCCCGACTGGAGGTGATCGCGCGGAAGCGCGGCGACGACAGTGCCGATTTGCAGATAAACTTCGCGTGGATTGACGCCGCCCTCGGCGACAAAGATCGCGCGTTCGCGGCCCTGGAAAAGGCCCGGGCCTCGCGCGATTCCAGCATGGCGTGGTTGCGCAACGACGAAAATCTGGCCCCGCTGTATTCCGATCCACGCTGGGGCGCGTTGCTCCACAAAGTCGGGTTGGCCGACGAGCAGCTGAAATGAGCGCCACGGAAAACAAAGCCGTCTTCCTCAGCTACGCGTCGCAGGACGCGGAGGCCGCGCGGAAAATTTGCGAGGCGCTGCGCAGCGGTGGCGTCGAAGTGTGGTTCGATGCCGAGGGCGGCCTGGAGCACGGCGACGAGTGGGACGCCAAGATCCGGAAGCAGGTGAAGGAGTGCGTGCTCTTCCTCCCGATCATCTCGGTCAACACCCAGGCGCGGGAGGAGGGTTACTTCCGCATCGAGTGGGAACTCGCCGCGCAACGCGCGCTGGGCATCGCCTCGGGCGTGGCGTTTATTTTGCCGGTCGTCATCGACGACACTCGCGAACCGGCCGCGCTCGTGCCGGACCGTTTCCGCAGTGTGCAATGGACAAAGTTGCCCGGCGGCGCTGTACCGCCCGAAGTGTTGCAACGTTTCCTGAAACTCTGGTCGCACCGCACCGGAGTGCTGAAACATAAGAGTGAAGAGCAGGGTGCGAGGAGTGAAGAGCCGCAGAACCGAGGGCGGATCAAGTCTGAGGACAAGCCGGGCGCGAAAATCTACGTGCTCATGGCTGCGGTTATTCTCGTGCTTGTCGCGACGGTCGGCTGGTGGTTTCTGCGCGCGCCAGCCACGAAGCCTGCGCCCGCCCCGGTCGCCTCCGCCCCCGGTTCAGAGCGCATGCATCCCTCCTCCGCGCCATTGACCGAGGCGCACCGGCTGGCCGAGCAGGCGCTCCGGACCGCCGACGGCAAGTCCATTGTCCGCGCGGATCTGGAGTCAGCCCAACAACTTTATGAGAAGGCCGTCGCGCTCGACCCGACGGATGCCTACGTCTGGGCGGTGGGCGCGGAGATCGACGTGGGATTCTATCTTTTCGGCTATGCGGAAACCGAGAACCGCGCCGGGCAGGCCCAGTTCAAGGCGGATCGGGCGCTCAAGCTGGCCCCCGAGGCCTTCTCCTCCCGCCGGGCCAAGGCAAAGGTGCTGTGCTATGTCGTGGAGACCGAGGCGGCTTTTGCCGAGGCCGACCGGCTGATTGACCAGCTGCTCCAGATCAGTCCCGAGGACCGGACTGCGCTGCTCATGCGCGGCTGGATCCGGCAGCGCCAGAGCAGGCTGGACGAGGCCGTCGACGCCTACCGGGGGGCGCACGATATCTGGGCGGAGGGCTGGGCCCTGCTCGGGGCCCGGCGGCTGGATGAAGCCATCGCCCTGGCGGAACGCGGGCTCAAGGCCGGCCAGGCCAACCCCGACCGGATCGCAGGTGCGGGTGATGTCCGGCAGGCGCTGATGCTGGAGCTCTCCATCCAACTGCGCGCCCGGGAGGACTTGGGCGCCGCCCAGGCGGTGATGGACCGGATGCCGGCGGAGGAACTGCTGGAGGATGAGACCGCCTGCTATGCGGCCGACCTGCGGCTCATGCGTCGCGAGCCGGAAAAGGTGCTCGAGATCATGCGGCGGGTGCCGCACGACTGGATGACGCCCCGCGGGACGCCAGGTCCCCACCGGGCGGTCTACACCGCTTACGCTCATGAAATGGCCCACCAGCCCGAGGCGGCGCGGGTCCAATGGCAGGCCGCGCTGCGCCTGGTGGACGAGCGTCTGGCCGTCCACCCGGATCAGGCTGGCTTGGTGTCCTGGAGGGCGTTCCTGCTGGCCCATCTCGGCCAGCGCCCCGAGGCGGAACAGGCGCTGCAGCTTTTTGAGCAAATGGCGGGCCGGCCCAAGGGCCAGGCTTCATTCGACACCATTGATACCTACCTGCTGCTTGGTCGGCGCCAGGAGGCGCTCGCCTCGCTGCCGGGGATGTTCACCGTGGAATTTCACCGCTTTTGGTACCACGCCTACCTGCGCTTCGACCCGCGCTACGATTCCCTCCGCGGGGACCCAGCCTTCGAGAAGGTCCTGCGCGAATTTAGCCCGATCCCGGCCAAGGCCTCCGGCCCGCCCCTTCCGGAAGCCACTCCGGCCGACGCAAAATCCGTCGCTGTGCTGGCCTTCGCCAATCTCTCCGACGACAAGGCCAACGAGTATTTCTCCGACGGCATCAGCGAGGAACTGCTCAACGTGCTGGCGAAGGTGCCGGGGCTGAAGGTGTCGGCGCGGACCTCGGCGTTTTATTTCAAGGGCAAGGAAGTGCCGATCCCCGAGATTGCGCAAAAACTCGGCGTGGCCTACGTGGTCGAGGGCAGCGTGCGCAAGCAGGGCGACAAGGTGCGCATCACGGCCCAGCTCATCAAGGCGGCCGACGGCTTCCACGTGTGGAGCGACACCTTCACCCGCGACCTGAAGGACATCTTTGCGTTGCAGGACGAAATCGCCGGGCTCATTGCGAAAGCACTTTCGCTCAAGCTTGGCATGGCCTTGCCCGCCGCAGCGGCGACCGTGAATCCCGAGGCGCTCCGCCTGTATCTGGAAGGGCGGCAGGCGTGGAATCAGCGCACGGAGGAGGCCCTCGCCCGGGCGGACGTTCGATTCCGGCGCGCACTCGAATTGGAGCCGAACTTTGCCCGCGCCCTCTCCGGGCTCGCGGACGTGGGGGCGATCCGCCCCAGCATCCCTGGCCAGCGCCTGGTTCAGAGGGAAGAAGTCGTGGCGCAAGCCGAGCGAGCGATCGCGCTGGACGCGACCTTGGCCGAGCCCCACGCGACGCTGGGCGTGCTGGCGTTCATGGAGTGGAATTTCGCGGCGGCGGATCGGCATTTTCAGCGCGCGTTCGCGCTCAATCCCAGCTACGCATGGGCCCATCTTTGGCGTGGACAAAGCATGCTGACCCAGGGTCGTATGGAGGAGGCGATGGCGGAGAACCAGCGGGCTCTCGAAGCCGATCCGCTGGCGCCGCGCATCGCGAGCAACACGGCGCTCTTTTTCTTGCTGGCCGGGCAGCCGGCGGATGCGCTCGCCTCGGCGGAGCGATCGTTGTCGCTGCTGCCCAGCGAACATCAGGCGCAGACGTGGAAGGCGGAAGCGCTGCTGATGCTGGGCCGCACGGAGGACGCCCTGAAGATCGCTCGCGAAGCGCTCGCAACCGAACCGAGCCGGCGCGATTTCACCTATGTGCTGGCCCGCGCCGGCAACCCGCAGGAAGTGGCGGCGGCGATAGCGGCGCCCGATCCCCGTTTCATGAACCGGACGCGTTCCCTGCTGGCTGCCGGTCGGGTGAACGAAGCCTTGGCGGGGCTGGAGGCCGACGCGCGGAACTCGGTGTTTTCCTTCCAGTTCGCGCTCTTCCACCCGGCTTTTGATGCGATTCGGAAGGAACCGCGTTTCGTGAAAATGCTGGAGACGCTGCGTATGACCGAGGCCCATGCCCGCGCCCAGGCGTGGCGCGCGGCACACCCGCCGGTGAAAAGCCAGGCGAACACGAAATGAGCACCGCGGAAAACAAAGCCGTCTTCCTGTCTTACGCGTCGCAGGACGCGGAGGCCGCGAGAAAAATCTGCGACGCCCTGCGCGCTGCCGGCGTCGAGGTGTGGTTCGACCAGAGCGAGTTGGTCGGCGGCGATGCGTGGGACCAGAAGATCCGGAGGCAGATTCGCGAGTGCGCGCTGCTGATCCCGATCATCTCGAAGGCGACGCAGGGACGCCGCGAAGCCTACTTCCGTTTGGAATGGAAGCTGGCCGACGAACGCACGCACTTGATGGCGCGGGGCACGCCGTTCCTGCTGCCGGTGACCATCGACGAGACGAGTGACCGCGATGCGCTCGTGCCGGACTCGTTTCTGGCGGTGCAGTGGACCAAGGCGCCGGGCGGGGAAGCGCCGGTTGCGTTTGGTGCGCGGGTGAAGCGACTGCTGGATGGTTCCCCCGTAGGAGGGGCTTTACGCCCCGATTCCGGACACGAGCCAAAACAATCGGGGCATAAAGCCCCTCCTACAGTAGCGCACCGATTCCCCTGGCTCATGGCCGCGGGTCTCTTGCTCGTATTCGTCATCGCGGCACTCGCGCTGAAGCAGCCCTGGCGCAGTGAGCTTCCGCGCGTCGCGCCGGATGCGCCCGCCAAAACCGCCGCGCCGCAAAACGAGGCGCAGAAGCTCGTCGCACAGGCGGCGCAGATGCTGGACAATGGCGATGAGTTGAACCGCGAAGTTTGTTTTCTCGCCGAAGATCTGGTGAAGCGGGCGCTCGCCCTCGAACCCGCCAATGCACCCGCCGCGGCGCTCGCCGCCGAGATTTCCTATCGGATAACTTGGTTTGGTTTCGACCGGACGCGGGCGCGGTTCGCCATGATGCGCCAACAGGCCGAGCGGGCGCTCGCGCTCGCCCCGCAGTCGGTCGAGGCCCGTCTGGCCCATGCCGAAGTGATGACCGGTTTGAGTGAAAATTTGTCGGGAGCCGTGACGGCCACCCTGCAACTGGCCCGCGAGGTGCCGGGCAACTGGCGCGTGCAGCGGGCGCTGGCCGAGGCCTATCGCGAGCTCAAGCAAAGCGATGCCGCGCTGGCCGCCTACCAAAAGGCCCAGCAATTATCGGGCGGCGATCCGGCGGCCGCAGCAAATCTGGTGAATTATCTGCTGATTCTTGGGCGGACGGCGGAGGCCGAGACTGTGGTCAACGAGACCCTGGCGCGCCGGACCGGCAGCCGGCTGCTCGCGCACGACGTGCTGCTTAAGACCCAATGGCGCGGCGACACCGCGGCGGCGACCGCAGCGCTCGCCCAATGGCCCGAGTGGCTGCTGCGCGAGGACCGCGGCGCCCACCTGGCCTGGCGGGCGTGGTATTGGCACCGGCAGCCGGATCGTGCGTTGGCGGCGGCACAGCTGGCGACGCGTGACTACTTGCGCGATGCCTATTTCAGCGGACCGCGGGCCGCGCTCACGGCCCTGGCCCAGGAGATGGCGGGTCACCCGGAGGCGGCCCAGGCGGACTGGAGGGAAGTGGTGGAGCTGACGAACCGTGAGCTCGTCACCGATTCGCAGGACGCCAGTGCGTTGTATTGGAAAGCGTGGGCGCTTGATCGTCTCGGCGATCATGCCGGGGCCCGCGCGATCGGCGCGCTGATCCAGCAGCGCAACCTGCCGGCGACCGCGAATATCTTCCGGTTCACGCCCATCGCCCCGTTATGGGCGACCCTGGGACAGCCGGATGATGCGGTGGCCGACCTGCAGAGCCGGTTCGCCGTCACCGATCGCTACGCCGTCAATCGCGCCATGCTTGAACTCGATCCGACGCTCGCGCCGCTGCGCACCGACCCGCGCTTCGCCGAATTGCTCAAGCGTGCCCCGGCCCCTGCTTCCTCCTCCCTGCTCCTTGCTCCCGCGCGCCCGCCGGAGGCGGACGCGAAATCCGTCGCGGTGCTGGCCTTCGCGAACCTGAGCGACGACAAGGGCAACGAGTATTTCTCCGACGGCATCAGCGAGGAGCTGCTCAACCAGCTCGGCAAGGTGACCGGGCTGCGCGTGGCGGGACGGACGTCGGCCTTCTCATTCAAGGGCCAGAATATCCCCGAGCAGGAAATCGCCCGGAAGCTCGGCGTGGCGTATGTCGTCAACGGCTCAATTCAGCGTTCCGGCACGCAGGTGCGCATCACGGCGCGACTGGTCAGCGCAGCCGACGGGTTCCAGGTCTGGTCGGAAAAATTCACGCGCGACCTGAAGGATATCTTTGCCGTGCAGGATGAGATCGCCGGCCTGATCGCGCAGAACCTCCAGCTCAAACTCGCGGCGACCGACCGGGCGAAGCGGGTCGTGAACCCCGAGGCCTACCGGCTCGTCTTGGAGGGCCGGCAGTTCTGGAATTTCCGGACCGAGGAAGGATTCACGAAGGCCGAGGCGGCCTTTGCCAAAGCCCTGACGATCGACCCGCAGTTCGCCGAGGCGCATGCCGGGCTGGCCGGAGTGAGCGTCATCCGGGCGGTCTACCGGGAGCTGGACGGTTTGGCGGTCGATGAGGAGGATCTGCGGCGCGCCGAAAGGGAAGGGCAGCGCGCCTTGGAAATCGATCCCGCGTCGGCGGAGGCCCACGCCGCGCTCGGCTATGGGCATTTGCTGGCCAACCGGCTGGGTGAGTCCGACCGGCATTTCCAGCAGGCGCTCGCGCTCAGCCCGAATTCCGCGCTGGTGCATTGCTGGTATGCGTTGCTGCTGGCCGCCCAGGGCCGGCTCGACGTCGCAATTCAGCATTACCAACAGGCGGCCGACCTCGATCCGTTGTGGTTCATCAACCTGCAGATGCTGGGCGGCACGCTGGCCTACGCCCACCGCTTCGACGAGGCACTGGCCACCATCGAGCGGGCGGCCTCCCTGCGGACTGACGTCTTCGTGCCGAATCCGGCGGAGCGAGCCAAGGACCTGCTGGCGCTGGGACGAAAGGAAGAGGCGCTCGCGGCCGCGCGCTACGTCCTGGCCCACCCGGACGACCGTCCGCGCTGGATTTCGGATGCGATCGCGATTCGCGTCCTCCGGGAGGGAGGGCGACGGCAGGAGGCGGAGGACGCGGCCGCCCGCATGTTCGCCCGCTGGGCGCCCGACAACTACCTGCGGGGTTTCACCCTCGCGGCGATGGGGCGGTTCGACGAGGCGCTGCCCTATCTGAAGTACACGCCGTCCTCGATGTACCGGTCGTTATATTGGGATCCGGTGTGGGATCCCTGGCGCGAGGACCCGCGCTTCCTCCAACTCTTCAAGGATTTCAACCGGGCGGCGGAGTACCAGACCGCGCGCGCGACGCTCGCGCGGATGTTGCATGAACAGAAGGCAAGGCAATGAGCGCTCAGTCCTTCGGGGTGTTGCCGGGGTAGGACTTCAGGAATTTCACGATGTTGGCCTGTTCTTTCGCGCGGAGGCGCATCCGGAGGTTGAGGCGCTCGCTGGCCTTGGTGATATTCACCTCGGCGAACTCCGTCTTGCGCCCGGGCGCGAGCAGAAAGTCCTTGAGCTTGTTGAACAGCTCGGGTTCGGCGCCGGCGGCCACGCGGATGAGGCCGGCGGTGTATTCGGGCGGGGCCTTGGCGGCGATGGCGTCGTAGTGGGCGATGGTCCAGTCAACGGCGAGGGCGCGCGTGTCGTGGTCGCCCCCGACGCCGATCAGGACGCCGAGGAACTCGGTGGAGTTGACCGCCGGGGTGAGGGAATAGTCCATGGCCTGGGTCGCGAGGGCCGGGTTGTTGAAGCTGCCGAGGGCGCCGAGCACGGCGGAGCGCACGGCGGGCGTCTGGGCCTGCTCGAAGGTGGCCTTGAGCGTGGCGAGGAAGGCGGCGTCACCGTGGTAGGCGGTGACGGAGAGGGCGATCGCGCGCAGGGCCGGGTCAACCAGCTTGGAGTTCTGCAGGAAGAGCGTAGCGAGCCGGCGGCACTCGGCCACGACCACCGGGTCGGCACCCTCGTAGCCGAGCGCACCGTAGAGGGAAGCGCGGAGCGGTCCGTTCACTGCGGGTTCGCCGGCGACCGGCGACAGGCCGATGCGGTCCAGCATCGGGCGGAGAATGGCGGTGCGGTAGCTGAGGTAGGCGGCCATCGTCGCGGGCGTGATGAAGGTGGCCTCGATCCCGCCGATGCTGCCGACGATGCTCGTGTTGATGTCGGGGTCGAGATCGCGGCCGAAAGCGGTGACGTAGGCGAGGTAGTCGGTGCCGTCGATCAGGCCGGCGCTGAAGAGGGCGGAGGTGTTGTCGAGGAGGCCAACGCGCTCAATGGGGCTGAGGGCGGCGGACTGGCGGGCGAGCCGGGCGTTGAGCTCGGGCGAGAGGTTCCAGCGGTAGTAGCCGGACTCGGCGGCGTTGGGGTAGATCCAGTCGGCGGTGGCGAGGCCGGGGAGGTTGACGACCTGCTCGGTGTCCTTGAGGAGGATGCGTTCGCGGCGCACCTCGTCGCCCTTGCCCCAGGACAGCACGATGGGGACCTGCCACTGGCCGGGCAACTGCGGGTCGCCGAGATTGTTGAAGCGGCGCTGGGTGAGGCGGAGCTTGCCGTCGGGGTCGAGGGCGAACGTGACGAGCGGCACGCCGGGCTTGTTGATGAAGGCGGCCAGCATCCCGGTGATGTCATCGCCGGAGGTGGCGCTGAAGGCGGCCCAGAGGTCGTCGCTGACGGTGTTGCCCCAGCTGTGCTTGAGGAAATAAGTCCGCAGGGCGGCGCGGAACTGGGCCGTCCCGATCCAGTTCTCGACCATGTTGAGGACGCCCTTGCCCTTGTTGTAGGTGAGCTCGTCGACGAGTTGGGCGAGATCGCTGTCAGCGGTGACCTTGCGGCGGATGGCGGTGATGGAGGGCAGGGCGTCGCTGCGCATGGCTCCCTTGATCTCGCGGCTTTCCGAGATCTGGATGCGGAACTCGGGAAACTGGTGCCCGATGATGCGGCCGGCCATCCAGTCGGCGAAGGATTCATTGAGCCAGAGATCGTCCCACCACTGCATGGTGACGAGGTCGCCGAACCACATGTGAGCCGACTCGTGGGCGATGACGCTGGCGAGGCGGCGGCGGGCGCTGAAGGAGGGCTTCTCGGGGTCCATGAGCAGGAGCCGGTCGGTGTAGGTGATGAGGCCGGCGTTTTCCATCGCGCCATAGACGTATTCCGGCACGGCGATCTGATCGAGTTTGGCGTAGGGATAGGGGATGCCGAAATATTCCTCGAGGCGGGCGAGGATCGGCGGGGTGAGGCGCACAGCCTCGGCGGCGAGGGCGGCCTGGCCCTTGGGGGTGATGATGCGACCCGGCACGGACAGGCCGGGGACGGGCACGTATTCGAACGGCCCGACCGCGAGGGCGACGAGGTAGCTGGGCATCGGCGGGGTGCGGCCGAAGGCGATGGTTTTCCAGTCGCCGTCGCGGGTCTCGTAGGCCACGGCGGAATTGGTCACGGCTTCCAGCGTGGCGGGCACCTTGAGGGTGAGCTGCCAGTTGATCTTGAACGACGGTTCGTCCCAGCAGGGGAAGGCCTTGCGGGCGTGCTTGTCCTCGAACTGGGTGAAGAGATACGGATCGCCGCGGCTGACAGTCTTGTAGAGACCGAGGCCGTCGCGGGGGAACTTCGCGGTGAAATCAATGGTGAGCTTGTAATTGCCGATACCGAGGGAGGCGGGGGCGGTGAGGGTCACGAGGCCGTGCTTGGCGTCGGTGACGGCGGCGGTGAGCGGGGTGGTGACGCCGTCGGCGCTGGTGAGCGTGGCCGTCGTGAAGGCGGGGCCCTCGGCGTGGAGGCGGAAGCTGGTGAACGGCTGCGTGGCGAGCAGGTCGATGATGGTGCGGCCGGAGTAATCGTCCTTGGCCGGGTCGAGGGTGAGCCCGACGCTCTGGGCGACGGGCACGACCTCGTGGGTGAGACGCAGCGGGTCGACGGCGACGAGTGCGGCAACCTCGGCGGGTGAGCTGGCGGAAAGAATGAGCGGGGCAACAAGGAGACTCAGCAGGGCACCAAGCCAGCGCGGGGATTTAAGCATTTGGTTATGACACAAGGCGGGAGGCGCGTGGCAAGCCTAGTGTGGAGGGCGGGCTACTTCGGAAAATGTAGGTCGGGGTTTATCCCCGACATGTCGGGCGTAAAGCCCGACCTACAAGATGAGGGGCTACCGCGGGCCCTCCAAGCTTCTGCAAAGAAAACGCCCGCCAAGCCGGCGGGCGTGGATAAGCGGGGTGAGGGCACCCCGCCCACAAATAATACGGCAAAGTGCCTTACTTCGTCACCGCGCCGGGCACCGTGCCGGCCTTGATCATGATCATCTGCTCGGGGTCGAGGTGCTTCTTGATGGCGCCGTTGACCTGCTCGAGCGTGAGGGCGTTGATGCGGCCGCTGAACTCATCCATGAAGCTGAGAGGGAGATCGCGGTTCACGGTGTTGAGAATCGTGTTGGCCATGCCGCCGGTGGTGGCGAGGCCGAGCTTGAAGCTGCCGACGAACTTGCCCTTGTTGTTGGCCAGTTCGGCCGGCGTGATGCCCTGCTGGTGCCAGACAACCAGCTGGCGCTTGGTGGAAGCGATGCCCTTGCTAAGGAGCTCGGGAGCAAAGTCGGCCTGAATGCGCCAGTCGCCGTCCACGTAGGTGTCGTTCGCGATGAATGAGCCGATGCCGTAGGTGAGGCCTTCCTTGTCGCGGACGTTGGCCATGAGCCGGCCAGTGAAGCCGCTGCCGAGCGCGGCCGTGCCGACGCGGAGCGCCAGGGCGTCGGGCTCGCCGTAGCGCAGCTGCGTGGCCTGGCCCCAGATGACGCTGACACTGGTCTTGTCGGCCATGACCACATCCTGCTCGCGGGGGGCGTCCACCGAGCCGGCCCGGGCGGGGCGGGGCTGGGCGGAGCCGCCGGTCCAGCCGGCGAAGACCTTGGTGAGCTCCGCCGAGACCGCGGCGGGTTCGACATCGCCGACGATCACGAGCTTCATGGCGGCGGGTCCGTAATATTGGGCGTGGAAGGCCTTCACCTCGTCGAGCGTGGCCTTGTCGGCCGCGGCGAGATATTCCTCGGGCGAGGCGTCACGGTTCGGGTGACCGACGGGGTAGATGGCGCGGACATAGGAGGTGTTGGCGCGGAAGTCGGTGTCCTCCAGCGAACGCTTCATCATGCCGGCCACCTGTTTCTTGAGCTTGGCGAATTCCTCGGGCGAGAACGCGGGGGTGCGCAGCTGCTCGGCGATCAGGCCGAGCACCAGCGGCAGGTCCGCGCGCAGGCACTTGGCGTTGATGGTCAGCGCGCTGGCGTTGGTGGCGAAGTTGATCGAGGCGCCGACGTCGCCGAGGGCCTTGGCGATGGCGAACTTGTCACGGGTGGCGGTGCCCTTGTCGATCATGCCGGCGGCGAGGGCGGCGAGGGCGACATCGGTGTCGGGGCTGCGGGAATCGCCCGCCGCGAGGGTGCCGCGGATGGTGACGACGTCCTTCACACCGGTCTTGAGGGCGATGACGTCGATGCCGTTGATCTTCGTGCGGACGGCGTTGTCGGAGACGCCGGCAGACAGGGTGGAAGCAAGGAGCAGGGAGCACCCTACTACGCTCGGCAAGGCCGAGCTACGAAGGGCTCGTCCTGCGGCGGAGCCGCAGGCGAGGAGGACGGAGGACGGAGAACGGAGAATGGATTTCATGGGGAAGAAGGGGTAGAGGTTATTTGGCGGCGGGGGCGACGATGGGGACAAACCAGCCGGTGGTGCTCTTATTGTGGTCGAGGTACTGGTTGGCGACGCGCTTGACGTCGGCGGCCGTGACCTTGGCGATGGCTTCGTCGAGCATGACGTAGAGGGTCCAGTCGCCGGCGGCGATGTCCTCGTTGATCTTGCTGGCGACGCCGAAGGAGCCGTCGCGGCTGTAGGCGGTGCTGGCCTTGATCTTGCCGAGGGCGGTGACGACCTCGGCGTCGGTGACGCCCTCGGCCTTCACCCTGGCGGCCTCGTCGAGGATGATCTTCTGGACGGCCTCGTGGGTGGCGCCGGGGGCGAGACTGGCGTAGACTTGGAAGAGCGAGGGGTCGTGGAAGAAGCCGGCATCGGCGCTGACGCTGGTGGTGAGGTTCTTGTCCGTCAGGGCGCGGTAGTAACGGCTGGTCTTCCCGTTGCTCATGATGCTGCTGAGGACTTCGAGGGCGGGATAGTCGGGATGCGTGCCGGCGGGGCTCTTGTAGCTCACGCCGACGGTGCCGAGTTCGCCGGCGCGCTGGACCATGACGCGGCGGGGGCCGGTCTGCTCGGGTTCCTCGGTGTAAACCTGCGGGATCGGCTGCGGGGCCTTGGGGTAGGCGCCGTAATATTTCTTCACGAGGCCGAGGGCCGCGGCGGGGTCAAAGTCGCCGATGAGCGTGGCGGTGGCGTTGTCGGGCCAGTAGAATGTGTCGTAGAAGGCGCGGAGCTTCTCGATGGCGACCTTCTCGATGTCGCTGCGCCAGCCGATGGTGCTGTGGTGGTAGGGATGGGCCTGGAAGGCGGCGGCGAAGATTTCCTTGTCGAGGGCCTCCTGCGGGTTGTTCTCGCCGATCTCGAATTCGTTGCGCACGACGGTCATTTCGGGGCGGCGGTCGTCCTCGCGGATCCAGAGGTTGCGCATGCGATCGGCCTCGATGGCCAGGTAGCCCTCGAGGTGTTCGCTGCCGACCTCCGCGTAGTAATTGGTGCGGTCGAGGTAGGTGGTGGCGTTGTAGTTGCCGCCGATGTGCTCGAGGAACTGTTTCACGCTGTTGCCCTTCGCGTCGTTGTAGTTCGGGCCGCCCTTGAACATCAGGTGCTCGAGCAGGTGCGTGGAGCCGGTGCTGCCCGTGACCTCGTTGCGCGAGCCGACATGGTAGGTGACCATGAAGGTCACGACCGGGGCGGCGCGATCGGAGAGCAGGAGGACCTGGAGGCCGTTGGCGTCGAGACGGTATTCGTCGATGCCGCCGAGGGATTTGATGTAGGTGTAGCCTTGGACCGTGACGGGTTTGGCCGCCAGGGCTAGGGTCAAGGCAAGGAGGGCAGAGAGAACCAGGAAACGTTTTAGCATAGGGGTGGGGTTTATTCGGAGCAGACCCTAGCACAGGCCCCGGGCGGATGCCAATAGGACAAAAGGCGCTTTGGCGGGGACGAGCGGACGGGTGGCAAGCACCGGCTGGCCCGATCAGTTACTTGTTCCCGGCCGGCTCGTCGTTCACGTCCAGCCAGGCCAGCGCCACGGCTCGGTCGCGGAAAACCCGGACGCTGGGCGCCCTTGAGGCCCTGATAGAGTTCGAACATCCGGCCCATGCCGTAAACGGCATTTTTCACGACGACAAAGGGGCGCTTCGATTCTCGCGCAAACAGGGAGTTGGAGGCGACTTGCTTCACGGCTGCGCCCGTCAGGGTCATCTCGGCGACCTCGCTGGTGTCGATCAGTTGACAGAAACCGGGTTGGAAATTCGGTTCGGTCCGCAGCCTCGCCTGATGCCCCAGCAGGTCGGCATCCGTGAGGATCACCCAGCAACGGGTCCAGACAATGCATTGCTTTTCATCCATATGATATTCTTCGGACATGGTGGGCGGGGCGGGGTCGCCAGCACTAGCAAGGGCGGCCCGGTTTTGTCGACCAGCGAATGGCGGCCAGGTATTCCCTATTCAAATCATGGCACCATCGGTTGACGTGCCGGTCTATCTGGCACACCCTATCCCATGAATTCTTACCCGATCCGCCCCCTCATTGCCCTCTGGCTCACCCTCGCGGTCGTCGTCGCCAGCCCAAGGGCGGTCGCCAGTTCCGCCACGGAGGACAAGCGGAGCGAGATCGATGCGATGGCGCAGTCCATCCTCAACGACCTCTATGTGCAGAAGCCCATCGCCAAGGATCAGGTCAAGAAAGCCGCGGGCTACGCCGTGTTTTCCAATGTCGGAGTGAACCTCGTCTTTGCCAGTTTTGCCGGCGGGCACGGGGTGGTGCGGGATCGCAAGGGGAACCCCACCTACATGAAGATGGGTTCGGCCGGTATCGGTCTCGGTCTGGGCGTGAAGGATTTCCGGGCCGTGTTTATTTTCCGCACCAAGGAGAAACTGCAGGCCTT
Organism: Opitutaceae bacterium; assembly: GCA_043745015.1. Classification (GTDB taxonomy): domain Bacteria; phylum Verrucomicrobiota; class Verrucomicrobiia; order Opitutales; family Opitutaceae; genus Lacunisphaera. The sequence continues at coordinate 20,499 of JAYTUA010000007.1, read as the reverse complement.
TGTGGACAAGGGCTGGGATTTCAGCGGCCAGATGGATGCGGCGGCCAAGTCGGCTGATAAAGGTGCGGCGGTGGCGGTCGCGGAGACCGCGATTCCTGACGTGGAGATCTACCAGATCACCAAGAACGGCCTCGCGCTCCAAGCCACGCTGCAGGGCACGAAATACTGGAAGGACAAGAACCTGAACTGAGTCCGGCCCCGAAGTGCGCGCGGGTGATCAGGTTCCCGCCGCGCCACCGCCCAGGGCGGTGATCAGGTGGCGCAGCTCGGCGTCAATGTCGGCATCCCCGGCGACGGTCTCGGCCACGGCTGCGCGCAGGCGAAGGCGCACCCCACAGATGGGGCTGCAGCGCCGCGAAGACCGTGTCGCGACCGCCAGTTTCTCGGTCAGCGCGCTCGCTTCCGTCGGCGTGATGGTGAAGCCCGGCTTAGTCCCGCCTTGCTCCCCGTCACTGCCGGGCCAAGCTGCGACATTCATACATGAGTGGAACACAGCAGCAACATGCGGAGGGAAATGAACGCCGGCTGGCGGCTATCGTGTTCACCGACGTGACCGGCTACTCCGCGCGGATGCAACGGGACGAGACCGGCACCTTGGCGCTGGTGCAGGCCGATTTCGTCCGGATGCGCGAATTGTGCGCCCAACACGGCGGCGAGGTCCTCAAGTCCACCGGTGACGGCCTGCTGCTCTGTTTTGCCAGCGTGGCGGCGGCGGTGACCTGCGCCTTGCAAATCCAGGCGGAGTTCGGCCCGCGCGGCCCGGCCGCGCTGCAGCACCGCATCGGCATCCATTTGGGAGACGTGTTCCGCAAGGACGGTGACGTGGCCGGTGACGGTGTGAACATCGCCGCCCGCCTCCAGACCAAGGCGCGCCCGGGCACGATCTGTCTCAGCCAGTCGGTCTACGACGCGGTCAAGGGCAAGCTGCCGATGCATGCGGAGTCCCTCGGTCCGCAGCTGTTCAAGAACATCGCCGAGCCCGTCGCGGTCTACCTGGTGGTGCCCGCCGGGGCCGTCTTGTCGGCGGCCGGCAAAAAAATTCCCGCGGTCTGGATCGCGGCCGCCGGATTGGTCGCAGTGGCGTTGCTCGTGGTGGTTTTCTGGCCGAAGCTGCCGGCGCCCGGGGTCGCGGCCGTTCCGGTAGTCCCGGTCGCTGACCGGTCCATCGCCGTGTTGCCGTTCACGAACATGAGCGAGGACAAGGACAACGCCTATTTTGCCGACGGCGTGCACGAGGATGTGCTTACGCAGCTCGCGCTCATTGGCGAGCTCAGGGTCACGTCGCGCACCTCCGTGGCCGAGTACCGAAAGACCACGAAAAACATCCGGCAGATTGCCGCCGAGCTCGGGGTGGCCCATATTCTGGAAGGGAGTGTGCGGCGGACTGGAGGCCAGGTGCGGGTAACCGCGCAGCTCATCGAGGCCCGGACCGACCGGCACTTGTGGGCCCGGACCTACGACCGGGAGCTGAAGGATGTGTTTGCCATCCAGGCGGAGCTCGCCGCCGAAATCGCCGGAGCACTCCAGGCCACGCTGAGCCCGCAAGTCCGTTCCGCTCTGAGCCGCTACCCCACCCAGAACATGGCCGCCTATGAGCTTTTGCTCCGGCAACAGGCGGCCAACACCAAGGACAGTATCAAGCCGCCCGATATCCAGCGGAACATCGAGTTGCTCCAACAGGCGGTGGAACTCGACCCCGGGTTGGCCATCGCCTGGGCGCGGCTCGGCACGATGCATGCGCGCAAGATCTTCGACTTCCAGGACATCTCGCCGGAGCAGCAGGCCCGGGCGCGGCAGGCGATCGAGCGCGCCCGGGAGCTGGCACCCACCGCGACCGACGTGCGGCTGGAGGAGGGCAATTACCACTATTATGCGCACCGGGACTATGCCCGGGCGGAAGCCATCTATGAGGAAATCCTGCGCGCCGCCCCGCATAATATCGAGGCCTTGTCGCAGATGGGGTTCGTCCTGCGGCGCGAGGGACGCTTCCGCGAATCCAACGCCTATCTGGACAAGGTGCTGGCGCAGGATCCGCGGCATGTCCGGGCCTTGGGCAACAAGTATTACAATTTCATCCGGATTCGTGATTTCAGCGGCGCAAAGATGGTGGCGGGACGGCTGGGTCAGCTCCAGCCGGCGGAGCTTTCCTTCCAGGTCCAGTGGCACGAGACGGAATGGCTCCGGACGGGCCGCTTCGAATCCTACGATGCCTGGCGCGCCCAACAGGCCCCCGGCGTGGAAAAAAAGTCCGATGCCGTCGCGCGGTTTGACCTCTGTCGCGCGCTGGCGCGACGGGATTTCGCCACGGCGGAGGACCTGTTGACCCTGCTGCGCGCCGGCCCCCGGCTGACTTCGATGGATGCGCAGTTGCAGCTGGCCAAAGGCGACCGCGATGCGGCCCGGCGGGCGGCCAGCGAAGCCATGCGTGAGGTGAAGGCCGCGTTGCAGGTCCAGCCGGACCAGCCCCGCCTGCTGGTTGAGCAGGCGCTCCTGCATGCCCTGCTGGGGGAGCGGGAGCCGGCCCTGCGGATTTTTCAGCACGCGCAGGATCTCATTCCGGAGAGTCGTGATGTCTTTCAAGGGGCCGATGTCGCCCTGTATGCCGGCCCGATCCACGCGCTGCTGGGCGACCGCGACGTCGCGTTGGGGGAGATCAGGCAGTTCCTCCTTGCGCCGTCCTTTGTTTCCGGCTTCGCGGTCAAAACCGACCTGCGGTTCGCCCCGCTGTGGAGCGATCCCGGCTTCATCGCCTTGGCCGACGATCCCGCGAGCAACGGCCTGTTGCAGTGAGTCCCTATCGGCTGGTCGCGCCGAGGATCTTTTCTTTGAGGTGGGTACACCGGGTCTTCGACTCGGCGTTGCGTACGGCCATGCCCCAGGCGCCGGGTTCGCCGACGACGAAGACCTTCTTCCGGCCGCGCGTGATCGCGGTGTAGATCAGGTTGCGCTGGAGCATGACGAAGTGCGCCTTGAGCAGCGGCACGATGACGACGGGATACTCGCTGCCCTGCGATTTGTGGATGCTGATGGCGTAGGCGAGGCCGAGGTCGCCGAACTCGCCACGGTCGAAGGTGTGCTTCGCGCCGTCGAAGTCGGCCGTGAGCGTGCCCTTGACCCCGTCGATCGAGAGCACTTCGCCAATGTCGCCGTTGAAGAGGTCCTTGTCGTAGTTGTTGCGGAGCTGGATGAGCTTGTCGCCCGGCCGGTATTCGCCGCTGACGGTCTTCAGGCTTTGCCGCGCGGGATTGAGCGCAGCTTGGAGCTGGGCGTTAAGGTTGGTGACACCGGCCACGCCCTTGTGCATCGGCGCGAGCACCTGCACGTCGGTGACGGGGTTAAGCCACTTGAAATGCTGCGGGATGAAATGCGTGCAGAGTTCGATGACCTTGGCGAGGCAGTCCTCGGCGCTGAAGGCGGCGATGAAGTTCAGGTCGCTCCCCGCCTGGGCCTTGGCGACTTCGCTGACGACGGGCGGCGGGGTGCCGATGCCTTCGTTGATCGCGTGGGCCGTGGAGACGATGGCGCTTTCCTTTTGCTGGCGGTAGACGAACTGCAGTCGGGTGACGGGGATTGATGGAGGCGCGGTGCCCTCACCGCGCGAGTCCGACCGGGGTGAGGGCACCCCGGCTCCAATAGAAATCAGGTCCTTCAGCACATTGCCGGCGCCGACGCTCGGAAGCTGGTCGATGTCGCCGACGAGCAGCAGGTGCGCGCGGGCGGGCACGGCCTGGAGCAGGGCGGCGGCGAGGCGCGAGTCGAGCATCGAGGACTCGTCCACGATGAGGAAGTCGGTCGCGAGGGGCTTGGACTCGTTGTGCGCGAAGCCGCCGCGCGCGACGTCGTAGGCGAGCAGCCGGTGGATCGTCGAGGCGAAGCCGCCCGTCGTTTCGGCGAGGCGCTGCGCCGCGCGTCCGGTGGGGGCGGCGAGCGTGACGCGGGCCTTCTTGGCCTTCAGGATTTCGACGAGTGCGCGGAGGATGGTGGTTTTGCCCGTGCCCGGTCCGCCGGTGAGGATGGAGAACTTGTGCGCAAGCGCGTGCGAGAGCGCGGCCTTCTGCAGGGGATGAAACTCAAACCCCGCTTTGTCCTGCGCCCACGTGATGGCGGCGTCGACCTTGATGGCGGGCAGGCCGGACGGCACGGCGGCGAGGCGCTGGACGACGTCGGCGATTTTACGCTCCGCGCGGTCGTTGTGGGGGAGCTGGAGGAAGGCGTCGTGCAATTGCGGGGTCTGGGGTCTGGGGTTCGGGCTCTGGGGTGGAGCGCGACCTCCGGGCGCGCTTTCGGATAGGCCAGTCGAACCGAACCCGCCCGGAGGTCGGGTTCCACCATGCTGCACCAGGTCCTTGGCCTTGATGAGCGCGTCGATGCGCGCTTCAACCCGGTCGGAGGAAGTTTCGAGGAGATTGGCGGTGTAGCCGACCAGTTCGCCGCGCGGGTAGGCGGTGTGGCCCTCCTCCTCCAGCGTCTGAAGTGCGTAGATGAGGCCGGCGTCGAGGCGGGGCGCGGCGTCGTTGGCGAAGCCGAGGTTGATGGCGAGGCGGTCGGCGGTCTTGAAGCCGATGCCGTCGATCTCGCGGGCGAGTTTGTAGGGCTCGGCCGAGATGATCTGCTGCGCGGCGGCGTCCCACTTTTTCACGATGCGGACGCACTGCGAGGTGGTGACGCCGTAGGTCTGGAGGAAGATGTGCACTTCGCGCAAGGTCTTCTGCTCCGCCCAGGCGGTCTTGATGGCGGCGGCGCGGACCTTGCCGATGCCGTCGACCTTGCGCAGCTTGCCGGATTCCTCGCTGAGGATGCGGAAGGTGTCGGTGCCGAACGCGTCGACGATCTTGTTGGCGTAGACCTTGCCGATGCCGGGGACGAGGCCGCTGCCGAGGTATTTGCGGATGCCGTAGACGGAGGAGGGCAGCTCGCTTTTGAACGCGGCGATCTTGAACTGGGCGCCGTGTTGCGCGTGTTTGGTCCATTCGCCGGTCAGCTGGAGCGTCTCGCCGCACTGCACGCCGGGCAGTGGGCCGGTGATGGTGACGGTTTCCTCCTTGGCCGGCGCGGAAGGGACTCCGCGCCCTACCTCAACGCGAAGCTCGGCAATGGTGTAGTGGTTCTCCTCGTTGAAGAAGATGATGCGCTCGAGGACGCCGGTCAGGGATGCTGGAGGGGAGGCCGCCACGGAAACCGAGGGTTGCACACCGGGACGGGGCGAAGCAATCTCGCGCACGCTTCCACCCCATGCTTTATTTCGAAGACCTCAAGCTGGGCGACAAATTCAACACGGCCGAGCACACGGTGACGGCGGCGGAGATCATCGCCTTTGGCCGGCAGTTCGACCCGCAGCCGTTCCACACGGATGCTGCGACGGCGACGGCGACGCTCTTCGGCCTGCTGGTGGCGAGCGGCTGGCACACGGCCGCCGTGACCATGGGCCTGATGGTGCGGGGCGAGATGAATCTCGGCGGTGGCGTGATCGGGCAGGGGGTGGACGGACTGCGCTGGCCGCGCCCGGTGCGGCCCGGCGACCGGTTGCGCGTGGTGATGGAAATTGCGGAGCTCAACCCCGAGCCCTCGCGCACCGGCCGGGGCAAGTTCAAGCTGCACTGCCGCACGCTCAACCAGGACGGCAAGGTCGTGCAGGAGATGACGGCTCACCTGCTGGTGGCGCGCCGGCCCTCCTCCGCCAAGGCTTCTGAGGGCCGGCCGGTCTGATTTTATGCACACCGCCGCCACCCTCGTCACCGCGCTCGTCGCCCTGCTGCACGTTTACTTCCTCGTGCTGGAAATGTTCCTGTGGACGAAGCCATATGGCCGGCGCGTTTTCAATCTGACCGAGGAAAAGGCACAGGCGACCAAGTTGCTCGCGGCCAACCAGGGTTTGTATAATGGCTTTCTCGCCGCCGGGCTGGCGTGGGGGCTCTCGCTCGGGGCCGATGGCTACGCGATCAAACTTTTCTTTCTCGGCTGCGTGATCATCGCGGGGGTGTTCGGCGCGGCGACCGTCGGGCGGAAAATTCTTTATGTGCAGGCGTTGCCGGCAGCCCTCGCCGTGGCGCTGACGTGCGGCGCGTCGGGTTGAATTGCAGGGGCCTGTTTACAGGCGACCCCATCGCACAAAACATTCCTGATCGCCTGTAAACAGGCTCCTACAGACTGAGTGAGCGGCCGATGGCGGCGAGATCGGGAAAAACCTCCGTGGCGCCGGCGGCGCGCAGTTCCGCCGCATTATGCGTGCCGGTGGTGACGCCGTGGAAGCCGAGCCCGGCCTGGCGGGCGGCTTCAAAGTCATAGGGGGAGTCGCCGACCAGCAGCGTGGTGGCGGCGTCCGTCCCCAGCGCGGCCAGCACGTGGCGGGCGAACCGCGGGTCGGGCTTGAGCCACGGCGTGTCGGTCGCGCCGAAATTGCCGTCGAGCAGGTCCGCGAGGCCGAGATGGGCGCAGGTGCGGCGCGAGGACGGGCCGTGCTTGTTGGTGAACACCGCGGTGCGGACGCCGCGCTGCCGGAGCTGGATGAGCAGTTCCTTCGCGCCCGGGAGCAGCGACACGTCGTCGAGCATCGTGGCGTCCCAATACGGCCGGTAGATGGCCAGCGCCGCCGCGGTGCGGGCCGGCCCGACCAGCCGCTCGACCGCCAGCTCGACCCCGCCGCCGACCGCGGCGCGCACTTGGGCCAGCGTGGGCGCAGGCAGACCGAGTTGTGTCATGGCATGGGCATGGCAGCGGTGGATGGCCTTGAAGTGGTCGATCAAGGTGCCGTCGAGATCGAAGAGCACGGAGTCAGGTCGCATGATACTGGGGCGAGAATCGCCCGGCGCGAGGCAGCCGGGCGAGGGAAAACCTCCGCCCCCGCGGAACAAGGGATTGCACGGGGCGTCGCACCGGCCAGACTTGCCGCCATGGAATCGCTCGCCTCGCTTCTCCCGATCATCCAGCTCGCCATCACGCCCGTCATCTTGATCTCGGGCATGGGGGCGCTGATGATCACCCTGACCAACCGGATGGCCCGGATCGTGGACCGCACCCGCGTGGTGGCCGAGGCGATCCCGGCGGCGCCGCCGGAGGAACGACGGCACCTGGAGGGCCAGCTCGACATCATGTGGAGCCGGGCCCTGATGATCCGCCGCGCCGTGACCAGCAACGGCCTGAGCATGCTGCTGTCCTGCCTGCTGGTCGTGGCCTTGTTTGCCGCGGCGATGTTCGGCTGGGAGATGCGGGGGGTGGTGCTCGGCCTGTTTGTCGCCAGCATTTTACTGCTGACGGCCTCGCTGGTGGATTTCCTGCGCGACATCTTTGTCTCGCTCCATGCGCTGAAGCTGCAGGTGGAGCGGGCCCGCCAGCAGTCGGCGGCCGGGCACCGGTGAGAATATACTGGAGCAATCCGCGGCAAACCCGAAGCTGCCCTGCATGAGCGAACCTGCCAGTCCGGCCCGGGCCGACGCGGCCCTGGAGGGCGAAACCCTCTCGGTCCAGCTCACGGGTGATTGGTCGATCACCGGAAAGCGTCCCGGCTGGCAGACCACCCTCGCCGGCCGGTCGCCGAAGCGGGTGGTGCTGGCCAGCGCCGGGTTGGGCCAGTGGGACAGTTCGCTGCTCCTTTTCCTGTTCGAGACGCAGCAGTGGTGCCGGATTGCGGGGGCGCATTGCGACACCAAGGCCCTGCCCGCCAAGGTCCACGCGCTGCTCCGGCAGATGTCGGCCTCGCATGAAACGAGCGTGCTGTTCGACCGGTCGGAGAATTTCTTCACGGCGGTGGGGGAGGCGACGCTGGACGTCTGGCACAAGACGCGGGCCTTCTCCCATTTTTTCGGGGAATGCGTGATCGGGGCCGTGCGGCTGGTGAAGCACCCGAAAAAATTCCGCTGGGCGGACTTCATCGAGGAGATGCAGCAGTGCGGGGCGATGGCCCTGCCGATCGTGAGCCTGGTCAGCTTTTTGGTCGGCGTGACCCTGGCCTACACCGGCGCGATCGTGCTCCGGCAATACGGCGGCGACATCTACGTGGCGGACCTGGTCGGCCTGTCCATGGTGCGCGAGATGGGCGCGATGATGACGGGCATGGTGATCGCCGGCCGGACCGGCGCGGCCTTCGCCGCGACCCTCGGCAACATGAAGGCCAACGAGGAGATTGATGCGCTCGAGACGCTGGGCATCCCGGCGGTGGATTTCCTGGTGCTGCCCCGCCTGCTGGCGCTGGCCGTGATGATGCCCCTGCTCGGGCTCTACGCCAATGCCCTCGGGATTCTCGGGGGCATGGCCGTGGCGATGAAAGTGCTGTCCATCCCGCCGGCGGCCTACTGGGTGGAGATGCTGACCATCGTGGACATGTCGGACCTGCTGGTGGGCGTGATCAAGGCGGGCACCTTCGGGCTTATCATCGGCCTGGCGGGCTGCCTGCGCGGCATCGAGGCGGAGCGCAGCGCGGCCGGCGTGGGCCGGGCGGCGACCTCGGCGGTCGTGACCGCCATTCTGCTCATCATCGTCGCCGATGCACTCTACGCCGTGGCCTTCGACATCCTCGGACTCTGACCATGCCGAATTCCACCACACCGGCCGACGCTCCCGCCATCGAGGTGACGGGGCTGACCTGCGGCTACGAGGGGGCCACGGTGCTGAAGGACGTCAGCTTCACCGTGTCACCCGGGGAAATTTTCTTCGTGATCGGCGGGAGCGGCTGCGGCAAGAGCACGCTGTTGCGCAATATGATCGGGCTGCATGCGCCGTCGGCCGGCACGGTGAAGTTCCTCGGCCAGCCGTTCACGCACGCGGACCTGGCGTCGCGGCGCAAGCTCTTGAAGACCTTTGGCGTGCTCTACCAGGGCGGGGCGCTGTGGAGTTCGCTGACCCTGCGGCAGAACGTGGCGCTGCCGCTGGAGGAGCACACGGTGCTCTCGCCGCGCGAGATCGGGGAACTGGCCACCCTGAAGCTGGCGCAGGTGGGCCTGACGGGCTTCGAGGATTATTATCCCGCGGAGATCAGCGGGGGCATGAAGAAGCGCGCCGGCCTGGCCCGCGCGCTGGCGCTGGATCCGGCCATCGTGTTCCTCGACGAGCCGTCGGCGGGGCTCGACCCGGTCACCTCACGCAAGCTCGACGAGCTGGTGCATCAGGTGCGCGACACCTTCGGCACGACGCTCGTCGTCGTGTCGCACGAGCTGGCGTCCATCTTTGGCATCGCCGACCGGGTGATCATGCTCGACCGGGGCGAGCAGGGCATCATCGCCGAGGGCGCCCCGCGCGAACTGGCGGAACGCAGCCGCGATCCGCGGGTCAGCGACTTCCTCCACCGCGGCGACCGCCCGGCCACCGCGGCCGGCTGACCCGGCGGAAATTCCTGTCCATTTCCACCCATTCCATCTAACCAATCGCCCACGTGAAGACCAAGGTAAGTCCCGCTGCCGTCGGAATGTTTGTGCTCGGCGCGCTCGCGCTCGGGATGATCGCGCTGCTCTCCTTCGGCGGCCTGAGCCTGTTCTCCAAGCCGCAGCGTTTCCTGGTGTATTTCGACGAGTCGATCCACGGCCTCGACCTCGGCTCGCCGGTCAAGCTGCGCGGCGTGCGCGTGGGCCGGGTGGTGGACCTGGAGATCCATTACGATGATGCGGCCAACAAGTCCGTCGTCGTCGTCACCGGCGAACTCAACCGCAACGTCATCACCGACGCCCGGGGCGCCCAGCTCAAGGTCGCCGGCCCGAAGGACATCCAGGAGATGGTGGACCACGGCCTGCGGGCGCAGCTCGGGGTGCAGGGCCTCGCCACGGGCCTGCTGTTCGTGGAGCTCGATTTTGTCGATCCGGGCCAATATCCCGCGCAGGTCTTCGCCAGCCCGCCCAAGCTGGTCGTCATTCCGTCCACCCTCTCGGCCATCTCGGAATACCAGGCCAGCCTGAGCGTGATCCTCAGCGACCTGAAGAAGGTGGATTTCGCCGGCCTCTCCAAGGAAGTGAAGGCCCTGCTGGTGACCGCCAACCAGAAGGTCACCGCCCTCGACACCAAGACGCTCGGCGACAAGGTCGGCCGGGCGGCCGATGCCGTGACGGCATTTGTGGATTCACCCGAGGCGAAGCAGGCCTTCGCCAACCTGAACGAGGCGCTGACCGCCACAAAGGCGGCGGTCGCCAAGATCGACGCCCAGGTCGGGCCGGTGAGCGACGAGCTCAAGGCCACGCTCGCCGCCGCACTGACCGCGATGAAGACCCTCGATGCCACCGCGGCCACGACCAGGCAGTTCGTCCAGCAGCAGGGGCAGGTGGGCGACGAGGTCACGGTTGCCCTGCGGCAGATCGCCGAGGCGGCCGGCGCACTCGAAAATCTGGCCAACGCCATCGAACGGAATCCCAGCGCCTTGGTCGTCGGCAAAAAGAAACCTGGCACCCCATGAAGAATCTCCTGCGTTATCCTGTCCTCTGTCTTCTGTCCTCTGTCCTCTGCTTCACCACCTCCTGCAACATCCTGCCGGAGCCGCAGGCCGACCCGGTGCGGTACTTCACCCTGAGCGGTCCCGGTGGCCCGGGCGCGGCGGCCGACGCGACCAGCGTGCGTCCGGTGCAGCTGGCCGGACATCTGCGCAACCGCTCGATGGCGGTGCGGATCTCGGCCAACGAGGTCATTTACCTCGATGACGCCCGCTGGGCCGAGCCCCTGGACGAGGCGATCACGTCGGTGCTGCGCAACCGGTTGCGGTCGGTGGGCAGCGGTTTGGTGGTCATCGTGCAGGTGCAGCGGTGCGAACTCGACCGGGCGGAGGGCAACACGGTGCAGCTGGCGGCGACCTACACCCTGGCCGCGCCCGGCAGCCCGGCGCGCAGCGGTGCGTTTGCCGCCACGCCGCGCCCCTGGGATGGCCGCGACCCCGGCACCTTGGTCGGCTTGCTGCGCGAGGCCGTGAACGAACTGGCGGAGGCGATCGCCACGGCGGCCGAGGCCAAATGAGGCGATTTGGCCAAATAAAATCTTTCCACGGGCCGGGCGGGCGTGGCATGGTTCCGGCTGAAGAAGCATCCCACATCACCGCACCATGAAACCCGGCTTTTCCGTCCTTCGCTTCAACCTCAAGCGGGCGCCCGACGGCCGGCTGACGCAGGAAGTGAAACGGTGCGGGGAATTCGGCGATGTGGAGGCGGCCTTTGACATGGCGCGCATGGAAGCGCTGCGGGAGTGGCAGGAGGCGGTGAACCAGCCCGAGCCGGGCGGCCGGGCCGGTCGCGTCGTCGAGATCAAGATCAAGGACACGGAGTGGGGCTACGAGCTGAAGCGCGACCACCACGTGCTCTCGCGCTTCTGGGTGCACGACAACACCCCGGCCGTGATCAGCGGGGCCTGAAAGCAGCGATCGGCCACGCGACTTTTGCGGAGATACGCCGGGCAATTGTCGCTTGATTGCGGTAACGTTACGGGCAAAGCGGCCGGCAACGTCCTGAAAATAGGCGGTCAGTTGTGCTCACAAAGACCGCAGAGGATGGTAGCGTGTCTCTGCCATGCTGCCCCGTACGATATTGTGCATTGATGACGATGCCTTGCTGCTGGATTTCATCGTCATTCAGCTGGAGATGATCACTCCGACCAGGACCGTCATCTTCAAGGCTCCGAACGGAGTTGAAGGATTGCTCCATGCCCGGAGTCACGGACTGGATCTGGTGATCCTCGATTTGGGACTGCCCGACATGAGCGGGTTTTCCGTGGCGGCGGAACTGGCCGTGATCAGCCGGTCGTGTCGTGTTTTGCTGTTGAGTGGCAACCTGACCGAGATTGCGGCCAGCCGGCTGCTCGGCAGCCATATCCATGGGTGTCTGCTAAAATCTTCCGGGCACGGTCTCGAGCTGAAGCATGCCCTGCAGGAGCTGGCCGCGGGGCGAACGTATTTCTCGGCCGACGTACTCGCGGCAGTGGCGAATGCCAGGAAGGAGCCGGATCATTTTTCGAAGGTTTTGTCGGACCGTGAAATTGAGCTGCTCCCTTACTTTGGTTACGGCTGGCCGAACGACCGGGTGGCGCGCTACACGGGGATCAGTCCCGCCACCGTGCGCACGCACCACCAGAATATCCTGATGAAGCTCAAACTCCATGGGCGGGAGGAACTGATGCGCTGGGCGATCAAGAAGGGGTTTGTGGATTTTCGCTATGAGCCCGAGCTACCGCCCGACGCACTGCATGAGGATCCGGCCGACTGGTCGGTGTAGACAGACCCGGCTACGTAATATTACGTAAACGCGCCGCTTTCATAAAAATATCGGGCAGGTAGTCTCCGACACACACAGGCCCTTCAGGCGTATGAAACACGAACAGTAACAATCAGCTAATAAAGGAGACGTCATGAATAACCTCACAGAGGATAAAGGTACACGTCGGCGGGCTATCTTAGTGGCCCTGTTGGTCGCATTGGTGGGACTGACCATCGCGCCGGGATTCAAGTGCACGGAGAAACAACCCGATGGAACCGAAAGAACCGTAGAGTTCTGACCGGCTAGAACAGGCGATCGACCGATCTGGTCGCCTGTTCCCCTTATGAGAACAATTCCCCTGGGGCTCTTGTTAGCCTCCCTGCTGGCAGGGTGTAACTGGACGCATTTCGCGGAATTCCGGGCGCAAATGCGCGCCATCCGGCAATACACCCACTGGAACACGAGTTCGCCCGAGCCGGTATTCGTGTTCAAGAGTCCGGTGCTTACCGCTGAGGATCTCACTACCCTGGGGATCTACTTTGAGCGCGTGGATGAACAACACGGGATTATTCGCTACGGCCGCATTACTGAGCCAGGTGAGCGAGCCGTGGATTGCGACATCGAGCTGTTGTTTTCCCAGGGACGGCTCGCCGGGGTGGGCTTTCCTCATATGCTGCAGGACACGATTGGGCGTGAACATATCGAAGGATTTTTCGCCATGATTGGCGGTGGTCACGCAGAAGTCGTGGATACGAGCCAAGGTTCAAATGCTGACGTGGTGTCCAGAGGTCTGGCCGATGCCACGCCAGGGCCACTAGTTCCTGAACTCACTCTCACAATTGTTCCGCGCGATATGCGCAACCGTCGCATTATACTGAAAATGAGCGCCGGAGATCGGGCCGATCGCTACAGTCGCTTCTACGTAAAGCTTGAGCACAGCTCGGGTAGCTAACAAGTGGCGCTATTCCAGCGCCGCGGCGATGCGGGTGAGGGCGGTCTCGACGTTGGCGCGGGAGTTGAAGGCGCTGATGCGGACATGCCCCTCGCCGCACTTGCCGAAGCCGGCGCCGGGCGTGCAGACGACCTGCGCCTTGTTGAGGAGGAGGTCGAAGAATTCCCAGGAGTCGCGGCCGGTGTTCACCCAGATGTAGGGGGCGTTGTCACCGCCGATGCAGGTGAAGCCGAGCTTCGTCATCGCGTCGCGGATGAGCTTGGCATTGGCGAGGTAGAAGTTGATGAGGTCGCTGGTCTGCTTCTTGCCGGCGTCAGTGTAGATCGCCGCGGCGGCCTTCTGGATCGGGTAGGCGACGCCGTTGAACTTCGTCGTGTGCCGGCGGTTCCAGAGCGCGTAGACCGGGTGCGTCTGACCGGCCGCGTCGTAGGCCATCAGACTTTTCGGCACGACGGTGTAGGCGCAGCGGGTGCCGGTGAATCCGGCCGTCTTGGAGAAGCTGCGGAACTCGATGGCGACGTCGCGCGCGCCCTCGATCTCGTAGATGGAGTGGGGGATGTCCGGATTGCGGATGTAGGCCTCGTAGGCGGAATCGAAAAGGATGATGGCCTTGTTCGCCTTGGCGTAGGCGACCCACGCCGTGAGTTGGGCCTTGGTGGCGACGGCGCCCGTGGGGTTGTTGGGGAAGCAGAGGTAGATGAGGTCGGCGGGTGCGGCAGGCTCACCGCGGGTGGCGGCGCCGGGGACGGCGGGCACGTAACCGTTGGCGGGCGTGCAGTCGAGGTAAGTGATGCCTTGGTAGCGGCCGTCCACGTTGGCGCCGGTGCGGCCGGCCATGACGTTGGTGTCGACGTAGACGGGGTAGACGGGGTCGGGAATGGCGAGGCGGGCGTCGGTGGAGAAAATTTCCTGGATGTTGCCGCAGTCGCACTTGGAGCCGTCGGAGATGAAGATCTCGTCGGCCTCGATCTGGCAGCCGCGGGCGGTGTAGTCGTGCTGCGCGATGGCGTCGCGGAGGAAGGCGTAGCCCTGTTCGGGGCCGTAGCCCTTGAAGGTGGCGCGGCTGGCCATCTCGTCGGTGGCGGCGTGGAGGGCCGCGACGCAGACGGGCGGGAGGGGCTCGGTGACGTCGCCGATGCCGAGGCGGATGACGGGCTGGGCCGGGTGGGCGGCGACGTAGGCGTTCACGCGCTTGGCGATGTCGGCGAAGAGGTAGCTGGCTTTGAGCTTGGTGTAATTCTCGTTAATTCTAATCATGGGAAAGGGTGGCAAGAGTGAGGCCCCGCCGTCGCCAAGGCTATGGCGGGTTCGTCCTCAGCAGAGCTGAGGCGAAGTATAGTTCTCGTTGAGGCGGATCATGGCGGAAATTGGGGGCTGTCATCGCGAGGCCCGCAGGGGCGGGCCGTGGCGATCCAGCTGGATTGCTTCGTCGTCCGGCCAAGCCGGACTCCTCGCAATGACAAACCGTATCTCCATCGATGAGTGCCAAGGCTTGATAAAGGGAACGGGTTACAGTTAGTTCAAGCCCGTTCCCCCCATGCAGAAAATCGAGACCGTCACAGCGATGCGCGAAGCCGCGGGGGCATTGCGCCGGGCCGGGAGGCGAATCGCCTTCGTGCCAACCCTCGGGGCGCTGCATGCGGGCCATGCGAGCCTGATCCGGCTGGCGGGGGAGGGCGGGGCGGCGGTGGTGGTCTCGGCGTTCGTCAATCCGCTGCAATTCGGGCCCAGCGAGGACCTGGCCAAATACCCGCGCTCGCCGTCGGCGGACCTGATGCTGGCGGAGAAGGAAGGCGTGGAGATCCTGTTCACGCCGACCGCCGAGGAGATGTTTTCCAAGGGGTTCTCGTCTCAGGTGCAGGAGGAGGCGGTGAGCAAGCCGCTCTGCGGGGTGGCCCGGCCGGTGCTTTTCCGGGGCACGCTCACCTGCTGGTTGAAGCTGTTTAACATCGTGCAGCCCGACGTGGTGGTGCTGGGCGAAAAGGACATGCAGCAGGTGGCGGTGGTCCGGAAAGTTGCCGCCGACCTGCTCTTTCCTTTCCAGATCCTGACCGGCCCGACGGTGCGCGATGCCGATGGCATGACGGTGAGCGCCCGGAACAATTATCTCACCCCTTCCCAGCGGGAGGAGGCGCTCGCGGTAGTCAAGGCACTGCGCAAGGCCAAGGAAATGGTCGACGCCGGGGTGAAGAGTGCCGACCGGCTGGTGGCCGAGGCCACGCACATCATCTCGGTCAAGCGGCGGCTCCGCGTGATCTATATTTCGGTCGTCGATCCGCGGACCATGGAGCAAATCCGCGAGGTGGTCCCCGGCAAATGCCTCATGGCCATCTCCTATTGGGTGGATGAAGTGAGGTTGACGGATAACATGCCTTTATAGGTTCGGAATAGGGCTGTGAATAACTTGTCAGCGGCAGGCGCAGTTCACTCGGAGACCGGCCTGAGGCTGGTTTTGTGAACAGTCATCGATGATTTGGCCACGGGGGGATTATTTTTCCCCGGCGCAGGCTGAGCCGGGAATCCAGCATGGGCCGCAGACTGGCTGATGAAATGTCGCGATGGTCCGTAATGCATTGGTGAATAGCAGCCTGAGGCCGGGCTGGACGACTCTATCGCAGGCGTATTCAGAGCAGGGCACCGGTGAGGCATACCGAATCCTGCCTCTGCCGGCCGGTGGAACGGAAGCAGACTTAGGGCCAGGCGGGTTAGCCGGCCGACGGCCCACAAGCAAAAGTATCGTGGTGTGAAGAAACATGAGTCCGGCACATGCTGCGGGGTTACTGCGGGGTTGTATTTTTGCCCTAACTTTGTGACGACTGAGGTGTTGTGAGCACCTCGTTCCCCGACAAACCCCGCATCGCGATCATCGGCACCGGCACCCTGGGCTGCTATTACGGTGCGCGCCTGGTGAAGGCCGGCGAGGATGTCCATTTTCTCGGCCGGAGCGGCCGGGCGGCCCTCACGGCCCGGGGGCTCAAGATCAAAACCCCCACTGAGCGCATCAACCTGCGTAAAATCCAGGTGTATGGCTCGTCGACCGAGATCGGTCCGTGCGATTTGATCATTCTCGCCACCAAGGCGACGGCCAATGTGGCGCTAAAAACCATTTTGCCTCCGCTCCTCGGGCCGGAAACCGTCGTGCTTACCCTGCAGAACGGCCTCGGCGTGGAAGAGCCGGTGGCGGAGGTCGTCGGTCCGGGCCGGGTGATCGGCGCCATCTGCTACATCGGGTGCATGCGCACGGCCCCGGGCATCGTGAACTGCTCCTTCCCGGGCCTCATGACCATCGGCAAGTTCGGCAAGCCCGCCGGGGAACGGACGGGCGCGGTCGCGGCGCTCTGGCGGCGCGCAGGCGTGAAATGCACCGCCTTGGACAACCTGGAGGCGCAGCGCTGGCACAAACTCGTGTGGAATGTCCCCTTCAATGGCCTGGCCATCGTGACCGGCGGGATGACGACCGACCGGCTGCTCGCCGACGAGGGCCTGAATCTGCTGGCCCGCCGGCTGATGGAGGAAATCGTCGAGGCGGCGGCCAAGTTCGGCCACGAGATCCCGCGCTCGTTTGTCGACCTGCAATTTGAACGCACGGCCAAGATGGGAGAGTACCGGCCGTCGAGCCTGATCGATTTCGAGCAAGGTCGCGACGTGGAGCTCGAGGAGATCTGGGGCGAGGCGGTCCGGCGCGCCAAGTCGGTCGGTGTGCCGGTGCCGCGAATGGAAATGCTCTACTGGCTGATCAAGCACCGCATCGCGGTGCACGACGCCCGGTCCAAATCACGCAAGCGCTAAGCCAAGCGGCGGCAATCGGTGGTGGGGTCCGTTTGGTGTAGGTCGGGCTTTACGCCCGACACCCAAGCGCAATCAGTCGGGGATAAACCCCGACCTACAACAATACCACCGGGCAGTAACCAAACCGCCTCCCCTGGTTTATCAAGGTTGCGCTCGTGTCATAAGGTTGCCTAGCCTTGGGAGAATACCCCGTAATGTCTTCCGAACCTTCCTTGAAATTCGAGCCGTTCATTCCGGCCTCGGCCCAGATCCCTGAATTCACGCTGCGAGCGGTCGTCACCGGTGCCATCCTCGGCATGGTATTCGGCGCCTCGTCACTCTACCTTGTCCTGAAGGTCGGTCTCACGGTCAGCGCGTCGATTCCGGTCGCCGTCATCTCACTGGCGCTCTTCCGCACCTGGTCCAAAGTCGGCGGGCGCGACTCCACGATCCTGGAAAACAACATCACGCAAACAGCCGGTTCAGCGGGTGAATCCATCGCGTTCGGTCTTGGCGTGACGATGCCGGCCATCCTGATCCTCGGCTTCGACTTGGAACTGATGCGCGTGATGCTCGTCGCCATCATGGGCGGCCTGCTCGGCATCCTGATGATGATCCCGCTGCGGCGGGCCCTGATCGTGAAGGAGCACGGAGTGCTCAAGTATCCGGAGGGCACGGCCTGTGCCGCGGTGCTCAAGGCCGGCGCGGACGACGTTTCCCGCGCGGCGGCGTCGCCGTCGGCCAAGGCCGAGATGGCCGCGGCCGAGGCCGCCGGGCTCGGCAAGTCGCCCGGGGCCAAGGTCATTTTCACCGGCTTTGGCATCGGCCTGCTCTACAAGACGCTCAACGTGGCGTTCAAGGGCTGGAAGGACGTGCCGGAAAAAGTCTTTGGGGCCCCGCTCAAGTCGGGCTCGGTCAGTTGCGAAATCTCCCCCGAGCTGGTCGGCGTGGGCTACATCATCGGACCGTATCTCGCCGGCCTCATGGCGGCGGGTGGCGTACTGTCCTACCTCGTGCTGATTCCGCTGATCAAGTTCTTTGGCGAAGGCCTCACCGAACCTCTGGCGCCGGGCATCAAGTTGATATCCGAAATGAGCCCCGGTCAGATTCGCGGGGCCTACGTGCTCTACATCGGCGCGGGCTGTGTGGCGGCCGGCGGCATCATCAGCCTCATCCAGGCGATACCGACGATCTGGCACGGCATGAAAGGGGGGCTGCGCGACATCGGCCAGGCCACCGGCGATGGCATCAAGAGCGAGGTCCCGCGCACCGACCGCGATCTCTCGCTCAAATTCGTCGG
This sequence comes from Opitutaceae bacterium, assembly GCA_043745015.1. Taxonomy (GTDB): domain Bacteria; phylum Verrucomicrobiota; class Verrucomicrobiia; order Opitutales; family Opitutaceae; genus Lacunisphaera. The sequence continues at coordinate 2,327 of JAYTUA010000007.1, read as the reverse complement.
CATCGGCATCTTCGTCCTGCTTGCGGCCATCCTGTTCGCGCGTTCGCTGAACATGAACTTCCTGGGCGCGTTGCTCATCGTCGCGTTCGGTTTTCTATTCGTGACGGTCTCATCGCGGCTGACCGGGGAGGTCGGCTCCACCTCGAATCCCATCTCGGGCATGACGGTGGCCACGTTGCTTTTCACCTGCCTGGTCTTCCTGCTGATCGGCTGGACGGGCAGCGCCTACTATGTGACGGCGCTCTCGATTGGCGGCATTGTCTGCATCGCCTCGTCGAATGGCGGCACAACCTCGCAGGATCTGAAAACGGGTTTCCTCGTTGGTTCGACGCCCAAGCTGCAGCAATATGCCATCCTCATCGGGGCGTTCGGTTCGGCGGTGATCCTGGGGCCGATTCTGATGAAGTTGAACGACTCGGCCATTGTCTACATGCCCGCAGCGCAAGTCGCCCCGGGCGGGTTGCACACGGATGTCAGCAAACTCGAAGGGGAAAAACAGCACCTGGTCGGACCGCAGGCCAAGGATGATGCCGGGGAATATTACGCCTGGCACAAGACCGACGTGGTCGGCGGCCCCGCCGGCAAATACCTCGTGAATGACCGGGGTGATGCGGTCTGGCTGGTCGATCCTGGCATCAACGGCGCCTACACGGAGCGACCCGATGGCTCGGCCGTGCGCAAGTTTGATGCGCCGAAGGCCACGCTGATGTCCTATATCATCAAGGGCGTCCTCGACCAGAAGCTGCCCTGGACGCTCGTGTTGTTCGGGGCGATGATCACGGTGGCCCTGCAGATGTCGTTTGTGCCGGCGCTGACCTTCGCGGTGGGGGTTTATCTGCCAATTTCGACATCCTTGCCGATCTGGATCGGCGGTATGATCCGCTGGGCGGTTGACCGCTGGCTGCGCCGCCGGCCGGCCTATGTGAAAATGGATCAGGTCGCCTTCAACGCCGAGAGTGACAAGAGCCCCGGCGTGCTGCTCGCCTCCGGCTACATTGCCGGCGGCGCCATCGCGGGCATCATCATCGCGTTTCTCGCGGGCGTGCCGGGAGTCAACCAGCTCGACGACGCGCTGCACAAGTGGTCCGCCGCCCACAATCCCTTCTTCCACGGCGCGAATGCCGACCTGCTCTCGGTGATCCCGTTCGTGCTCTTGTGCGGGTTCCTCTATCTCGTGGCGAAGGAGAAGTTTCTCACGCCAGCGAAGCATTAAACAATCTTTGGTCACCTCGAGGCCGGGCGGCAGCGCCCGGCCTTTTTATTTGTGGGCGGGGTGCCCTCACCCCGCGAGACACGGCCATCAATCCGGAAACATGCGGGGTAGGGCGCGGACTCCGTTCCGGCCGCGGGTAGGACGGCGGTGAAGGGACTCACCGCCCTACCTTCATTCTTCCCCGTCGTGGTAGGGGACCTCGGTCATCCGAAAAAACTTTCCCTGCGGCCGGAAGCCCCACTTGCCGGAGTCCGGATAGTGGAAGATGTCCACCGGCGGGTTGTCGGCGATGACGTAGTATTCCAACACTTTCTTGCCCGTGTTGATGATCTGGTGCGCCTCGCCAGGCGGGTGCATGACGGCGTCGCCGGCCTTCACCTGGTGGCGGGCTTTGCCGGCGCGCACCGTGCCGGTGCCGCTGACGATGACAAACAGCTCCCACTGGGTCGTGTGCGAATGGAACGGGCAGGCCGCCTTGCCCGGCGGAAGCTTCACCAGTTCCAGATTGAACGGGTGCCCCTTTTTCGGCCAGGCATTGCGCTTGTCGCCGAGCCGGCCGGAGATGTCCTTGCCGTATTGCTCGTATTTGCCCTTCGGGGATTTCCAGTGATCCCACTTCAATTTGGTGAGGTTGGTCTTTTTCATGGGGTAAGATGACGGCGGAAGACATCCGCGAGCCCGGCCTTGTCGAGGCGCTTGTTGGCGATGGCGATCATGGCGTCGTGGAATTCGTCAACGGGCTGGTCCGAGACGATGCCGTTTTCTGCCAGAAAGTTCAACGCACTGAGCAGCCCGGTGCGTTTGTTGCCATCGATGTAAGGTTGGTTCTCCGCAATGTGGAATGCGTAGGCGGCGGCAATCTGGAACAAGTCGGCCTGACGGTAGAAGTGTTCATGCATGGGCTGGGCGAGTGCCGACTCAAGGGCGTTTTCATCCCGGACGCCATCGGCACCGCCGAAGGCCCGGAGGGAGTCTTCGTGGATCAGATCGACGGCCTCCCTCGAAAGGAAGAGGAGACCGTTCACTGCGCCAGCTTGCGGAAGAGTTCGGCGTGAACCTGGAAGACCTTGTCGGCTGCTTTGCGGAACGTGGCATCGTCCATGTAGCGCACGCC
>JAYTUA010000006.1:0-12485 GCA_043745015.1 Opitutaceae bacterium | reverse complement strand
GCATGAAACGGTTGCCGCGGTCCGGCTCGCGGACGACGCGCCATTTGCCCGGAGCGGACACGACATTGAAGTCGAGCACGTCCTGATAGCGTTCATTGTCGGGGATGGAGATCCAGAACTTCACGTGCTTGGCCCCGGCGGGGATGTCGGACAGCGTGACGTTTTGCTCGACTCGGTAGGTCACGATGGTCTCGGGCACGGCGGCGCCGGGCAAGGAAAGGCCGAGGGCGAGGGAGGCGAGGAGGGCGGTGGTGAGTTTCATGGGGGCGAGGGGGGAAAGAGGGGCGATGGGGTCAGAATTTCCAGTTCAGGTCGATGCGGAAGCGTTTGGCGTTTTGGATGCTGGTGATGGCGTCCACGAAGAAAAGCCGGGCGCCGAGGTTGAGGCTCTTGGTGATGACGTAGGTCGCGCGGAATTCGTGGCCCTTGAAGTCGGTGACGTCCGACTGGGTGGCGTTGCCGAAGCGGGCCCAGTCGTCCTGCGAATAGGAGGCGTTGACGGCGAGGGTCTCGATGTGGGCGTAATAGTAGCCGACCTGCCAGTCGTGCGGATTCTTGAGCTGGCCGTAGAGGGCGGAGAACACGTAGCCGGCGGTTTCGTTGGCCTGGCCGGCGGCGAAGGGCAGGGCATCGGTGGCGCTGTAATCCTCGAAGTTCTTGATCAGGTCGAGGCCCAGGACGAACGGCTGGCCGGTGCCGGTGGGCGTGCTCCACTGCGCGCTGAGGACGCCGATGGTGTAGCCGCGCACGCCGTTGCGGTTGCGGAGGTTCGCGGCGCCGCGCTTGCCGTCAAAGCTGTAGAGGCCGCCGGCGAGCGTGAGCTGGCCGGAAGCCAGCTTCGGGCTGTATTTCAACTGGCCTCCGATGAGGTTGCCGTTGAGCTTCGTCATGCCGTCGGGCAGCGCGAAGGCGCCGCCGGTGGAGGTCAGGGTGCCGGAGGCGAGCTTGCTCTCGTAGGTGACGGCGACGCCGGTGGGGGTGACGTCCTCGTCCCAGAACATTTCGTTCTGCTGCCAGAAGGGTGTGGTGTTGCGCCCGCCCCAGACGGTGAGGGGACCCTGCTTGAATTGCAGGTAATAGCGGTCGAGCCGCACGGCGAAGTCATCGGTGATATCGTCGCTGGCGGAGAAGGTGAGATGCGGTGATTGCTGGCTCAGCGGGTTGCCGGTGCGGGCGCGGGCGCCGAAGGACCATTCGTTGGAGAACTTGTAACCAAGGCTGGCGCGGGCGCGGAAGCGGGCCCGGTCGCGGTCGGTGCGGGCCACGCCGGCGGCGTTCTGCGAATCCCAGTCCCATTCGTAGCGGAGGCGCAGGTCGCCGGAGATCGTCAGGGGTGAACTCGGCTTGGCCGGTTCGGCGGCCTGAACGCCGGTGAAGTTTAAACAAAGCACGCCGAGAACGGCGGCGCAGCGGAGGGAACGGCTGGTCGGTGTCATGGGGTAGGTCCCGAGAAATGACCGTGCCGCGGAAACGCTCAACCGGCTTGGGACGAACCGCCCGCCAAACGGGGCGGAATGCTCAGGGCTCGCGGATCTCGAGCGTGCGGTTCAGGGCGTCGGGCTTGAGCTCCTGCGTCCGGCCCGAGGGCCATTGGATCACGATTTTCCGCACGCGGGCGTCCTCGCCGAGGCCGAAGGTGAGCACTGATTCCGACTGGGCCATGAAGCCCAGGGCCGGGGCGACGGTCTGCGTGAAAACCCGGCGCGGGGTGTGCACCTCGACGCGCGCACCGCCGGCCTCGGGGTGGCTGCGCGTGGCGATCAGCCGCAACCGCAGCCAGGGCAGCGCGGAGCGCTGGTCGTTGCGGAGCAACACGGGGGCGCCGTTGTTCTGGGCGACGATCACATCAGCATCACCGTCACCATCAAAATCCGCCACGGCCACGCCGCGGGCGGTGACGGGGGTGGCCCAGGGATTGGCCGGGTCGGAGAGGGCGGCCTGCCAATCGCTGCCGCGCTGCCACCACACGGCCGGGGTCCGCGCAAAATCGCGGCCGGGCTCGAATTTGTTGAGCTGCAACTCGGTCGCGCCCTGCCCGGAGAACACCTCGGTGCGGCCGTCGAGGTTGAAGTCGGCCAGCGCGATCCCGAGCTTGCCCGCGAGGGCGAGGGGGCGTTCGTCCGCCGGCGGGTTGAGTTGCGCGCCGAAGCCGGGCAGGATCTGCCCGCGCGGATCGGCGCTGGCCGCCAGGGGAAAGGCGCTGGCGGAGACGAAACTGGCCGAGGCGCCTTCCTGCCGGTTGCCCTGGCCGGCCGCCTGCTTCTCAAACCGGCCGTCCGCCCCGGCGAGAAACAGCGCCGGGCGGTGGTTGTGGTAGGTGACCAGCAGGTCCAGCCGGCTGTCGCCATTCGCATTGAGCGGGGTGATCGCGAGCGGCTGGTCCACGGGGCGCCCCGTCTCGGGGTCGATGTCGCGCAAGCCGGCGGAGTCGGGCAGCAGGGCGAAGCGACCTTCGCCGAGGTTGCGATAGACGGAGGGGAAGGCGCTGACAAAACCCGTGGGCGCGCCGTAGGAGCGGCCGATGTCGGCGATGACGAAGGCCTGGGCCAGCCCCACTTCGCGCGGCCAGCGCGCGTAGTGCAGCACGATGAGGTCGAGCCGGCCGTCGCCATCATAATCAACCCACGCCGCGCCGGTGCTCCAGGTGTTGTCCTCGCCCCCCACGCCGGCCTGCTCGGTGACATCCTCGAACCGGCCGTTGCCGAGATTGCGGAAGAGGTGGTTCAGGCCGATGCAGGTGACGAACAGGTCCGTGTTGCCGTCATTGTCGAAATCCCCGGCGATGGCCGCCATGCCCTGCATTTCTCCGTTCAGGCCGGCGAGCGCCGTCACGTCAGTGAAGTGGCCGCGCCCGTCGTTGCGGAAGAGCGCGCTGTTGCGCGTGAGGCGTTTTCCTAGGGATTCCTCCCACGGCCAGGGCGCGCCGTTGACAAAGAACAGGTCGGGGGCGCCATCGTGGTTGAAGTCCAGCACGGTCACCGCGCCGCCGATGGTTGTGGGTGCCTCCGCGCCGCCTTGCTGGTGCGTAAACCGCAGGCCCGATTCCGCGCTCACGTCGGTGAAGCGGAGCACGGGCGCGCCGGCCGCGGTGTTGGGTGGAAACAGCCACGCGAAGACCACGCTCAGGCCGATGGCGGCCAGGACGAGCGGCAGCACCACCGGCAGCAGGGGTGACACCACGGAACGCACCGGCTGGCTGGCCGGCGGCGGGGCGGGGAGCGGGGTGGCGGCAGGAGTCACGAGAAAATTCCGAATGGGCGTGGACACGAAATGCTTCGCCTCCTACATAGTGCGCAACCCCTTTCACGCAATGTCCGTTCCCGCCCATCCCGGCCGTTCGCTGCTCCAATTCGCGGGCGTCGCCGCGTTCTGGACGCTGGTGGGGCTGGCCTTCGCGAGTCAGTTCTACCTGTCGAGCACGCTGCTCGGCCGCGCCGTGACTTGGGGCCAGGCCATCGGCTACTCCCTCGGCGACTGGTATGTGTGGGCTCTCCTGTCGATCCCCGTGGTGTGGCTCGCCCGGCGGTATCCGCCGGAGGGGGCGCAGCCGTGGCGCACGGCCGCGATCCACCTCGTGGCGGCGCTGGTCTGCTCCCTGGTCTACGTGTTCCTGCGTTCGCTGGTCGGGGTCGCGCACAGCCGGCTGCTCGACGAGCCCGTGACTTTCGCCGAGGTCTTCCGGCCGCTGCTGGTGAAGACCTACCCGTTCAACCTGCTGGTCTATGGCGTGATCATCACCATCAGCCATGCGTTGGAATATTACCGCAAGTATCACGAGCGCACCGTCCACGCCCTCGAGCTGGAGAAGCACCTCACCGAGGCGCGCCTGCAGGCCCTGCTGCGCCAGCTCCAGCCCCACTTCCTGTTCAACACCCTCAACGGCATCGCCTCGCTCATGCACAGCGACGTCGATGCCGCGGACAAGATGCTCGTGCGCCTGAGCGAGCTGCTGCGCCTGACCATGCACCACCCCGGCCAGCCGCTGACCCGGCTCCGCGAGGAAATCGCCTTCATCGAGAAATACCTGGAGATCGAGCGCATCCGCTTCCGCGACCGGCTGACCGTCGAGATCCGCGCCGCGCCCGACACACTGGACCTGGAGGTGCCGAGCCTGATTATCCAGCCGCTCGTGGAGAACGCCATCCGCCATGGCATCGAGCCGCAGGCCCGGCCGGGGCGGATCGAGGTCGAGGTCCGGCGCGAGGGAGCGGCGCTCCTGCTCCTCGTGCGGGACAATGGCGCCGGCCAGCCGCCCGGGGGCTTCACGCGCCAGGGCATCGGCCTGGCCAACACCCGCGAACGCCTGCGCGAGCTCTACGGCGACCGGCACCGTTTCGAGCTGGCCAACCAGGCCGGCGGCGGCTTGGAAGTGCGCCTGATGATCCCGCTGTGAAAATCCGCACCCTCATCGTTGATGACGAACCGCTCGCGCGCGACCGGTTGCGCGGCTTTCTCAAGGCCGAGGCGGCGGTCGAGGTCATCGGGGAGTGCGGCAGCGGTCCCGAGGCCATCGCGATGATCAAGGCCGCCACGCCCGACCTGGTTTTTCTCGACATGCAGATGCCGGGGTGCGACGGCCTGCAGGTCATCGCCCAACTGCCCGAGGAGAAACGCCCGGCGATCATCTTCGCCACCGCGCACGAACGCTTTGCCCTCGATGCCTTCGACGTCGCCGCCGTGGATTACCTGCTGAAGCCGTTTGACCGCGAGCGATTCCAGCAGGCGCTGCACCGCGCGCAGGACCACCTGCAACGCCACCGGGGAACCGAAATTTCCCCGGCGCTGACCGCCAGCGCGGCCAAGCCTGATCGCATCACGGTCAAGGCCGATGGTCGGCTGGTGTTCCTGAAGCCCGAGGAAATCGTGCGCGTCGAAGCCGCCGACAATTACGTGATGCTCCATCTCACCACCGGGCGCCTCATGCTCCGCGAGACGATGTCGGCCATCGAGACACGGCTCGGCACGGCGGGCTTCACTCGCGTCAACCGCTCCGCGATTGTCCAGCTTGACCAGATCCGGGAGATCCAGCCCACCCAGCACGGTGACTACACGGTGGTGCTGCGCGACGGCACGAAGCTGCCCCTCAGCCGCAGCCTCCGCGGCCAGCTCGGCAAATTTGCTGGCGGCGCGTAGGCTTGGGCCACAAAAAAACGGCGGCGAAAATCTCGCCGCCGTCGTGAAGAGGTATCGGTTTTTCCGCTCAGAGGCGGATGGAAAAGCTCGTGTTGAGCGTCCAGTCGGCGAAGGCCGCGTCGCCGGCCTTGATGGAGCCGAAGGTGGTCGTGCGGTTGCGGTGGATGGCGACCGGCACGGCCACCGTGCAGGCGAACTTGCCGCGGCTGTAGGAGAAGCCGGGCTCCACCGCCACTGCGAAGCCGGGACGGCGGCTGCCGCGGCTGCCGCCGAACAGGTCGTGGGCGACGACACCCTCGTTGCGCAGGCCGAGGCTGACGGACAGACCCTTGATTGCATCAATCCGGTAATCGAGCCCGCCGCGCACCATATAGGAGTCAGGGATGGAGAAGCCGGTGTTCTCGTTGCGTTCCTCGGGGTTGACGAGGTAGAAACCATTGCCGTAGAGCGAAAAATTATGGGTGAGCCGCAGGAAGCCCTGCAGGTCGACCGTGGCGCCCGTGCCGCCGTCGCCGGGTTGGATGGAGGAATCGACGTACTTCAGGGCTGGACCGGTCGACTTGACGAAGATGTCGCGCACCTCGGCATTGCCCGTCGGGAGCTTCACGCCGAAGCCGACCGAGACGTTGCCCCGCGGGTTGTCACGGTTTGGGTCGAACACCCACCAAGTGGCGCCGATGTTCACATCGCCCAGGCCGGCGGCCTGGGTGCTAAAGCGCTGGCCTGAGCTATTGCCCAGGTGCTCGTACATCGAGGAGCGGTCGAAATGGACGAAGGGCAGCGTGACCCGGAGGTTGAGGCGCTTCGTCCAGGCATAGTTCGCCGTGACGTCGAGGAAGTTGGAGGTGTTGTAGACCTCGGTGCCCTGGACGGAGCGCTGCTTCTGTTCGTCGTCGCCGGCGAAATGCCGGTGCGACTTGAAGTAGCGGTAGGCGGTGGTGAGCTGCCACTCGCCCGGCTCGAGGTAGCCGGAGCCGTCGGCGAGCATGGCGCCGCCGCCGCCGCGGGCGATGACGCAGCCCTGACCAAACAGGGCGGAGGGGAGGAGCAGCAGGCTGAGGAGACCGGACAACACCGTCAGCCGGGAGGGCAGGGTGTGCGTGGATTGTGGTGAGAGCATGGGAGGTATTAGGTTTGCTTGGGGCTGCTGGTTTGTTGGGCGTGCGAAAAAATCCGCGGTGTGAAAGCACTTGCCAGAGGGAAAATGGGAGTAAAAGCCCGCAGGGACGAGTTGCTGGTAGGCCGGGGCGATGTGCATATTTTGCGTTCCCAAACGGGTGTGGCCAATTCGTCCTTGCGTAAATGCACTCCGTCCCGCCCAGCTTTCCCTTTCCGGTCCGGCGGTCATGTTCGCTGCAGGTTCATATTTGGTAGGTGTTACGACCCCGGCGAGAGTAGGTACTCTCCGGGGTCGTTCGTTTTGCCACTGTCTGATGGCGTTTTACCCCTGCGGTGTTTGCTTCTTGAGGGCGGCCCGCCCAACCTGCGACTCTCTCCGCCACCACGCCGGCGGTCCACTCCCACCCAGTCAATCATCCGCATGAAACTCCCCCGTCTCATCCTTGCCGTCCTGACCCTGGCCGGCATCTCGGCCTTCGCCGCCGATAACGCCGTGCTCATCTGGAACGAGCAGGCGCTCAACGCCGTCCGCCTGGCGCGCACGCCCCCGCCGATCGCTTCGCATCATCTGGCCGCGGTGCACGCCGCGATCTATGATTCCGTGAACGGCATCACCCGCACCCACCAGCCGTGGCAGGGCAAGGAGGCCGCGCCGGAAGGCGCCAACATGGATGCCGCCATCGCCAGCGCCGCGTACACGGTGATCAGCACCCTGTGGGGCCAGTCCGCCAACCCGCAGAATTACCGCAGTGCCTACGATCAGGCCTTGGCCGGGATTCCCGACGGCCCGGCCAAGGCCGATGGCATCGCCTTTGGCAAAAAAATCGCCGATGCGGTCCTCGCCCTGCGCGGCAAGAGCGGCTGGAACAAGCCCATCGAGGGGGTGTTCAGCAGCACCGAGCCCGGCAAATGGCGCGAGACACCCCCGGGTTTCCGCCCGCCCGTGCTGCCGCATTGGGGCAAGGTCATGCCGTATGTGATGAAAGCCCCCGACCAGTTCCGCCCGCCGCCACCGCCGGCGCCGGACTCGGAGCAGTTCGCCAAGGAACTGGAGGAAATCGCCCGCATCGGCGCTCGCGACAACGCCGAGCGCACCGAGTATCAGACCCTCGCGGCACCTTTCTGGGCGGACGACCTCGGCTCCGCCACGCCGCCCGGTCACTGGAACGTCATCGCGCAGGACCTCGCCCGTCGGAACAAGCTCAACACCGCCGAGTGCGCCCGCCTGTTTGCGCTGTTGAATTTTGCCACGGCGGACGCCGCCATCGCCTGCTGGGATGCCAAGTTCTTCTACCGCACCTGGCGCCCGGAGACGGCGATCCGCGAGATCACCAAGGAAGTGAATCCGCACGCGGTGGCGCATCCGGATTTCATTCCGTTGATGGGCACGCCGGCGTTTCCCTCCTACACGTCGGGCCACAGCACGTTCTCGAGCGCCGGGTCACGGATCCTGGAGTTGTATTTCCGCACCGACGACATCGAGTTCACGGTCACATCAGACGGTCTGCCCGGGGCTGTGCGCACGTTCAAGAAGCTGGCGGATTGCCGGAATGAAATCGGCATGAGCCGGCTCTGGGGTGGCATCCACTACCGGGTGGATGATGTCGAGGGGCAGAAATGCGGCAGAAAGATCGCCGACTACGTCTATGATAATGCATTGCAGCCCACTCGCGATTGGACCAAGCCCTGATTCCGTCCGTCCCTGCCATGCTTAAATCCACGCTCACCGCCGCCGCGCTCTTCAGCACGGCGGCTTTCGCTGCCGATTATACGGCAACCCCGTTGAATCCGCGCTCCGCCGGAGCCGCTGGCGCCAAGGTCTTCACGCGCCTCGCGGCGACCGACACCGGCGTGACCGTGCCGAATGTCTTCAACGATCCCCGCATGTGGGGATCGCGTTTCCGCGAGCTCACCCTTGGCGCCGTCGAGACCGGCGTGGCCGTGGCCGACTTCAACCGCGACGGCCGGCCCGACATCTTCGCCATCTCCAAGAACGGCCCGTGCGCCCTCTATCTGCAGGTCGCGCCCTTCAAGTTCGAGGATGTCGCGGTGAAGGCCGGCGTGGCCATCACCCCGACGGAGACAGCGCCCTCCAGCAACACCGGGGCCACGGCCGTGGATATCAACCAGGACGGCTGGCCCGATCTCTACGTCTGCCGTTACGACCTGCCCAATCTCCTTTTCATCAACAACGGCGACGGCACCTTTACAGAGAGCGCCCACGCCTACGGCCTCGATATCAAGGACGCCTCCGTCCACGCGACCTTCGCGGACTATGATCGCGACGGGTTTCTCGACTGCTACCTCGTCACCAACATCCTTGATTTCTCCAAGTCACCCCAGGGCCGCCGAGACTATCTTTTCCACAACAACGGCAACGGCACCTTTGCCGACGTCACCGTCAAGGCCGGCATCTGGGGCCTCACCCAGGGCCACACCGCCATCTGGTTCGACGCGAACCACGACGGCTGGCCCGACCTCTACGTCGCCAACGATTTTGAGACGCCCGACCGCTTCTACCTCAACAAGGGCGACGGCACGTTCACCGACGTCGTGGACGAGCGCCTGCCGCACGTCACGTATTTCTCCATGGGGGCCGACTCCGGCGACCTCAACAACGACGGCCTCGTCGATTTCGTCATCACCGACATGCGCGACCGCAACCACGCCGAGTTCATGACCGGCATGGAGGAGATCGGCCGCGGCCTGTGGGAGATGGAGCGCGTCGCGGAGCTCGTGCCGCAGTACATGTGGAACGCCGTCTACCTCAACACCGGCACCGACCGCTACGCCGAGGCAGCGCACCTCACCGGCCTGGATGCCACCGGCTGGACCTGGTCCGCGCGGCTGGGCGATCTCGACAACGACGGCCGGCTCGACGCCTTCGTCACCAGCGGCATGATCCGCAACTTCATCGACGCCGACCTCGTGGACAAGCAGAACGTCGCCCCCACGCTCGCCGCCCGTGCCGCCGTGTGGAAAAACGCCGCCCCGCGCCGCGAGACCACGCTGGCCTGCCGGAACCTCGGCGGGCTGGCCTTCGCCAATGTCTCCGCCGAATGGGGCCTCGACGAAAAGACCGTCGCCTTCGGCTGTGCGCTCGTCGACCTCGACGGCGACGGCGACCTGGACCTGGTTTACGCCAACTACGACGCCCCGCCGACCATCATCCGCAACGACACCGTCACGGGCCACCGGGCGGTCTTCAAGCTTGCCGGGCGGGCGCCCAATCGCGACGGCATCGGCGCCGAGCTGCGGATCGAGACCGCCGCCGGGGTGCAGGTGCGCCAGCTGTTCAACGAGCGCGGCATCGCCTCGAGCGAGCCGCCGCTCGTTCACTTCGGCCTCGGCGACGACACGGTCATCCGGAAGCTGACGGTGCACTGGCCGCGCGGCCAGGTGCAGGTGCTGGAGAATCTGCCCGCCGACCAGCTGCTCACCCTGAACGAGCCCGCGCTGGTGGAAGGGGCCAGGCCGGCCCCGGCGGTCCTCAGGACCCCGGCGCGCGCCGACGTGCTGTTCACCGAGTCGGCAACCGCCCGCGGCCTCAAGCACGCCAACCAGCTCCGGCCCTTTGACGAGCTCACGCGCCAGCGCCTGCTGCCGCGCCGGCTCAACGGCCAGGGCCCGGCCCTCGCCACCGCCGATGTCAACGGCGACAAGCTGATGGATGTTTTTGTCACCGGCACCGCCGGGCAGGCCGGGGAATTGTTTCTCGGCCAACCGGACGGCACTTTCACGCCCGCTGCGGCGCAGCCCTGGGCGGCGGCCATCGAGGCCGACGATCTCGGCGCGACCTTCCTTGATGTGAACGGTGACGGCCACCCCGACCTGTTCATCTCGGCCGGTGGCGTGCAGGTGAACCAGGGCGACGCGCTGCTCAACGACCGGCTTTATCTCAACGACGGCCACGGCACGTTCAGCCTGGCGCGCGCCGGCACGCTGCCCGCCGATGGCGAGAGCACCGGGGCGGTCGCCGCCGCGGATTTTGATGGGGATGGCAGAACCGACCTGTTTGTCGGCGGTCGGGTGGTGCCCGGGAAATATCCCGAGACACCCCGCAGCTTTCTCTACCGCAATGTGGGCGGCAAACTGGTGGATGTGACCGACGAGGTCGCGCCCGGCCTGCGCACCGTCGGCATGGTCACGGCCGCCGTCTGGGCGGATCTCGACGGCGACAAACGCCCGGACCTGATCGTCGCCACCGAGTGGGGCCCGGTCGCCTATTTCCACAACACGGGCAAAAAACTTGAGAACCTCACCGCCCAGGCGGGCCTCGCCGCCGCGACCGGCTGGTGGTGCTCGCTCGCCATCGCCGATGTGAACGGCGACGGCCGGCCCGACATCGTGGCCGGCAACAACGGGCTCAACACCAAGTACCACGCCTCGCCGGCCGAGCCGACCCTCCTTTACGCCGGTGACCTGGACGGTGCCGGGCGCACCCAGTTGATCGAGGCCCAGTATGAGCAGGGCCAGCTGGTGCCCTTGCGCGGTCGCAGCAAACTCGCCTACGCCTTTCCGTGGCTCAGCAAAAAGTTTCCGACCTACCGGGCCTTCGCCGCCGCCTCGCTCGCCGACATTTTCGGCGCGGACAAGCTCGCCGCCGCGAAGCAGTTCGCCGCCACCGAGCTCGCCAGCGGCGTTTTCCTCCAGCAGGCCGACGGGACCTTCAAGTTCTCCGCGCTGCCGCGGGAGGCGCAGCTCGCCCCGATCAACGCCCTCGTGGCGGCGGACCTGACCGGCGACGGCAAGCTCGATCTCTACTGCCTCGGCAACAACTTCGCGCCCGAGCCCACGACCGGCCGCTTTGACGGCGGCCTCAGCGTGCTGCTCCAGGGCGACGGCCACGGCGGCTTCACCGCGCTCTCGCCGGCCACGTCCGGCCTGCTCGTCCCGGGCGAGGCCCGCGCCGCGGTGCTGGTGCCGGGTGCGGCCGGGCCGCGGGTGGCCGTCGCCCGCAACCAAGGCTCGCTTCTGTTCTTCGAGCGGAAGTGAGCGGCCTTCGCCGGGCGGAGGCCCGGGCAGTTTGCAAGAACGGCATTCCTGGTCTCACTGGTCGCACCTACCCCATGAAAAATCTCCTGCGTTACCTCTCGTTGTCACTGCTCCTTGCGGCCGGCCGCCTCTCCGCCCAAGGCAACCCCGACTGGCATCTCGAGTTCCCCGGCGTGAAGATCGCCGGCAATCTCTACTACGTCGGCACCGCCGACTTGGCGGTCTACCTCATCGCCACCCCGGATGGAAACATCCTGATCAATGCCAATTTTCCGCAGGACCTGCCGTTGCTGCGGCGCAGCATCGGCTCGCTCGGGTTCAAATACGAGGACACTAGGATCATCCTCATCAGCCACGCCCACGGCGACCACGACGCCGCCGTCGGCCAGATCAAGAAGGAGACGGGTGCCCGGCTGATGGTGATGGCCCCTGACGTCGCTGCCGTCGAAAGCACCGCTCCGGGCCGCCCGGGAGCGAAGGTTGATCGCGTGTTGCATGATGGCGACACCGTCGAGCTCGGGGGAGCGAAGCTGGTGGCCCGGTTGACGCCCGGCCACACGCCGGGCTGCACGACTTGGACGATGGAAGTCCCGGAAGGGAATCGGAAACTGAACGCGGTGATTGTCGGCAGTCCCAACGTCAACAAGGGGTACATCCTGGTTGGCAACACGGATTACCCCGCCATCGCGGAGGATTATGAACGGGCGTTCGCCACCTGGCTGGGCCTGCCGGTGGATCTTTTCCTGGGTGCCCACGGCTCCTATTTCCATCTGAAGGATAAATCTGCCAGGCTGTCGGCTGGCGGCGCAAATCCCTTCATCGATCCGGCGGGTTACCGGGACTACCTCACAGAACGCCGGGACCATTTCCGCAAGGAATGGGAACGCCAGAAGCAGAATCCCGGCTCGCCCGCGCCGTAGTCGTCCGTGGCTCGAAGGGAGTCGCGTATCGCCGGAAACCAAGGCTCGCCTCCCGCGTCGGAGGGACTCTAATCGGCTTATGTTTTTTCGTGCCCTGTTGATCAGCGGGAGTTTGCTCTCGGCGGCGGCGTTCGCGGCGGAGCCGTCCCCGCTGGCGGCGGCTTCCTCGGCCTTTGCCCGGGCCCAGGCCGCCAGCGCCGTGCACTGGCAGGCCTGGGATGAAACCACGTTGGCCCGCGCGCGGGCCTCCGGCCGCAGCATCAATGTGTTTGTCGGTTCGCCCCTCAGCGAGCTGACGCGCGCGACCATCAACCAGAC
>JAYTUA010000005.1:0-12513 GCA_043745015.1 Opitutaceae bacterium | reverse complement strand
GCACGCCACCACTAGCTTATGAAGAGCTGTGATACTGGGAAGTTTTACAACGAAGCGCCACCAGGTCACCAGCAGCAGATAGATCTCTGTAGCATCCGTGCTTCGATCACTGGGAGACCCGCGCCCGACTCCGCGGAGACCATCGGCTAAACCGCGGTGAAAATCGCTTTCCTCTCTACCACTGTATTTTTTGGCCAGACTATTCGCCATTTTGATTTCACGCTGGAATCCTTCCTGAAGGCGTCCCTTTCGGCGCACGAGTATTTGCACCCGAATAAAGAAGTCCTCGATCATTCGGATCATTTCCCGCCGAGCTTTCCTGGCTAATCGAATCTTTCTCACCGCATTATGCACCACTGGTGGGGACTTCATATTCATCGAGTGATTTCCCCACTTCATCAGCCCCAACGCGTATCCAAGGCGGTAAGGCGTGACGGTCGCTTCACTCAAGATCGAGTGCGTTGGTGCGAATATTGTTCGATCTAACTTGCCGACGACGACACGCACCCAGCCCGGGGTTGCGGGGTCTGCGATGAACAAGCCCTCATCATCCGGGGTCACGAGCGCCAGCCAATCGTGCATCGAGTCGAGCCACATTTTAATGAACTCGAGACACTGCTGTTCTCCAGGAGTCAGCGATTTTGTTGTCACCCTTGTTGTCACCCGACTTCCAAAATTCAGCTTTTTCAAGATAACGCGAGATAACTGCGTTTCGTCATATCTCCTCTCAGTGAGAGCGAATTACTACGTCCGACAACACAGGCCAAAATGAGCAAAAATCGCCTGTTCGTTTTTTCAGTCCTCTGCTCTACCAACTGAGCTAACTTGCCCAAGACGAAAGGGGGCGAGTTAAAAGGGCGGCGGAAGGGAGCGTCAACGGGGAATTTGGCTAATTTCCCCGTCCCTGCGCCAGATGAGCGGACTAGGTCCCGGCCCGCGCTTCCTCGGGCGGCCTGACGGACCGAAAACTCCGCCAAAGCGCCAGATCGTAGATGATCTTGAGACCACCCGCGACGAAGAAGGGCACACTCGCCAAGGCTGCCACGCCCAGGAGGGGGCCGGCGCACAACGGGGCCAGGGAGGTGCCGAGTTGCCGCGCCGTGCCCGTCACGCCGTTGGCCGCCGAGCGCTCGCCTTCCGGCACCACGGCGTTCACGTAGGATTGCCGCGTGGGCACGTCCATTTGCGAGATGGTGTGCCGCAGCAGCAACAATCCCACCGCCCAGCCGAGCGACGGCATCAACGGCACGCAGATCAAAAGCACATTCGAGGGCAGGTGCGTCCATACCATCGTGTTCACCAGCCCGATGCGCCGGGCCAGCGGCACCGCCGCCAAGGCCGACAAACCCGAAAGGATGTTCGCTCCGAAGAAAATCCCGCCCAAGGCCGCCTCGGCCAGGCCGAATCGCTGCTGGAACCAGTAGGCCAGGAAACTTTGCACGATGAACCCGCCGCCAAACGAATCGAGGGAGAAAAGGGCACTTAGTTTAAAGACCGTCGCGCGCGACTGGCCGAGCCCAAGGAACTTCTTCGCGGCCCAGTCGGGGGCCTCGGCCTTTGTTCGGGCCTCCACCCCGTCATCCAGCCGCCAGCTCAACGCCCCGATCACCAGGCCGAGCATTCCATAGCTGCCGAGCAGCGCTCGGTAACTGGCGAGCGCCGTCCAGCCATGGTGCTGCAGGCTCTCGACGGCAAAGCCTGCGACCAATGACCCGAGGGCCGTGGCGCCGTAGCCGGCCACGTTATACCACGCGAAATACTTGGTGCGCTCGCGATCATTGATCAACTGCGCCAGGCACGCTTGTTCCACCGCCAGAAACGGGCCCACTTCGCCCCCGGTCGGGCTGATGACCCCCACGGTCGCCGCGACGAGCAGCAGTGTGAAATCCCCCGTCAATGCCATGGCCACTCCACCCAGGGCCATCAAGGCCGCGCCCGCGACCAGGACCCGCCGGCGGCCCCATCGGTCGGCGTGCGTGCTCAACCAGAGCGAAATCGCCGCATCGCCCAGAAAGGTGAACGTCAGCAGGAGGCCGATGCGCGCCTCCTGCAGTCCCGTCGCCGCCAGAAAAAGCACGAGCATCACCCCCAGCGTGCCATAGGCGAACATCCGCACGATGCGCATCGCGAATAGCAGCCGCACGCTCGCCGTTCCGTGGTTCACGGGGGGATGCAGCCGCAGCCACGGGGCGGCGGCAACGCTATTTCAGCGGCGGCCCCAATTCAGGATGCGGGTTTGATGAAATAACCCGAGACGTGCCATTTGCCGTCCTTGTCGAGCATCGGCGTGATGGTCTCGATCGCCCTGGTGCCCTCGAATTCCGTCGCAAACTGAATCACCCAGTAATCGCCCTTGGGTGCGCGCGGCAATTCGTGGGCAAATGTCGCCGTCTTGAATTCGCGTTTTGTGACTGAGCCGAGCGGCTCGCGGAACTGGTTCAGGGCATCAATCCATTTCGGTTCGGCCACCGATACCTTGAAGTAGGTCGAGGCCTCCTTCCAGCTGTCCGCGTATTTGCCCTCGTCCACCAGGGCGAGCCAGGCCAGGGCGGCGGCCTTGGCTTCGTCCGGCGACGGGATTTGCTCTTCGACCGCCCAGGCGATCCGGCCGGAAAAAAGGCAGGTCGCGAGCACCAGGAAACGCAGCAGGGTTCGCATACAATGAGTGGAGTGCCTACGCAATATGCCCCTTGGTCACCACCGGGGGCAAGTCGCAAGGGGACGACGTGCCTTACAGTTTGCGAAAGACCAGCGCGGCATTCTGTCCGCCAAAGCCGAGATTGTTCGTGAGCACCGTGTTCACTTTTGCGCTCCGCTTGACGTTGGGCACGTAATCCAGGTCGCAATCGGGATCGGGCGTCTCGTAATTGATGGTCGGCGCGATCTGGCCGGACTCGATGGTCTTCACACTCACGATCGCCTCGATGCCGCCAGCCGCGCCCAGAAGATGCCCGGTCATGGACTTGGTCGAGCTGATCATGACTTTGCGGGCGGCCTCGCCGAACACCTTCTTGATGGCCAGTGTTTCAAACTTGTCGTTGTAGGGCGTGGACGTGCCGTGGGCGTTGATGTAGTCGATCTGCTCCGGCGTGACTTTCGCGTCCTTGAGGGCGCGGCTCATGGCTTGCGACAGCCCCTTGCCCTCGGGGTCGGGCTGGGTGATGTGGAAGGCGTCGCAGGTGGCGGCATAGCCGGCGAGTTCGCAATGGATGTGCGCCCCGCGCGCCTGCGCGTGCTCCAGGCTTTCGATCACGAGCACGCCCGAGCCCTCGCCCATGATGAACCCGTCGCGGTTGAGGTCAAAGGGCCGGCTGGCCTTCTGCGGCTGCTCGTTGTTGGTGCTCATCGCCTTCATCGAGCAGAAGCCGGCATACGCCAGCGGCGTGATGGCCGCCTCGGCGCCGCCGCAGACCATCACGTCGGCTTCGCCGCTCCGGACCATGCGGAAGGACTCGCCGATGGCATGGGTGGCGGTGGCGCACGCGCTCACCACCGAGAAGTTGGGTCCGCGGGCGCCGAGCTCGATGGCGACGAGGCCGCTGCACATGTTGCTGATCAGTGCGGGAATCATGAACGGCGAGACCTTGCGGGGGCCGCGCTCGAGCAGGATCTTGTGCTGGTTCTCAATGGTCCACATGCCGCCGATGCCCGAGCCGATGATCACCCCGATGCGGTCGAGGTCCTCTTTGGTGACATCGAGCCTGGCGTCAGCCACCGCCTGCTTGGCGGCGGCGAAGCCGAAATGCGTGTAGCGGTCGTTGCGCCGCACTTCCTTGGCGTCCATGTGGGTCGCCGGGTCAAACCCGCGCACCTCGGCGCCGATCTGGCAGCTGTAATCCTTGGGGTCGAAAAGGCTGACGCGATCGATGCCGCACTTTCCCGCCAGGAGGGCGGACCAGAAGTCGGGCACATTGTGACCAAGCGAGGCGACCACGCCCATGCCTGTGACTACGACGCGGCGGTGAGAAGGGACGGTTTCCATCAGTTAAGGGGTGGAAAATAAAAACGCCCTACCGGGCCAGCTCAGGGCCAGACGGTAGAGCGATTAGTTCAAAAGCCAAAAGGTTATTACTTGCCAGCCTTCTGCTGGATGTAGGTGACGACGTCACCCACGGTCTGGAGCTTTTCAGCATCGGACTCCGGAATCTCGCCCTTGATCTCATCCTTGAATTCTTCCTCAAAAGCCATGATCAGCTCGACGATGTCGAGGGAATCGGCGCCAAGATCATCCAGGAATGATGCCTGCGGAGTAATTTGCTCCTCGTTAACATTCAGCTGGTTAACGATGATCTCTTTGACGCGCTGTTCGATGGTTTTCTGGTCGGCCATGTGAATAAAAATGGGTGAAATATGCTATGAAAGAGGCATCACATCACCATCCCGCCGTCAACGGTAAAAACTTGCCCGGTAATGTACCCCGCCTCCTCCGAACAAAGATAGGCGGTCATATGGGCGATATCCGCCGCTTCCCCAAGCCGCTTGAGTGGAATCACCGAGGTGATCTTCTCGGCCGCCTCGGGCGGCAGGGACGCCGTCATGTCGGTCTTGATGAAGCCGGGGGCGACGGCATTGCAGGTGACCCCCCGGGCGGCAAACTCCTTGGCGATGGATTTGGTGAAGCCAATCATGCCGGCCTTGGCGGCGCAGTAATTGGCCTGCCCGGCGTTGCCCATGAGTGCGACCACCGAGGTGATATTCACGATGCGACCCCAGCGCTTCTGGGTCATCGAACGCCCGATGTGTTTGGTCCAGTGGTAGCAACTCGTGAGGTTGGTGGCAATGACGCTATCCCAGTCGGCCTCGGACATGCGGAAGAGCAGACCGTCCTTGGTGATGCCGGCGTTGTTGATGAGCAGGTCAATCTGCCCGTACTCCGCCAGCAGGTCGGCGCTGGCCTTCGCCACCGCGGCGCCATCGGCCACGTCCACCGCCAGCGCCTTCGCCTTGCCGCCGGCAGCGGTGATCGCCGCGGCCGTCGCGCCGCAACTGTCGGCGGATTTGCTCACGCAAATGACGTTCACGCCGTTCTTCGCCAGCAACTCGGCAATGGACTTGCCAATGCCCCGGCCGGCGCCGGTGACAAGGGCCACACGATTATTGTAAGTGAGACTCATGGTGGGGAGGAGGCGCCCATGGCACGCACTCACCGCATCCCCCGCAAGCGCGAAAATTATCCGCCCGTCCCGGGACTAGGGTGTGTTTGCAAAAGCTGTAGGAGGGGCTTTACGCCCCGATGGGATGATATCCCCGCCAGTAGTATCGGGGCATAAAGCCCCTCCTACAACCGGAGAAGCAGGGGTGTTTCGTATTTTGCAAACACACCCTGGTTCGATGTAGGTCGGGCTTCATGCCCGACACTAAGCCGCAGACGTCGGGGATAAACCCCGACCTACCCCCTGCTCCAGGCTCTAATACACGTCGCGCTGGTAGCGCCGGTCCGACTTCATCTGCTTGATGTAATCGGTCGCGGCCGCGGCCTCCAGGCCGCCCTGCTTCACGATCACCTCGTGCAGGGCCAGATCCACATCCTTCGCCATCCGGTGGGCGTCACCACACACGTAGAAATACGCCCCGCCCTTGAGCCAGGCCCACAGTTCCGCCGCCGCCTCGCGCATCCGGTCCTGCACGTAGATTTTCTGCGCCTGGTCGCGCGAGAAGGCCAGGTCGACCCGCGCCATTTTGCCCTCGGCCAGCAGCCGCTTCCATTCATCGCCGTAGAGATAATCCGTCGCCTGGTGCTGGTCGCCGAAAAACAGCCAGTTGCGGCCGGGGGATTGGGTCGCCCCCCGCTCCTGGACAAAGGCGCGGAACGGCGCGATGCCGGTGCCCGGCCCGACCATGATGATGTCTTTCGTCCGGTCCGCGGGCAGGCCAAAATGCGATTCCGCGACGAAGACCGGGATGAGCGTCTTTCGCCGGGTCACCCGGTCGGCCAGAAACGTCGAGCAGACGCCATAACGCCGCCGGCCGTTGGATTCATACCGCACCGGTGCCACCGTCAGATGCACCTGTCCGGGATGCAGCACCGGCGAGGAGGCGATGGAATACAACCGCGGCATCAGGCGGCGCAAGTGGTCGACAATTTCCTGCGGCGACAGCCGCGCACCGGGAAATTCCTCCAGCAGGTCGATATATTCCCGCTGCCCGAGAAAGGCCTCGCGCAATTCTTCCGCGCCGGGCGCCAGCAATTCCTCCAGGCGGGCTTTCTCCCCCGGAGCGGTGACCTTGGCGGCCAAGGTTTCGAGGATCTTCTTGGTCGGCCCGGCCAGGGACAGTTTGGCCGTCAGGGCCTCGCGCAAACTGATGGCCGCGGTCATCCGCGCCGGCACCACCGGTTCATTGCCGGTGGCTCCCAGCATCTCGATGATCTCCTCGACCAGTTGCGGGCGGTTGGCGGCAAAAACCCCCAGCGAATCCCCCACCTTGTAGGTGAGCCCGCTGCCCGCGATATCCACCACCAGGTGGCGCGTGTCCTTGCTCGAGCCATCCTTGTTCAGCACCCGGTTCTCGAGGAGCTTGGCCGGAAGCGGATTATCCTTGGTGTACGGGCTGAACGGCGGGGCGGAGAGATGCATGGGCTGGGGAAATCCTACTCTGGCAGCAAGGTGACATGGCAAGCTTGGTTTCGCCATCGTGAATCTCGTTGCACCACCCTCTGGCGCGTGCCATTCAGCCGACACTCATGGAGTCCGTTCGCATCCAGAAATATATCGCCGAGGCCGGCGTGTGCTCGCGCCGGGCCGCCGAGGCCCTGATCGCCGCCGGCGAGGTCTATGTGAACGGCCAGCCCGCCACCATCGGCCAGAAGGTCGTGCCCGGCACGGACAAGGTCTCCGTCCGCGGCAAGGCCGTCCGCGCGCAGGCCCAGCCCAAGCTGGCCCTCGTGATGCACAAACCCCGCGGCGTCGTGTGCAGCAAC
Source organism: Opitutaceae bacterium (assembly GCA_043745015.1). GTDB lineage: Bacteria > Verrucomicrobiota > Verrucomicrobiia > Opitutales > Opitutaceae > Lacunisphaera. The sequence goes on along the minus strand of JAYTUA010000005.1, from coordinate 5,594 downwards.
AGCGACCCCCATGCCGACCACACCATCTTCGACATGCTCCCGCGCGAATGGGCCCGCTTGCGCCTCTTCTGCGCCGGCCGGCTCGACAAGGACAGCGAGGGTCTCGTCATCCTCACCTCCGACGGCGACCTCGCCCACAAGCTCATGCATCCGTCGAACCTCGTCGTGAAGCGCTACTACGTCTCGCTCGAGGAGCCTTTCCCCTCGGCCCGCCTGCGCCAGCTCATGCGCGGGGTGGTGATTGAGGGCGAGCAACTGAAGGTCGAGCGCGCCAACCTCGTCAACCCCAAGTCCGACGGCAGCTCGACGCAGCTCGACGTCCACATGCACCACGGCAAGAAGCGCGAGATCCGCCAGCTCTTCACCGCTCTCGGCTTCGAGGTCCGCCGCCTGCGCCGCTACCAGATCGGCGCCTTCCGCCTGAAAGGAATTCCTTTGCGCGGCGTGAAACAACTTTCTAGTAAGGAAATCCAATCCCTCTTCGCCGTCCCCCGTCCGGCTCCTCGCGACGGGCCAGCCCATGCCTTCGATGAAAATTAAAATCACCCTTCTGCTCCTCAGCGCCACCCTCGCCCGCCTGGCCGCCGCCGACATTCTTTCGGCCGACACCGCCGTCTTCCTGCAGCCGGACCCGAAGTCCCATGTCCTCACCCGCCTGAAAAGCGGCAATACCATCGTCTACACCGGCGATGCCCCGGTCGGCTGGCGGCGCGTCGAGATCTCGGGGGCCTTTGAAGCCTACGCCCACAATCGCGACATCACCAAGGGACTCGAGGTCCGCGAGGGCGCCAACATCCTGGCCGCCCCCCGGAAGGACGCGCCCGTTCTCACCGTCGCCCAACCGGGGGACAAGACCGAGGTCATCGGCCTCGCCGCCGGTGACTGGTGCCAGGTCAAGCTCGAGAAGAAACTCCAGGGTTTCATCGCCACCAGCGCCAACGCCAACACGGCGGCCGAGACCAAACCTGCCCCGGTCGTCGCCGCTCCCGCCACCCCGGCCAGTCCGGCCAGCAACCTCGGCCGCGCCGTGCCGCTCACGGGCAATACCGCCGACATGCCGCGCCTTTTCGCCGGCCGGCTCGTCCTGGCCCGGCGCCCGTTCCTCAATCCCAATCCGCCCTACGACTATCAGGTCACCGACGGCTCCGGCCGCCGCTTCGCCTATGTGGACACCAAGCGCCTCCGCCTCACCGACAAGATCGAATCTTATCTCGACCGGGAAATCTCCATCACCGGCACGATCCGCAATACGGTTGACGGCAAGGATCTCGTGATCGCCGCCGAATCGATCCAGCTGAAATAATCCTACCCTGCGCCGGCCGCCCGGTCCGGGGGTTTGCTTTTTCCCACCATGGAACTTATCGACGGCAACCGCATCGCCGCTGACATCGTCGCCGAACTCAAGACCCAGGTCGCCGCCGTCACCGGCCGCAAGCCCTGCATCGCCCTCGTCCGCGTGGGCGAGGACCCCGCCTCGGTCTCCTACGTCACGAAAAAGCAACAGACCTGCGCCGAGATCGGCATCGAGAGCCGCCTCATCTTCCCACCCGTCACCATCACGCCGGAGGCGCTCTTCGCCCTCGTGGACGGGCTCAACGCCGACTCCGGCGTCGATGGCATCCTCGTCCAGTCGCCCCTGCCCAAACACCTCAACGAGGTCGCCGTCTTCCGCCGCATCGCCGCCCACAAGGACGTGGACGGCTTCCACACCCTTAACCTCGGCAAACTCGCGCAGGAGGACGACACCGGTTTCGTGGCCTGCACGCCCGCCGGCATCATGGAACTCCTGCAGCGCTCCGGCGTCCCGCTGGCCGGCAAGCATGTGGTCGTCCTGGGCCGCAGCCTCATCGTCGGCAAACCGGCCGCCCTGCTCGCCTTGCAGCGCAAGGCCGGGGCCAATGCCACGGTCACGGTCTGCCACTCGCAGACCGCCAACCTCCCGGCCTTCACCCGCCAGGCCGACGTGCTAATTGCCGCGATCGGCAAGCCGGAGTTCGTGACCGCCGACATGGTCAAGCCCGGCGCCGTCGTCATCGATGTCGGCGTCAACCGCGTGCCCGATCCCACCAGGAAGTCGGGCTTCCGCCTCACCGGCGACGTGCATTTTCCCACCGTGGCCCCGCTCTGCTCCAAGATCACGCCCGTGCCCGGCGGGGTCGGCCCGATGACGGTGGCCATGCTGATGCTCAACACCGTCAAGGCCCACCGCCAGAACGCCATCGCCGCCCGGTAATCACTGGGGTATTTTCTTCCGTAACGGAATCTTGCCAGTCATTGGCAAATTGCTTTCCTTTAATACCTGCCCATGGCCACGTCCAAGATCCTCGTCGTCGATGACCAGCCGATCAACGTCCTGTTGCTGAAACGCAAGCTGGAGCGCGAGGGCATGACCGTGGCCACCGCCTACTCCGGCCAGGAGGCGCTCAATCTCGTCGCCGCCGACAAGCCCGACCTGATCCTCCTCGACGTCATGATGCCCGAGATGGACGGCATCGAGGTCTGCTCGCGCCTGCAGGCCGACCACGAGACCAAATCCATCCCCATCATCTTCATCACGGCCCGGACTTCCAAGGAGGGCAAAATCGAGGGCCTCGGCGTGGGCGCGGTGGACTACATCACCAAGCCCATCGACCTCGACGAAACCCTCGCCCGCGTCCAGACCCAGCTGCGCTTTGTCACCATCAACCGCGAGCTGGTTGACCTCCAGCGCCGCCTCGGCGACTCGCGCCGTTCCGCCACGATCGGCGCCGTCACCCAGGGCATTGCCCACAACCTCAACAACCTCCTCGGCGTCGTCATCGGCTATGTGGACCTGATCAAGGCCTACAGTGAAAAACCCGAGCTCGTGAAGAAAAACGCCGGTCATCTCGAGGACGCGGTCAACCGCATCGTCGTCATCATCAAGCAGCTCACCACCCTCGTGGTGAAGAACCGCCCGCCGCTGATCCGCGCCAGCCTCGCCCGCATGGTCGACAGCGGCATCCGCCGCTACCAGATTGAATACAAGCTCGACCAGCCCATCACGGTCGCCCACGGCCCCGGCGATGTGCTCATCGACACCAATGTCGAGGTGCTGGAGGACGTCATCGCCAAGCTGCTCATCAATGCGTGGGAAAGCTATGGCGACGCCCCCGACGACCAGCGCGTCATCCACGTCCGCACCGAGGTCATCGATAAGCCCGAGGAAGGTCGCTTCGCCCACATTTATATCGAGGACCGGGGCCGCGGCATCGACCCCGAGATCCGCGATCACGCCTTTGAGCCCTTCACCAGCACCAAGCACACCGTCGGCGTCGGCATGGGCCTGACCGTGGCGCGGCACTCCATGCGCAACCTCGGTGGCGAGGTCCTGTTGGCCAACCGGCCCGGCGGCGGCGCGATCTGCACCATCCGGCACCCACTGGAGCGCCAGAACAAGTAAGGCCGCCCCGCGGTTCGTTGCGTCATGGCCAAAATCGCCTTCCTCGGTGCCGGCAACCTAGCCACCGCCTTCGTCCGCGGACTGCTGGCCCAAAAAACCATCGCGCCGGCCGACCTCGCGTGCACCAGCCTGAACGGCGCTTCCGCCCGCAAGCTCTCCGTCGACACCGGCATCATCTGCGAGCCCGATCTCGCCAGCCTCCTCGCCGGGGCCGACCTCGTGGTCGTCGCCTTCAAGCCCCAGTCGCTCGCCACCGCCGACCCGCGCCTCGCCGAGCTCACCGCGGGCAAGCTCGTGCTTTCCGTCCTGGCCGGCAAGAATCTCGCCACGCTCGCGAAATCCTTTCCCCGGGCCCGCAATATCGTGCGCACGATGCCCAACACCCCCGCGGCCATCGGCGCGGGCATCACTCCTTTCTGCACCCTCGCGCCGTTGACCCTGCCCGACCGCACCCTCGTGGGGAAACTGCTCGAGTCCCTGGGCCAGTTTCTGGTCCTTGAGGAAAAATATTTCGATGCCCTCACCGCGCTCGGCGGCAGCGGCCCGGCGTTCCTCTTTGAATTTGTCGCCGGCCTGCGCGACGCCGGCATTGCCGCCGGCCTGCCGGCGGATATTGCCGCAAAAATTGCGCTTGAGACCACGCTCGGCGCCTCCCGTCTGCTGGCCCGCAGTGATGTGCCGCCCGAAACCCTGCGCGACAAGGTCACCTCGCCGAACGGCACGACCTTCGCCGGCCTGTCGGTGCTCGCGCAACGCAACTTTCGCGCGACCCTCAAGGAAACCATTCTCGCCGCCACCCGTCGCGCCGGGGAATTGTCGCGCGAGTAGCGAGGGTGTGTTTGCAAAAGCTGTAGGAGGGGCTTTACGCCCCGATGGGATAATATCCCCTCCAACAGAATCGGGGCATAAAGCCCCTCCTACATTCCCATCAGCAATCCCAGGAGCTGCGCCCTCCACCCTTTGGCACTTGTCACTTGTCACTTGTCACTTTCCTCTCCCATCCATGGAATTCGGCTGGCAAGATCGCGATGAAGACGGAACGAAGTGGCAGATCTGCGCGCGCTTTCACGCGGGCCACGTCGTGTTCAGCCGCCGGACCGGCCACAACAACGGCTGGGAGGACTATGTCCCCACGGACACCCAGTGGGACCGGCTCATCAGCGAAGCCGAGCGTCGCCTGCCCCGCCGCTTGATGAGCACGAAGGAATTTGAGCGGCTCAAGGCCCAGCGGCCGCAGTAAACACACCCCGCCCTTCGGGCACCCCTCTCAATAGAGGGGATCAAGGCCTCGGAAATCCCCTCTTGAGAGGGGTGGCGCAAAGCGCCGGGGTGTGTTGTCCGCTGCTCTCTAGCCCGGCTCTGTGTACAATCTTTCCTTTCTGTATTCTGTCATCTGTCCTCTGTCTGCTGTGCTCTCGCCCAGATCAGGCGGAACGCCGAACAATAGTCGTCCGGCCGCGCGGCCAGTCGGCGGCTTAATTCGTCCGTCGCGATCCACTCCCCGCGCTCGATCTCCTCGGGGCACAAGACAAACGGCCCCTCGGCCTCCAGCCGGTAGACCCACACAAATTCCTGCCCGGTTTCCACGCAGGCCTCGACGCGCAGCCAGCGCCGCAATTGTGGGCGGGGTGCCCCCTGGCCTTCGAAGCCTTGGCGAAGTAGGCCCGTCGCGCGATTGTTGGCCTCCAATTGTGGGCGGGGTGCCCTCACCCCGCGATCATCGGCCTCCGCTACCTTCTCCACCCGCAAGCCCAGCTCCTCCTGCAGTTCCCGCCACGCGGCTTCATCATAATCCTCACCCGCGTCGAGATGACCGGAGCACGACGAGTCCCACAGGCCCGGTGACATGTCCTTGGCCATCGAGCGCATCTGCAAAAATACCTGCCCGGCGCGGTTGAACACGAGCACATGCACCGCGCGGTGCAGCCAGCCGTGCGCATGGACGTCGCGCCGCAACGCCTGCCGCACGACGCGGTCCTGTGCGTCCACCACATCGAAAAACTCGTCGTGTTTCCGGCCCACGTCACCGACGAAAGGCAGGAAACGGGCGAAGTCGAGCCGGCACCCGCCGGCCGCGACTTCAGCTGACGAACGAGTAGTCGTAGGGCTTGCGCATCACGCGGGTGACATAGCCGTTGGCTTCCGCGGCATGCTCGCCCGTGAACTGCTCCGC
>JAYTUA010000004.1:0-12524 GCA_043745015.1 Opitutaceae bacterium | reverse complement strand
ACCAGACGCTGCTGGGGGTCACGGGCTCGGGCAAGACGTTCACGATGGCGAATGTCATCGCGCAGCTCGACCGGCCGGCGCTGGTCATCTCGCACAACAAGACGCTCGCGGCGCAGCTCTACTCGGAGTTCAAGGCCTTCTTCCCGGAGAACGCCGTCGAATACTTCGTCAGCTACTACGATTATTACCAGCCCGAGGCCTATGTGCCGTCCAGTGACACCTTCATCGAGAAGGACTCGTCGATTAACGAGGAGATCGAGCGCCTGCGCATCGCGACGACCAGCTCGCTCGTCAGCCGGCGCGACGTGATCGTCGTGGCCAGCGTCTCGTGCATCTATGGCTTGGGCTCGCCCGAGGAATTCTCCGCGATGCGCATTTCGCTCGTCCGGGGCGGCGCAATGAACCGGCAAAAATTCATCGAGCGCCTCGTGGACAATATTTATGAACGGAACGACTACGACCTGAAGCGCGGGGCCTTCCGCGTGCGCGGTGACACGGTGGACGTGATGCCGGCCTACTTGGAGCACGGTTTGCGCGTGGAGTTTTTCGGCGACGAGATCGAGGCCCTGTCGGAATTCGAGCCGGTGAGCGGCAAGGTGCTGCGCAAGATCGACGCCTTCGACCTCTATCCCGCCAACCAATACGTGACCTCGCGGGGCAAGCTCACGACGGCCATCGCCGGCATCAAGGCCGAGCTGGAGGAACGCGTCGCGTTCTTCGAGAAGAACCAGCAATACCTCGAGGCGCAGCGCGTCCGCATGCGCACGACCTACGACTTGGAGATGCTGCAGGAAATGGGTTTTTGCAGCGGCATCGAGAACTACTCGGCGCACCTCACCAGCCGGAAACGCGGGGACCGCCCGTTCTGCCTGATTGATTTCTTCGCCAAGGATTTTTTGGTGATGGTGGATGAGAGTCACGTGTCGATCCCGCAGATCGGCGGCATGTACAACGGCGATCTCGCCCGGAAGACGACGCTGGTGAACTTTGGCTTCCGCCTGCCGTCAGCCCTCGACAATCGTCCGCAGAGCTTCGCTGAGTTTGAGCAGATTTCAGGGCAAACCCTCTATGTCTCGGCCACGCCCGCGCCCTTCGAGCTGGGTAAATCCATCGTCATTGCGGAACAAGTCATCCGTCCGACCGGCCTGCTCGATCCGGAGATCACGATCCGCCCGACCAAGAACCAGGTGGAGGACCTGATCGGCGAGGTGCGCAAGGCGGTGGAGCAGGGCGAGCGCGTGCTGGTGACGACCCTGACCAAACGGCTGTCCGAGGACCTGACCTCCTACATGCGCGATGCCAAGCTCCGGGTCGAATACCTGCATTCCGACATCGACGCCCTCGAGCGCGTCGAGATCCTGCGGAACCTGCGGCGGGGCAACTTCGATGTGCTGATCGGCATCAACCTGCTGCGCGAGGGCCTCGACCTGCCCGAAGTGGCGCTGGTGGCCGTGCTCGATGCCGACAAAGAGGGTTTCCTCCGCAGCGCCACGAGCCTGATGCAGACGGCGGGCCGCGCCGCGCGGCACGAGAAGGGCCGGGTGATTTTCTACGCCGATGTCGTCACCAATTCCATCCGGCACACGATGGACGAGGTCACGCGTCGCCGGGCGAAGCAGCTCGCTTACAATACCGAGCACGGCATCACGCCCCGCAGCGTGAAGCGCGGCGTGCAGGCCAGCCTGCACACCTACGACGGCACCGGCACGGACTTGAACACCGCCGCCGTGGCCGAGTCCGCCGACGATGTGGCGGCGGTCATCGCCGAACTGGAGGACGAGATGCAGGAGGCGGCGAACAAGCTGGAGTTCGAGCGGGCGGCGCTGCTGCGTGACCAGGTCAACGCGCTCAAGTCGGGTGATTACAAGACGACGGGGAAAAAAGAGGCGAGCTACGGACGGAAACCCAAGCGCAAGGGGAAGTAGACACGCATTCGACACTGTCATCCTGCTGGATTCTTCGCTGCGCTCAGAATGACAGGCAGTGGGGATCAAAGCGTTCCTGTGCTGTAGCGGCGGTCTATGACCGCCGTCAAAGAAAACGGCGCCCATAGAGCGCCGCTACAGTCAATACCAGTAGTCCCTTTGCTTACTCCAGCGGGGTGGGGCCGCTGTGGCTCTGGCGGCACTCGTTCATGACGCGCAGCCAGATTTCCCGGAGATCAAAGAGGCGCGGCATCGCGTATTCCCGGTAGCGCATGGCCAGCGGAGTGGCGGTGGCATCGGGTTCATGGAGGCGGGAGAGGGTGAGATTGAGTTCGCGCAGGGCCTTTTTGAACAACAGGACCGCGAGAGTATAGTCGCCCATCTCCAAGGCCTGCACGGCTTGCAAAGCCTGTTCGTTGCCCCGGTAAAGGAGTGACTGGAGGGTGAGGCCGAGCGTGGGAGGCACGCGATCGGGTTGGGCGGCGACCCGCTCCCAGTGGGCCAGCAGGCTCAGGTAAAGGGCGCGGGTGGAGATATAGACCGGGTTGCGATGCAGGGTGTACGGATCCCAGTCCCCATCAAAAATATCTTCGTCCACCTCGTCGATCTCCGCCCCTTCCTTGGCTGCTTCCGGGCTGGGCGGATCCTCGGCGAGTTCCCAGCCCATGAGGCGGGCAGCCTCGTCGATCCGTTGCATGGAGGCGGGCAACTGGTCGTAATGCTTGATGTAATCGCGAACCGCGGTCTCTTGGGCGGCGAGGTATTTCTGCCAATCGGCCTCGGTCCAGGAAAGTTCTCCGCAGTCGTCCCAATCGTTATCGAACAGCCCGTCGGAATCAGGATTCGTCATGTAAGGAATGCGCCTTGCGGCGTTGGGATGCACAATGCGTGCCGGACCGGCGCTGGCAAATAAATTTCCAACGGACCCCACCTCCAGGGCGGCCGAGGGATACAGTTTAACGCGAACCGCCCCATGTTTCCTCTGTGAGAGCAGGCGGACGGTGCGTCTTTCTGGCACCATCACATGCGCCGGCGGCGAGGAGTTTCCTCACCTCGGCCCGGGTTTACATGCCCTTCTTGATGAACTTAACGGCTTCGTCGTTTTCATCAATGGTGACGGGCTTTGATTCCTTGGTGTTGGTGCCGATGTAATCGGCCGTGGCCGAGGCGAGGATCGGGATGTATTTTCTCAATTCCTGGCTCTTGTCCTCGGCGGACACATTTACGCTCCAGACTTCGGCGGGGGCCCGGCCTTCGCTGGTCTCCTTGTTTTCGCGCGCCGACACCTTCAGATATTTTTCGTAGATGATCACGGGGGTCACTTCGTCCTGGATGCCCAAAAATTCGGTTTTTCCGGGAACATCCACCTGCACATCCTCCCAAATGGTCACGTAGGTGTCGTTGGGCAGCTTATAGAGGTGGGGCTCCTTCACGATTTGCACGGAATCCCCGGTTTGGAGAATGACGGGGGCGCTGATGGTTTCGTATTTCACCCGCGGCGCGTCCATGCCGTAATCGATGTCAATCACCACGTCGGCCGCCTCCGGACTCGGCGCCTCGTACATGCCTTTGCTCGACAACGCGGTCTTCACGAAATCGGCGACCTCCTTGTAGCGCAGGCTGCTCTCGTCGAGTTTGGGATTCTTGGCGCGGATGTGGTAGGATTGGGGCGCCGGCACATTTTGGGCCGCCGTCTGCGTCGGTTTGGCTATGGCATCGACCTGTACGGTGTAGGTGGTGGTGGAGCAACCGGTGAACAGCGCAACGGTGGTTGCCAAAATTGCGCCCATGAGTTGGCGGGGCACGGCGGTGGATTTCATGGCCTTTCTCCGGATAAATATCTGACGTTGCCAGGATGGGCCGCGGATCAAGTTGGGCCGTGCCTGTAAGTGAAGTGTCGGAAAGGAGCGGAGGGTTGGCAAGAGACGACTTTGCCGCCTGGTGGCTGGTCGCGCCGGGCACCGAATGACGGAAAGGGTTGTCTCAGTATCCACGATGGCTTTTCTGCCAGCATGTCCGGGGTTTATCATGCGACGGTGTTTTTCAGCGGCCGGGTGCAGGGCGTGGGCTTCCGTTATCAGGCCCTGCAGGTGGCCAAAGGTTATGAGGTGGCGGGCTGCGTGATGAATCTGCCCGACGGGCGGGTCCACCTGGAGGCGGAGGGCCAGCCGGCCGAGGTGAAGGAATTCATCGCCGCGGTGCAGGAGCGCATGGAGGGATACATCCGCAAGGTGGAACAGACCGACGCGACCCGGACGCCGCAATTCCAAGGATTTAACATCCACTAACGATGCTTCTCGGTAACCAATGGGCGATTGAACTGGAGGACTTCGCCAAGTCCTATCCCGCCGGCTGGACGGGCCGCCCGAGCGAGGCCGTCCGGAGCCTTTCGCTGAAACTGGCTCCGGGGCAGGTGCTCGGCCTGCTCGGACCCAACGGATCGGGGAAAAGCACCACGCTCAAGGCGCTAGCCGGACTGATTGCTCCGAGTGCGGGTCACTGCCGGATCATGGGCCACGCGGCGGGCAGTGCCGGGGCCCGGGCCCGGGTCGGCTATCTGCCCGAGTCGGTCCGCCTCGCTCCGCACCAGACGGGCCGCGAATTTCTGCACTACTGTGCCGGGTTGAGTTCGATGCCGCCGGCCAACGCGGCGGAAAGGGTTGAGGCGGTGCTCGAGTGGGCGGGGCTCATGCCCGCCGCCGACCGGCGCATGGCGACTTACTCCAAGGGCATGGTGCAGCGCCTCGGGCTCGCGCAGGCCATCGTCCATGAACCCGCGGTGGTCTTGCTCGACGAGCCGGCCGCCGGACTTGATCCCGAGGGCCGGCTGGCGCTGGCGAACCTGATCCGCGATTTGGCCGGACAGGGCCGGACCGTGGTCTTGAGCTCCCATCTGCTGGCGCAGGCGGAGGAGATTTGTGACCGCCTCGCGATCCTCGGACAGGGTCGTTTGCTCGCCGAGGGCACGCCGGCTGAATTGCTGGGCCAAGGCGTTCGTCCTGCCTTCCGGCCATCCCCGTTGGAAAATCTCTACCTGGAGAAACTTCGTGAGCAAGACTGACCCCAGTTCCGTGACGGCCGCACTGCACCGCGTGTCGCTGATCGCGAGGCAGACGCTCAGCGAGGCCCTGCGCCTGCGCCTGACCGTGCTGTTTGCCGCGGCGGGGGCGATGCTGGTGCTGATGGCGTTGCGGCTGCGGGATTTCAATTTTGGCGTGGCGGAGCTGAAGTTCATCGGCGACTTCGGGCTCGGGGCCATCGGACTGCTCGGCACCTTGCTGGCCGCACTTGCCACGGCCCACCTGTATTTCAGCGACATCTCCGGCGGTTCAATCGCCTGTATCCTGACGCGGTCGGTGAGGCGCTGGGAATACATTGCCGGAAAACTGACCGGAGTCATGGCGGTGCTCGCCCTGTTTGTCGCGACTCTGGCGCTCGTGCTGGCCACGGTGATCGCGAGCCGGGAGGCGCAATTGGGCACGGCGTTCGTGCCGCTGGCTGTGTTTCTCCAGGCCTGCGCCTTGGTGTGGCTCAAGCTCACCCTCGTGGCGGTGCTGACGCTGCTCGTGTGCAGCTACGCCGGTTCGGCGTTGTTCGCCAGCTGTGCCGGCCTGATGCTGACGGTCATCGCTCAGCTGCGGACGTTCACCGGCGGGGAGGGCTGGCTGGGGTTGCTCCGGTTTTGGCCTAATCTCGCCCTGTTCGACACCGAGCCGTTGTTAGCGGGAGCCGGACTCTCCAGCGCAAGCCTGCTGGCTCTTCTGGCCTACTGGGCCGCCTACCTGCTCCTCCTTGGCGGCCTGACCTCGTATGTCTTCAAGCATCGCGAATTCTAGGCTGCAGCTGTGGATCATCCCGCCGGCGCTCCTGCTGGCGGCGGTGTGCGCGTTGCGTCCGCTGGAATCCCGGTTGCTCCCGCCGGCCGTCACGCCGTCGATTGCGCTGGCGGGAAATGGCGCCGCGCTGGCGGTGCTCGGTGGCATGCGGGGCGCGGTGGCGGGCGGTTTCTGGTTGCGGACGAATCTGGCCTGGGAACGACGGGCGGTGGCTGACACCACCGCGCTGCTGCACCTGACCGTGGCGGCTGATGAACGTCCGCTTTATTTCTGGCTGAATGGGGCCCGGATGATGGCGTATGATATGCCGCAGTGGCGGTCCGACGACGTTCCCGCGGCGGTGCGTAGCCGGAACCGGGTTGAACAAGCCCGGGCGGCGATAAACTTTCTGGAAAAGGGTCTGCAAGTGCACGGCCCGGAGGCGGACCTCTATATCGAGATGGCCAACATCCGCCTTCGCCTCCTCGGGGACAAGGATGGCGCCGCGCGATTATTCCGGCAGGCGGCGGAGCAGCCGGGGGCGCCTTATTTCGCGGCACGGATCCATGCCGAACTCCTGCGTGAGCTCGGGCGGCCCGCGGAGGCACTGGCCTGGTTGAAACAAATCCTGCCCGGGCTGCCGGCGGACGATCCCGCGGCGCGGCGCGCGGTGGTGCTGGAGCGAATCAAGGCGCTTGAAGTGGAATTGGGCGGGAAGTAACACTGCCCCATGTCCGTCCCTCCCTCATGGCGCCCCTGGCTCGAGGCCGCGCGCCCCAAGACGCTGCCGGCGGCGGTCATCCCGGTCATGGTGGGCACGGCGCTGGCGGCAGCGCATGGCGGCGCGAATTATGGCAAGGCCGCGATCTGCCTCGCCTTCGCCCTGCTCGTGCAGATCGGGACCAACTTCGCCAATGATTATTTCGATTTCGTGCAGGGAGCTGATACACCGGCCCGCGTCGGGCCGCGTCGGGCCGTGGCCGCCGGGCTGATCGCGCCGGGCCGGATGCTCGCGGCCACCTGGCTCGTGCTGGGGCTGGCCTTTGCCGTCGGCCTGCTGCTGGTGCGGGAGGGCGGCTGGCTGTTGCTGCCTATCGGCCTCATCAGCATCGTGTGCGCCATCGCGTACACGGGCGGGCCATTCCCGCTGGGCTACCACGGGCTGGGGGACCTGTTTGTTTTCATCTTCTTCGGGCTGGTGGCGGTGGATACCACTTTCTACGTGCAGGCGGGTTACGTGTCCTCCGATGTGACCTCGTGCGCGGCCGCGATCGGTTTGCTCGCCGCGAATATTCTGGTGGCGAACAATTATCGCGACGTCGAGACCGACGCACGGGCGGGCAAGAAGACCCTGGTGGTGCGCTTCGGCCGGAAGTTCGCCGTCTGGCAGTACGGGTTGTCCGTGGCGGTTGCCTTGCTGTGTCCGCCGGCGCTGCTGATCACGGGTTATCGCTGGCCGGTGCTCCTGCCGGTCCTGCTCGTGCCGTGGGCCGTGGCCCTGACCCGGCGGTTGGCGGCATCCCGTGAACCGGCGGAACAGATCGCCCTGCTGGGTGCCACGGCAAAATTCTTGGCGGTGTATGGCGGGTTGTTGAGCGCGGGGGTGTGGTTCGGGAGATAGCGGTGGAGGGTGCGCGTCCCTGCGCGCCGTGCGGTCCGCAGAGACGCGGACCCTCCAATAAAAAAGGCGGGATCAGTGATCCCGCCCTACAATAAAAACAGCCGAGGCTGTCAGATCTTACCGGCGAGCTTCGCCTTGAGCGAAGCCTTGTCCATCATGCCAACGAACTGGTCGGCCAGCTGGCCGCCCTTGAAGAGCAGCATGGTCGGGATGGCGCGGACGCCATATTTCGCCGCGAGCTCGCCGTTGTCATCCACGTTGACCTTGGCGATGGTGAGCTTGCCGTTGAGCTCGACAGCGAGCTCCTCGAGAATCGGGGCAATGGCTTTGCAGGGGCCGCACCAAGGGGCCCAGAAGTCCACGAGGACAGGGGTGGCTCCACCGATGGCGGTGGCAAAATTGGCGGTGTCGAGGTGGGCGATTTTTTCGGACATGGGAATGAGTTAAGTTAGGGGAAGTTGAAAGGCAAGCCAGCCTCAGTGCGGGGTGGACTGGTGGATGATCTCGGCCAGTTCCTGCGGCTCGACCGCCTGCAGCGGCTTGCCGCGTTCTTTGAGGGTCTCGAAGGTCTTGATGACGGTCTCGGTCATGCGGCCGTGGGTCTCCTCCGAGCCGCCGACGATGGTGAACTGCTCGGCGGAGGTCAGGCGCTTGTGGCCGCCGGCGTCGTCGAGTCCGACCCCGAGGAGGTGGGCGGTCTTGGCTTTACGGCGACGGGGGGATTTCTTCATTGGGCGCTGGAACCGTGGTCGGCCCGGCCGGGGTTTCAAGTTCGTTTTCCTCCACGGCCGTGCAGAGAATATCGGTAAAGGCCTCGTTTTGCTCCAGCCGCAGTTTCTTGAGGCGGGTGAGCTCCAGCACGGCGAGAAAAGTCGCCACGAGACGGCGGAGCGAGATCTTCTCGGGAAAGAGGGCGGAGAAGACGAAGGACTTCTGGGTCTTGATGCGGTCGAGGACGTATTCCATCTGGTCGGCGACCGTCACCTGCTCGGCATGGATCTCGCCGACGACCAGTTTTTCGGCAAGGCGGCGGAGGACGAGATTGAAGGCATTCCACACCTCGATGCGGTCCACGTGACGGAGGGGGCGCTCGGCGGCGGGGGCGAAGGCCGAGCCGGCGGGGCGGGGCAGCATGTTCTGGGCGTCGAGGGACATCTGCCCGAGGTGGCCGGCGGCCTCCTTGAACTTCTTGTATTGCAACAGCTGGTGCACGAGTTCCCAGCGCGGGTCGAGGTCGTCCTCCTCGGCGTTGGGATCGACCGCCTGCTGGTGCTTGGGCAGCAGCATCCGGCTTTTGATCTCCATGAGGGTCGCGGCCATGACGAAGAACTCGCCGGCCACCTCGATCTGGAGCTCCTTCATCGCGTAGATGACCTCCAGGTACTGCTTCGTCACGTGCGCGATCGGAATGTCGTAGATATCGAGTTCGTTCTTCCGGATGAGGAAGAGCAGGAGGTCGAGGGGGCCCTCAAAGACGGGAAGTTTGATGCGATAATCGGCTTCGGCAACCACGCGGCCAGTCGAGGGCCCGGCCGCCCCGTCTGCAACCGGAAAAACAAAACTTTCCCCTTGAATCCCCGCGCGCGGGTGAGGACGCTAGGGCCGATGTCCTACGCCGCCTATCTACCGTTCCTCATCCAGGTGGTGCTTGCCGCCGGGATCACGATCGTGGTCATCGCCCTGAGCCACCTCGTCGGCCAGCGGGCGCGGGGCAGCAAGATCAAGGATGCGGCTTACGAGTGCGGCATCCTCTCCGATGGCAGCACCCACACGCGCTTCTCGGTGAAGTTCTACGTCACCGCGATGCTCTTCATCCTGTTCGACATCGAGGTCGTGTTCCTCATCCCGTGGACGTTTGTCTACCGGGATTTCCTGGCCAACAATATCGCCATCCTCACCCCCATGATGTTTTTCCTCGGCGTGCTCGTGCTCGGGCTCTTCTACGAGGTGAAGAAGGGCGCGCTGGAGTGGGAGAAGTAACCCGCCGCGCCGCGGCCCCCTGAACCATGCGGCTCGACAAATACATCTCCCGCAGCCGGGTCGTGGACCTCGGCAGCGCCGACCTCGAGGGTGCGCTCGTCGAGCTGCTCAACCTCACGGTCGAGCGTTTCCCCGACCTGAACAAGGACGCCCTGCTCAAGGGCCTGCTGCGCCGCGAGAACACCATGACGACCTACCTCGGCCTCGGGGTGGCCCTGCCGCACGTGCGGGTGAAGATGGACCGCCGGTACATCCTCGCCGTCGGCCGCAGCCATTACGGCATCCGGTACGACAGCGCGATGGAGAGCGAGCCGGTGCAGCTGGTGCTGATGCTGATCGCCGATGAGAAGACGCGGGATTACCTGCAACTCCTCGCCGCTCTGGCCCAGATGTTCAAGGAACCGGATTTCGTCGAGAGCCTGGTCCGGGCCCCCGATCTCGACACGCTCTACGACCGGCTCTTCGCCGGGTTTGGCGGGGTGGCGGCCAAGCCGCTTCCCGCGGCCCAGACCCGCGTCAACCGCGTGATTTTGCGCGAGACCGAGAAAATCGCGGTCGCCAGCGGCTGCACCGGGCTGATGGTGTTTGGCGACACCTTTGCCGGCCGGTTCCGCGCGCCGAAGTGGGAGGCCTCGCTCAAGACCATCTTGGTGACCCGCAACCTGCCCGAGGGCGAAGTACGGAAGGGCCGGTTCGACGACACCATCCAGGTGCGGTCATTTTCCAACCAGCGGATGGCCCAACTGCGCAGCGCCGTACTGGTCGGGCTGACCCGCGGGCTCATCACCTTCAAGGACCGGCTCTGCTGCGTGGGCGGCATCGCGGGCACCAACCAGTTCGACTCGATCGTCGTCGTGGATGTCGAAAAGGAGTTTCAATCCCTGCTCACCGGACACGCCGACCTGCTGCCGCCCGATGTGAAGCCCGAAGTGCTGGAGCGCGTCATCGCCGTGGCGACGGAACTGGCGGTCGAGGGCCGCGAGGGCCGGCCGGTGGGTTGTCTTTTTGTCGTGGGCGACAGCGAAAAACTGGCGAGCCTCACCAAGCCGCTCGTGCTCAATCCATTTTACGGCTACAAGGAGGAGGACCGGAACATCCTCAATCCGTTCATGGACGAGACCATCAAGGAATTCTCGTCGATCGACGGGGCGTTCGTCATCCGGGGTGACGGGGTGGTGGAGGCGGCGGGCTCGCTGATCCAGGCGTCGGACTACAACCACGCTTTGCCCAGCGGACTCGGTTCGCGCCATGCGGCCGCCGCGGCCATCTCGGTGGCGGCGGATTGCATCGCGCTGGTCGTGTCCTCGAGCACCGGGCAGGTGACGCTCTTCCGGCGCGGCGTCATGATGCCCCTGACGGAAAAGAAGGTAAGCGTCTAGCAAGGTGGTATTTGCCCGAGAGCGCCTCGTGTAGGTCGGGCTTTACGCCCGACACACCGTCCAGACATGTCGGGCGTAAAGCCCGACCTACAACGGAATCGTGAATTTTAGGTTGCACGTGCTTGCGGCGCAGCTTTGCTCTCGACCCTTACAACCCATTTAAGCCATGCAAGAAACCGTCACCTTGGAATGCACCGAAGCCCGCAAAGAGGGGAAACCACCCTCGCGCTACCTCACCAAGCGGAACAAGAAGACTGTCACCGAGCGCATTGAGAAGAAGAAGTACAATCCCTTCCTCAAGCGCCACACGCTCCACAAGGAGATCAAGTAAGACGAGGTGGAGGGCGGACGCCCTCGTCCGCCATACGGGGTGAGGGCACCCCGCCTCCAAGAACTTTTCAGGCCGGTTCCTCACGGGACCGGCCTTTGTTTTGTCCTATTTCTTGATTTCTACGGGAGATGCCGGTGCGGCTCCCGTCGCGAGTTGGGCCCGGCGGGCGGCCCGCCAGCTGTCGCGGTGCTTGCGGATCCAGTCGAGCAAGGCGCGTTCAAAGCCGATATCGTAGCCGAGGCGTTCGGATTCAATCCACTTGTGCTTCAGGATTTCCTCCCGTTCGGCCAGAAATTCCTGGTAGAGGTTCGATTGCTTGACGAAGTCACGGTTGCCGCTCGATTCGCCAGGACTGGAGGAAAATGCGGACATACGGCGACGCTCAGTAACAATTTAAAAAACGCCCGACTGCTGGTGTCGGCAGAGTTTGGCCCGGCTGAATCGTCATGTTTTGAAACGCTAGTGGTGTCCGCTCGCGCGTGTCAACTCGCGTGCGGCACTTTCAAGCGGGCCAGCAGAGCCTCGGCAATGCCCCGGAATACCTGCGCGGGTTTGCTGTCGGGTGAATTGACGGTGATGGGCATGCCGCAATCGCCGCCGGCCCGGATCTCGGGGAACAGGGGCACCTGCCCGAGCAGCGTGGTGCCCAGGGCCTCGGCGGTGAGGGCCCCGCCACCTTCGCCAAAGAGCGCCAGCCGGTGGCCCGCGGCATCCTCGAACCAGCTCATGTTCTCGGCCACGCCCAGCAGCGGCACGTTGACCTTCTGGAACATGAGGCCGCCCTTCCGGGCGACATTGGTGGCGGCGGTCTGCGGCGTGGTGACGAGGATGGCTCCGTCAAGCGGCAGGGTTTGGACCAGCGAAAGCTGCGCGTCACCCGTGCCGGGTGGCAGGTCCACCAGCAGCACGTCGAGCTCGCCCCATCTCACATTCTGCACGAACTGCTGGATGGTCTTCATGATCATCGGGCCGCGCCAGACGACCGGAGTGTTGTCGTCCACCAGGAAGCCCATGGACATCACTTTCACGCCGAAGCGCTCGAGCGGGACCAATGCCTCGCCGTCGATCTCCGGCCGGCCCTGCAACCCCATCATCAGCGGCACGGACGGGCCGTAGATGTCGCAGTCCATCAGACCGACGCGACCGGGGCGGCCGCGGTTTTCGAGGATCTGGGCAAGGGCGCAGGCGAGGTTGACGGCAAAGGTGGACTTGCCCACGCCGCCTTTGCCGGAGGCGATGGCGACCGAGTGCTTGAGGCCGGCGGGAGCGCTGCCGCCGCCGAGGTGGGCCGCGCCGGGGGCGGGCGGAGCCTTGGCGGCGGAAACGGCGAGTTCGATGATCACGTCCTTCACGCCCGGCTGCGCGCGCAGACATTGCTCGATGTCGGCCTTGAGCTGCAGGGGGACCTTGGGATCCGACGTGGTGATGGCGACCGCGACCTTGGCGGTGCCCTCGGCGAACACCGCCGAGCGC
>JAYTUA010000003.1:0-3190 GCA_043745015.1 Opitutaceae bacterium | reverse complement strand
TTGTCGGCGAGGATCATCTCGCGCATGGCGTCGATGCGGTCGCCCTCGAAGAACATGTGTTCCGTGCGGGTGAGGCCGATGCCGACCGCGCCGAACGCGACCGCGATGCGGGTCTGCTCGGGGGTGTCGGCGTTGGTGCGGACCGACAGCTTGGTGGCCTGGGCGCACCACTTCATCAGCTGGGTGAAGCTCTTGAACTTCTCCGTGGCCTTGGCCGCGGCATCGTTGTTCACGAGGCCGGCGATGATCTCGGACGGGGCGGTCTTGATCTGGCCCGCGTACACGGTGCCGGACGTGCCGTCGATCGAGAGGTAATCCCCCTCGCCGAAGGTCTGGCCGTCGATCGTCGTGGTCTTCTTGTCGTAGTCGATGTGCACGGCGGCGGCGCCGCAGACACAGACCTTGCCCATCTGGCGGGCGACGAGCGCGGCGTGGGAGGAGACACCACCGCGGGCGGTGAGGATGCCCTCGGCTGCGATCATGCCGCGAAGGTCCTCGGGGGAGGTCTCGACGCGGACGAGTAGCACCTTTTCGCCCTTGGCCGCGGCCTGGACGGCGCGGTCGGCGTTGAAGTAGATCTGGCCGGTGGCGGCGCCGGGGCCGGCCGGGAGGCCGGTGGCGATGACCTTGGCCTTCCTGACCTCGGCGAGGTCGAAGATCGGGGCGAGCAACTGCTCGAGCTGGTCGGCCGGGTTGCGGAGGATGGCCGTCTGCCAGCTGATCAGCTTCTCCTTCACCATATCGATGGAGAACTTCAGCGCGGCGGCGGCGGTGCGCTTGCCGTTGCGCGTCTGGAGCATGAACAGCTTGCCGTCCTGGATCGTGAACTCGACGTCCTGCACGTCCTTGAAGTGCTTCTCGAGCGTGGCGCGGACCTTGAGCAGCTCGGCGTAGCTCTTGGGCATGACGTCCTTGAGCTTGAGCACGGGCTCGGGGGTGCGGACGCCGGCGACGACGTCCTCGCCCTGCGCGTTGACGAGGAATTCGCCGTAGAATTCGTTGACGCCGTTGGCCGGGTTGCGGGTGAACGCCACGCCGGAGCCGGAGGTGTCGCCGGTGTTGCCGAAGACCATGGCCTGGACGTTGACGGCGGTGCCCCACTCGGAGGGAATGTTGTACTTCGCGCGGTAAACCTTGGCGCGGTCGTTCATCCAGGAGCCGAAGACGGCGCCGGCGGCGCCACGGAGCTGGTCCCAGGGATTGTTGGGGAAGGCTTTTCCGGTGCGGTCCTTGATCAGGGCCTTGAAGCGGTTGATGAGCTCCTGCTGGTCGGCGGCGGTGAGCTTGGAGTCCTCGATGTCGCCGTGGTAGGCCTCGTGCTTGAAGGTGTGGATGGTGTGCTCGAAGGGATCGTGGTCCTCGCCCTCGCGCTTCTGGACACCCATGACGACGTCGCCGTACATCTGGATGAAGCGGCGGTAGCAGTCGTAGGCAAAACGGGAGTTGCCGGTGGCCTTCTCGAGGGCAACGACGGACTGGTCGTTGAGACCGAGGTTGAGGATGGTGTCCATCATGCCGGGCATCGAGTCGCGGGCACCCGAGCGGACGGCGAGGAGGAGCGGCATGCCGTCGGTGGCGCCGAACTTCGTGCCCATGATCTTCTCCATGTTGACGACGCCGGCCTCCATCTGCGCCTGGAGCGAGGAAGGATAGGTGCGCTTGTTGGCGTAGTAATAGGTGCAGACCTCGGTCGTGATCGTGAAGCCGGGGGGCACCGGGAGATTGATGCGGGTCATCTCGGCGAGGTTGGCACCCTTGCCGCCGAGGAGGTTCTTCATGGAGCCGTTGCCGTCAGCGCGGCCGGCTCCCCACGTGTAGACGTATTTCGGGCCCTTCTTGGAGGCGGATTTGCCCGGCTTGGCGGGCTTCTTGGCGGAACGGCTGGCTTTGGATTTGGCGGCCATGGATATGGGTGTGTTCTGGTTGGAAAAAAGCGTGCCCCGCACGCGACAAAAGAGTCCTTGGGCATAGAGCGCGGTTCCGCTCTGTCAACGCGGGAGCCGCCGCAGCGGAAATTTGCCGCAAACCGTGGCTAAAGTACCAAGGATTGGGGAAGCACCGGGCAGACGACACCGCGATCAAATCGATCATCCCGGGTGAGGTCACCCGGGCTACAGGTTCACAGATGTAGGTCGGGCAGACCTCTGCCTGACACGATCCCCCGGCAGCGGTCTGCCGGGGCTACATCCGATCTCGATCTGCAGGCCGGGTGACTCTCAACCGGCGCCTCGATCCCGACCGGCTCGGCGAGCCAGCCCTTGCCGTCGATCCCGTCACTCGTCACCTATCACTCGCCTGCCCTGCGTAGCCCGCAGGGCGAAGCAGGGTCACTAAAAAATAATGGTTTTGGGGCCGGTAAGCCGGATTCTGTTCCCCCTGCTTCGCCCGGCTTGCGCCGGGCTACGCAGGGTTTGGTCGCCATTTCTCTCACGCCTCCCGAAGGAGGACGTGCCCTCCGTAGCTCCACTTTCGTGGAGCGAAGGAGGGTGCGGCATACCCGCGGCTATTGGACGGGCCGCCCAGCCGCCTATTTTGCCTTGCACCGGAAGGGGTTTATCGTGCCGTCCCGCTCACGCGGTCCGCGGTGGGCTCTTACCCCACCTTTTCACCCTTACCCTCCGTCGCTCGACCGGAGTCGAGCTATGGAGGGCGGTATATTCTCTGTGACACTGTCCGTCACCGCGCCTTGAAACGCGGTGCCCGTGCTTGGCGTGAACCTCGCACGGCATCGTGCCCTATGGTGTCCGGACTTTCCTCTCCGAACTCTGTCGGGCGCGGCATTACCCGCGCCTTGGGATCAAAGAACTCGGAGCGACGACCAGGCCCCAAAACCGGCCGGCAGCCTGAAGGGCGTTGTTCCCATGGCAAGCCCGCGGGCAGGCTGCCGGCCACCGCGGACGCGGTGGGTAGTTGGGAATTGGAAGTTGGTAATTGGTCCGGATGGCCAATCACGGAAACGACTCCGAGAGCCGACCGGCTTCCGTCACCAACTACCAATTCCCAACTACCAACTACGCGCCCGCCGCGGGCGCCTGGGCCGATCATGCGGCCCAGTACACGATCCGCCCGCATTGGTCGCAGGTCGGGATCCTGATGTCGGGGTTCTTGCCGCGGGAGGCGGACTCGACCTCGCTGGAAACCTTGAGGTGGCAGCCGCCGCACTTGCCGCCCTGGATCGGGACGCAGACCG
>JAYTUA010000002.1:0-3200 GCA_043745015.1 Opitutaceae bacterium | reverse complement strand
CCGCCTCGCCCTCGTGGTAGTGGGGCGGCGTCAGGTCGAGGTGGCGGTTGATCCGGGCGCTGGCCACGAGCCGGTCGGTCTTGTCATCCAACGCCACCTGCACGACGACCCAGTCGCCCGGGTTCAGCGGGCCGTCCATTTCCCGGATCGGCAGGAGGAGATCCTTTTCCAGGCCCCAGTTGAGGAAGACCCCGATGCGTGGGCTGACGCCGGCGACCTGCAGGCACACAAACTCTCCAACCGTCGCGAAAGGTTTTTGGGTTGTCGCGACCAGGCGGTCCTCCGAGTCGCGATAAACAAACACGTCGAGTTTGCCGCCGACCGTGGCGCCCGCCGGGATGTATTTGCCCGGCAGCAGGATCTCGCCATGCGTGCCGCCATCGAGATAAAGCCCCGGCGAGGCGGAGCGGGCGATGGTGAGCAGGTTGCGTTTGCCGATGAGGGCCATGGAGAAAAATGAGTTAACCGAAATCCTCTGGCCGGCCATCCGCAGCCCGGCGCAGCCGCTCGAAAGGTGGTGCCCCCACGCGGAATCGAACCGCGGTTTGAAGAATGAGAATCTCCTGTCCTAGCCGCTAGACGATGGGGGCGAAATACCGAAGGAACAAAAAAGTGCACCGGACGGCTGGCCGTCAAGCGCGCAAAGTCAATCAGGCGTTGAACAGCTCCTCCGCCTTGAAGAAACGGGCCAGCTCCAGCTTGGCGTTTTCGACGCTGTCGGAGGCATGCACCACGTTCTTCATCATCTCGGTGCCGAAGTCGCCGCGGATCGTACCCTTGGCCGCCTTGCGGGAATCGGTGGGTCCGAGCAGGTCGCGCACTTTCTGGACAATGCCGGTGCCCTCGAGCGCCATCATGATGACCGGACGCGAACTCATGAACGTCTCGATCTCCGGGTAAAACGGCAGTTTCGCGACATGGGCGTAGTGCTCGCGCAGCAAAGCGGGGGTCAGGCGGGCCATTTTGCAGCCGACCACGGTGAATCCGGCGCGCTCAAAGCGGTTAAGCACGTTGCCGACATGGCGCTGGGCCATGCAGTCCGGCTTAAAGATGACGAATGTTCTCTGCATATAAGCGGCCCACCATACTTTCGGGGACTAGTTTGAAAAGCCCCGATTTGAGATTTCTTTGCCGCCGGCCAGTTTCTTTTAATCTCACCGGCCCAGACCATTTCAGCGACACTTCTCCATGAATCGCAATGGATTGAAGTGCTGTCTCGGC
This sequence comes from Opitutaceae bacterium, assembly GCA_043745015.1. GTDB lineage: Bacteria > Verrucomicrobiota > Verrucomicrobiia > Opitutales > Opitutaceae > Lacunisphaera. The sequence continues at coordinate 1,979 of JAYTUA010000002.1, read as the reverse complement.
CCGTCGATACTACCGGCCAGCGGCCAGAGGAGCCTCCACCTGGAGATCGCCCCAATAGGTCCAGTCGTAGGTCGGGCTGGTGCCAGGTTCGATGATGAACTCGATGTTTGCCGCCGGATTCTCCGGCAAACTCAGGTCGAACACGATCGGTCCGCGATCCGATACCCGGTTGGCCGGATCCAGCCGGCGTTCCAACAGGCGTTGCCGAGCGCCATCGGCCCCGACCAGGTCCACCGTGAACAACGCCCCATCCGTGGCTTTTTTGGGATTGGCATAGGCTCCCTCCGCAAACCCGAAGACGCCCCGCAGCACCCGCGCGCCACGCGGCAGCGGATGCATGAGCCGCGACGGCGCATGGGCGCCGAGGCGGCCGGGTCCGAGGTCGCCCATGTCGCCCAGGACTTTCACCACGCTCATCCCGGCCAGCGTCAACGGCACCACGTCGGACCGCCCCGCGGCCATCTGCGCCACCCGGTCGGCCCGGACATACCAACGCGCCTGGCCATCGTCACTCATCAACCGGTAGTGGTTGCGCACATAGTCCGCCAATTCGGGAAAGGCGGTGTGCCCATATTTTCCCCTGTCTGTCTGGCCGGCCGCGCCGGGCCCCACGGCATCCACGGCATCCACGAAAAATATGGGGGCCGCGCGCCGCAGATCCGCCAGGTAACGGAGCCAATGGAGGCTTTCGCGTTCCGGCGAGTCCGGCAGCGCGCGCATCGCCAGCCTGGTCTGAACCGCCTGCGGCAGGCCGGTCTCAATATGCAGCTCCGCCCGGCCGCCCCAGACGACCATCGTATCTCCCGGCTGCTGGCTCTTCCGGATCTGCCGGCTGAGGGGGCTGCGCGGCTGACTCCAGTATTCGGCCAAATGACCAAAAATAGCCGGCGCACCTTGGTGCAGGTGCATCGCCAGCAATCCCCCGCCGCTCATCAGGCCGAAACCCACGGCGAGCGCCGTGCCCAGTCCGAGCGCCACGGCCATCAGCAAAGATGAGTCCCTGAAATCAACCGCCTCCTGGAAATAGCCCGCCTGGAAATCGGCGAAAGAGCCGGTGCCATGCAGCAAGGCCAGCATGAGTCCGACCCCATACAGCCCGACTCCCCCGGCCCACGCCAGCCCTTGCACTCTTTGTCGCCAAGGCAACCGGCGATCCACCAGCGCCGCCCCGGCCGCCCGGAGCCAAAGCCCGGCGGCGATCACGGCGGATCCGGGATTCACCCAGGGCAACAAACCAAGGCAGACGCCGGCTCCGGCGGCCACTACGCGGCGCGGCGGATTGGTTTCGTTGGGCACCGCCCGGCTGCGCCACAGCAGCCAACCGCCCCAAACGCTTAACCAGCAGGAAAGATGAGCTGACGAATATGCGGACACCACCGGATCGCGCGAGGTGGCGAGCCAGAGCGCCAGCGGCAGCATGCCCAGCCCGGCCGTGCCCCGTGGAAAAAACTGCCGGAGGAAAAGATAGTCCGCCACCAGCGCCCCCCAGTCGAGCAGCAGCGCGACCAGCCGGGCGTTGAAATAATCCAGCGGCACTCCCAGGGCGTGGGTCGGCAACAGGACCAGCACCGCAAGCGGACCAGCGCCGGACAGATCCACCCAGCGGAAGTGCAACGGATCGCGCGCGCCGGTGACCGCACCGGCAACCAGCTGCGTCTCAGCGGCCGTCACCGCCTTGATTTCCAGCAACGCGGGCCAGCGCCAGGCGAACAGCACGGCCAGCAGCAACAGCCAGACCCGCCCATCAGCGCCGCGTTGCGCCTCGTTCTCCTCCGGCTTTTGCCAGCTCCGGAAAATCCAGTCCGCGAGCAACGCGGTCGGCACCGCCCCGCCCAACCAGTAAAGACCGGGATGCGCATCCAGCCAGGTGAACAGCGTACTCATGTTGGCGCAACGGGCGGCGCCCGAAACTCCGTCCGGCTCTCCTCGTCCGCCGCACCGCGGGCCGTCGCCCAAGCCGGCAGCTGCTGGAAAAACAA
>JAYTUA010000001.1:0-3213 GCA_043745015.1 Opitutaceae bacterium | reverse complement strand
TCGGGGTTGCGCTGGAGGATGCTGTGCCCGATGGCGTGCATCAGGTGGGTCTTGCCGAGGCCGGTCGAGCCGTGGATGAAGAGCGGGTTGTAGGCCTGGGCCGGGGCCTGCGAGACGGCGAGGGCGGCGGCGTGGGACAACTGGTTGTTCGGACCGACGACGAAATTCTCGAAGGTGTTGCGCGGGTTCAGCGTGCCGGCGGCGGCGGAGCGCTCGTCATAGCGGACGGTGCGCTTGGCGGCGGGGCGGGCCGGGGCGGCGGCGGCGCGGGGGGCGGTGCCGTTGCCCTGGTCGATCTTGCGGAGGTGGACCTGCACGAGGCGGCCGGCGGCCAGCCGGAGGCGCTGGGAGATGAGATCGAGGTAGTTGTCGTGGATCCAGATCGCGGCGAAATCGTTCTGCACGCCCAGGGTCACGGCATCCTCGGTGGTCTCGAGGCAGCGCATGGGCTCAAACCACATCTGGAAGACGTCGTCCGGAAACAGGCCCTTAAGGTCGCATTTGACGGTTTCCCAGAGACTGGTCTGGAGGGGTGAGAGGGACATGCGGGGCGGAAGGTGACGGTTTTATTCACACCTCAAACTGTCCTGCCAAAACATCCGCTTCGTCCGGGACCGTGGCACGCAAGGGAAAATGGGTCGGGGGCCATGACCTGCGCGGCAGGGATGCTGCGGGCGAAGGGCATTGGGGCCGTCGTCTGGGGAAAACCTTGAATGGACCGGGCACCGGGTGCGCTGCGGAGTTGGCAATGAACAATCGAAAGGAAGAACAGTTAAAAATGACTTTGCGAGTAACGTGAATCAAAAAATGCGTTTCAAGGGCAACTTTCCGACATCTTGTTCACACGGTAGCGGAGCATAACTTTTGGCATTTTAATGTTGCGAAATGCCACACAGGCCCCGGGTCCGTTATCCCCTCTGAAAACCGTCCGTCAGGCGTTCGCCAGCTGGTGCGGCTCGGGGTCGGCCCACTTCCCGTGCTCCCGGATGAGGGCGACCAGGCGGGCGTCGGCCTCGGCCTGGGGCAGGTTGTATTGCACGCAGTTTTTACCGACGTAGAGGTTGATTTTGCCCGGCGCGCCGCCGACGTAGCCAAAATCCGCATCCGCCATCTCGCCCGGGCCGTTCACAATGCAGCCCATGATGGCGATCTTCACGCCCTTGAGGTGGCCGGTCTGCGCCCGGATGCGCTGCGTGGTGGTCTGGAGATCGAAAAGCGTGCGGCCGCAGCTGGGGCAGGCGACAAACTCGGTCTTGGAGATGCGGGCACCCGCGCCTTGCAGGACATTGTAGGCCAGTTTGGTGGCGCGCGTGACGTCGGCCTCGGTCTCGATGCTCACCAGGTCGCCGAGGCCGTCGCAGAGCAGGCTGCCGGTCAGGAAACTCGCCTCGAGCAGCTTGGAAAGGAAGTTGGGGTCGCCGCGCACGGCCGTGCCGGCGGTGTTGCGGATCCAGAGGGGAGCCTTGGAGCCGGCGGCGTGAAGATTTTCGACCAATTGGCGGCAGGCGCCGATGGCATGGCCGGCGTTCGGGCCCACAGCCGAGAGGGTGAAGAGCAGATTGGCATCGCCGAGTGACTGCAGGCTTGGGGCGTAGGCGGGAAAATCCTCCGGGGCGATTTCGGCGGCGAGGAATTGGCCGTGCCGGCGCACCAGATCGGCGAAGGCGGCGAAAGTCTCCATTTCGCCGCGCCCAAACTTCCGCACGAGCAGCAGGCGGCCCTGACTCAGGGCCAGCAGGGGCTGGAGCACGTCGGGCGTCAGGGTCGGAGCCAGTTCCAAGGCGAGAAATTCGACCTGTAGGTCGGGGTTTAGCCCCGACTTGTCGGGCGTTAAGCTCGGCCTACCGAAAAATTCGCAGAGCGTGGCCAGATCGCCCAGAGAGTCGATCGGCAGCAGCAGGCCTTCGACCGGGGTGTCTTTGAGTTTCGGGCTGGCGAGCGCCTGCGCGGCTTCGGGGAGCTGGGCGACCGAGCCGAGGCGCACGATGACGCGGGGCGGCTGCTCGGGGCCAACGAGGCAGTGCTCGGAAAGCTGCAGAGTGGCTGTTTCGCGGCGGGTGAAATGATAGGGGTCGATTGAATCTGGGCCAATGTTCGTATTACGAACATTGGCTGGGGAGGTCGCTGCAGGCGCGGCGGTGCTCCAGAGCGACATCGCCTTGCCGGCGATGGCCTGGGCCACGGGGATTTCGTAGACCGAGTCCTCGGTCAGCGACACGCGGATGGTGTCGCCGAGGCCGTCGAGGAGCAGCGAGCCGATGCCAATGGCGCTCTTGATGCGGCCATCCTCACCGTCGCCGGCCTCGGTCACGCCGAGGTGCAGCGGATAGTGCATGTCCTCGCGGGCCATGCGCTCGACGAGCAGCCGGTAGGCCTGGATCATGACCTTGGGGTTGCTCGACTTCATGGAGAGCATGATGGCGTGGTAGTCGTGCGACCGGGCGATGCGGAGAAACTCGAGGGCGCTCTCGACCATGCCGAGCGGCGTGTCGCCGTAGCGGTTCATGATGCGGTCGGAGAGCGAGCCGTGGTTGGTGCCGATGCGCATGGCCCGGCCGAGTTCCCGGCTGCGCTTCACCAGCGGGGAGAACGAGTCGTGCAGCCGCGACAGTTCCTGCTCGTAGTCGGCGTCGGTGTATTCCTTGACGGCGAATTTCTTCTTGTCGGCGTAATTGCCCGGATTGACGCGGACCTTCTCGACGTGCTCGACGGCCTCCATGGCGGCGGAGGGCAGGAAGTGGATGTCGGCCACCAGCGGGATGTGGCCGAAGCCTGCGGCGGTGAACTGCGCGCGGATGTCCTTGAGGCACTTGGCGGCGGCGACGTTGGGGGCGGTGATGCGGACGATCTCGCAGCCGACCTCGGCGAGGGCGATGGATTGTTTGACCGTGGCGACAACGTCCTGCGTGTCGCTCGTCGTCATCGACTGGATGCGCACCGGGTTGGTGCCGCCCACGCCCACGGCGCCGACCTTCACCTCGACGGTGCGGCGGCGGACAGTGGCGAAACGGGACGCGCAGTAGGACATGGGCAGGAAGAAAAGTAACAAGGATCAAGGGACAAGTGGCAAGAGTCAGAAAACTTGGAGGCGGGGTGCCCTCACCCCGCTGGTGCGGTTGGATGCTCATTCCTGCGGGGTGGGGGCACCCCGCCTCCAGCAGGCTACTTCGCCGGCTCGGTCTTCTTCGTTTGCTCGGCGGCCGCCGCTCTGTC